>NZ_CP074380.1:5010000-5310000 GCF_022695595.1 Streptomyces sp. MST-110588
TCCGAAGAGGGCGTTGAGTAGCGTGCCCAAGACCCGAAGCGGAGTGATCTAGCCATGGGCAGGTTGAAGCGGAGGTAAGACTTCGTGGAGGACCGAACCCACCAGGGTTGAAAACCTGGGGGATGACCTGTGGTTAGGGGTGAAAGGCCAATCAAACTCCGTGATAGCTGGTTCTCCCCGAAATGCATTTAGGTGCAGCGTCGTGTGTTTCTTGCCGGAGGTAGAGCACTGGATAGGCGATGGGCCCTACCGGGTTACTGACCTTAGCCAAACTCCGAATGCCGGTAAGTGAGAGCGCGGCAGTGAGACTGTGGGGGATAAGCTCCATGGTCGAGAGGGAAACAGCCCAGAGCATCGACTAAGGCCCCTAAGCGTGTGCTAAGTGGGAAAGGATGTGGAGTCGCAGAGACAACCAGGAGGTTGGCTTAGAAGCAGCCACCCTTGAAAGAGTGCGTAATAGCTCACTGGTCAAGTGATTCCGCGCCGACAATGTAGCGGGGCTCAAGCACACCGCCGAAGTCGTGTCATTGCGGTATTACCCCTAACGGGGATCGTGATGGGTAGGGGAGCGTCGTGTGCCGGGTGAAGCAGCACTGGAAGGTAGTTGTGGACGGTTCACGAGTGAGAATGCAGGCATGAGTAGCGATACACACGTGGGAAACGTGTGCGCCGATTGACTAAGGGTTCCTGGGTCAAGCTGATCTGCCCAGGGTAAGTCGGGACCTAAGGCGAGGCCGACAGGCGTAGTCGATGGACAACCGGTTGATATTCCGGTACCCGCTTTGAAACGCCCAGTATCGAGCCCATTAATGCTAAGGCCGTGAAGCCGCCCTGCGCTCTTCGGAGCAAGGGGAGTGGTGGAGCCGCTGACCCAAGGTGGTAGTAGGTAAGTGATGGGGTGACGCAGGAAGGTAGTCCAGCCCGGGCGGTGGTTGTCCCGGGGTAAGGGTGTAGGCCGTGCGGTAGGCAAATCCGTCGCACGTTAAGGCTGAGACCTGATGCCGAGCCGATTGTGGTGAAGTGGATGATCCTATGCTGTCGAGAAAAGCCTCTAGCGAGTTTCATGGCGGCCCGTACCCTAAACCGACTCAGGTGGTCAGGTAGAGAATACCGAGGCGTTCGGGTGAACTATGGTTAAGGAACTCGGCAAAATGCCCCCGTAACTTCGGGAGAAGGGGGGCCATTGCTGGTGAGGGGTCTTGCATCCTGAGCTGGTGGTGGCCGCAGAGACCAGCGAGAAGCGACTGTTTACTAAAAACACAGGTCCGTGCGAAGCCGTAAGGCGATGTATACGGACTGACGCCTGCCCGGTGCTGGAACGTTAAGGGGACCGGTTAGTGACCTTTCGGGGTTGCGAAGCTGAGAACTTAAGCGCCAGTAAACGGCGGTGGTAACTATAACCATCCTAAGGTAGCGAAATTCCTTGTCGGGTAAGTTCCGACCTGCACGAATGGCGTAACGACTTCTCGACTGTCTCAACCATAGGCCCGGTGAAATTGCACTACGAGTAAAGATGCTCGTTTCGCGCAGCAGGACGGAAAGACCCCGGGACCTTTACTATAGCTTGATATTGGTGTTCGGTTCGGCTTGTGTAGGATAGGTGGGAGACTGTGATCTCGTCACGCCAGTGGCGGGGGAGTCGTTGTTGAAATACCACTCTGGTCGTGCTGGATGTCTAACCTGGGTCCGTGATCCGGATCAGGGACAGTGTCTGGTGGGTAGTTTAACTGGGGCGGTTGCCTCCTAAAGGGTAACGGAGGCGCCCAAAGGTTCCCTCAGCCTGGTTGGCAATCAGGTGTTGAGTGTAAGTGCACAAGGGAGCTTGACTGTGAGACTGACGGGTCGAGCAGGTACGAAAGTAGGGACTAGTGATCCGGCGGTGGCTTGTGGAAGCGCCGTCGCTCAACGGATAAAAGGTACCCCGGGGATAACAGGCTGATCTTCCCCAAGAGTCCATATCGACGGGATGGTTTGGCACCTCGATGTCGGCTCGTCGCATCCTGGGGCTGGAGTCGGTCCCAAGGGTTGGGCTGTTCGCCCATTAAAGCGGTACGCGAGCTGGGTTTAGAACGTCGTGAGACAGTTCGGTCCCTATCCGCTGTGCGCGTAGGAGTCTTGAGAAGGGCTGTCCCTAGTACGAGAGGACCGGGACGGACGGACCTCTGGTGTGCCAGTTGTTCTGCCAAGGGCATGGCTGGTTGGCTACGTTCGGAAAGGATAACCGCTGAAAGCATCTAAGCGGGAAGCCTGCTTCGAGATGAGGGCTCCCACCTCCTTTGAGGGGTTAAGGCTCCCAGTAGACGACTGGGTTGATAGGCCAGATATGGAAGCGCCGTAAGGTGTGGAGTTGACTGGTACTAATAGGCCGAGGGCTTGTCCTCAGTTGCTCGCGTCCACTGTGTAGGTTCTGAAGTAACGAACTCGCCTGTGCTGGCTGGAGTTCATCTTCATAGTGTTTCGGTGGTCATAGCGTTAGGGAAACGCCCGGTTACATTCCGAACCCGGAAGCTAAGCCTTTCAGCGCCGATGGTACTGCAGGGGGGACCCTGTGGGAGAGTAGGACGCCGCCGAACAATAATTCAGCTCCGGTCCCTGAACCTTTGTGGTTCAGGGACCGGAGCTTTTTTGTTTTGGGCTGGACGAGTGGCCTGAAGAGTTCTTTCCGCACGTACGTCCGCGGTAGACGATCAATGCATGGTGTTCACTTCCCCCGTCCGACCGTGGTTGGTTTCCCCCATCATCCTCCTCGTCGCAATGACCGTCTGGGGTGTGCTCCGGTACGCCCATCTGCCGGATCAGATCCCGAAGCACATCGGCACGAGCGGAGTGGATGCCTGGACGGACCGGTCGATCGGCAGTGCGTTCCTGCTGGTCTTTGTGTACGTGGGGGTGACCGTACTGATGGTCGCCTGTGCCGAACTGACCCTGCGCGTGACACCACGCGACGAATTGCGGAGCGCGGCGCCGTTCGCCGGGGGACCATCCTCCTCCCTGGTGAACAGACCGGGCAGCCGCGCCTCGGCACGCCGGGCCGCCCGGGCCGTGCTGCTGCTCAACACGTCAATCGGCGTCTCCCTTCTCGTGGGCTGCGGGATCCTGTGGCGTTCCGCGCCTGATCCGGACATACCCCTGTGGATGTTCGCCGGAATGTTGATCCCGCTCCTTGCCGGCACCGCGGTCACGGTCGTCGTGGCCGTCAAGGACCGCTGCCGGGTGGAGAAACAGTAGATAGTGAGTCCCGGCCGCAGGCTGAGCGGCCTGCTGGACAGGCTTGCTACAGCCTGCCGCCGGCCTTGAGGGACAGGTAGGCATCCGCCAGCTCGGGGGCGAGGCGGGCCGGGGTGGCGTCGATGACGGTGACGCCGTGACGGCGCAGGCGGTCAGCGGTGAGGCGGCGGGCCGCGCGGCTCTGTTCGGCGGCGGCTGCGGCATACACGGCTTCGGGCGTGTGGCGGCCGGCGGCCATTTCCTCGATACGGGGGTCCGCGACGGCGGCGACGAGGACCTCGTTGCGCCGGGTGAGGCCGGGGAGCACGGGCAGCAGCCCCTCTTCGACCGGGGCCGTGTCCAGGCCGGTGAACAGGACGACGAGGCAGCGGCGTGGTGCGGCGCGGTGGATGGCCGAGGCCAGCCCGCGGGCGTCCGCCTCGATGAGTTCCGGTTCCAGCGGGGCGAGCGCGTCGGTCAGCGCGGGAAGCAGGTCGCGGGCCGTGTGTCCCTGGACCGAAGCGCGTACGCGACGGTCGTAGGCGAGGAGGTCCACGCGGTCGCCGGCGCGCGCGGCGAGGGCTGCGAGCAGGAGGGCCGCGTCCATGGAGGCGTCCAGACGAGGTGTGTCGCCGACGCGGCCGGCGGAGGTGCGGCCGGTTTCCAGCACCAGCAGGATGCGGCGGTCGCGCTCGGGCCGCCAGGTGCGTACGGCCACGCTCTGCCGGCGGGCGGTGGCGCGCCAGTCGATGGAACGCGTGTCGTCGCCGGGGCATAGTCGCGCAGGCTGTCGAACTCCGTGCCCTCACCGCGGGTCAGGATGCTGGTGTGTCCGTCCAGTTCGCGCAGGCGGGCCAGCTTGGCGGGCAGGTGCTTGCGGCTGGCGAAGGCGGGCAGGGCGCGCAGGGTCCAGGGGATGTGGTGGCTGCCCTGCCGGGCCGCCAGGCCGAGGGGGCCGTAGGAGCGGACCGTGACGCGGACGGCGCGGTGGTCGCCGCGGCGGGTGGGACGGAGCGCGGTGGTCACGCGGCGGCGTTCCGCGGCCGGGACCCGCAGGGCGTGGCGGGAGGCGGGTACCTCGGTACCGGGGTGGAAGGTGCTGGGCGGCCAGGCGTCGCGGAGGTCGGCACGCAAGGGGCGGCGAGCCGGGTTGGTGATGGTCAGGTGCACCTGGGCCGCCTCGCCGAGTCGAACGCACGTATCACCGGTTCGAGTGAAATGGAGCTTTCGCACTGGTGCGGCAAGGGCGAGATCGCACAAGATTGCTACGAGCAGGGAGAGTTGGACGGTGAGAATGCCGGTCCAGCTCGGGAGCAGCAAGCCGACGAAGAGAGCTCCGAGGGCGGCGAGGAGGGCGGTGCGTCCGGTCAGGGCCACGGTGCGCTCCGTCAGCGGGGGACGGGGAGGTGGGCGAGCACGGCGTTGATGACGGAGTCGGCGGTGACTCCCTCCATCTCGGCTTCGGGGCGGAGCTGGACGCGGTGGCGGAGTGTGGGCAGGGCGAGCGCTTTGACATCGTCGGGAATGACGTAGTCACGGCCGGTCAGCCAGGCCCAGGCGCGGGAAGTGGAGAGCAGTGCGGTGGCGCCTCTGGGTGAGACGCCCAGGGCGAGCGAGGGGGATTCGCGGGTGGCACGACAGATATCGACGATGTAGCCGGTGACTTCGGGAGAGACGGCGGTCTCGCCGACCGCGGCGCGGGCTGCTTCCAGGTCGGCGGGGCCGGCGACGGGGCGCAGGCCGGCGGCGTCGAGGTCGCGCGGGCTGAAGCCTTCGGCGTGCCGGGTGAGGATGTCTATCTCGTGCTGGCGGGTGGGCAGCGGAACCGTCAGCTTCAGCAGGAACCGGTCGAGTTGGGCCTCGGGCAGCGGATAGGTGCCCTCGTACTCGACGGGGTTCTGGGTGGCCGCGACGAGAAAGGGTTCGGGAAGCGGGCGGGGCGTTCCGTCGACGGTGACCTGGCGTTCTTCCATGGCTTCGAGCAGAGACGCCTGGGTCTTGGGGGGAGTGCGGTTGATTTCGTCGGCGAGCAGGAGATTGGTGAAGACCGGGCCGGGCTGAAAGGAGAATTCGGAGCTGCGGGAGTCGTAGACGAGCGAGCCGGTGACGTCGCTGGGCATCAGGTCCGGGGTGAACTGGACGCGCTTGGTGTCGAGTTCCAAGGTCGCGGAGAGGGCGCGTACGAGCAGGGTCTTGGCGACGCCGGGGACGCCTTCGAGCAGGACGTGCCCACGGCAGAGCAGGGCGACGACCAGGCCGGTGACGACCGGGTCCTGGCCGACGACGGCCTTGGCTATCTCGGTGCGCAGATCTTCCAGGGAAGCTCGGGCGCGCTCAGCGGTCGGGGTGCTCACGGGGGACGGGCCTCTCTTGGGACAGGATCGAGCGTTCGAGGTGGTCGAGGTCGTCGGCCAGGCCGACCAGTGCCTTGTCGTCCGCGGGCGCCGGGCCGAAGAGCAGCGCGCGCAGGCCGGGTTGCACGTCAGGGTCCGTGCCCAGGCGGGCGGCGACGGCCGGGAAGAGGACGTCGGGGGTGTGGGCGTGGGCCGGTGCCACACCGGTGAGCAGGGCGATCCGGGTGCGGGTGGCGGCCCGCAGGACGTCGCCCGCGCGGTCGCGGGCCTGCGCCTGTTGGTAGAGGCGCGCGTGGCCCTCGGTCGTCTCGGTGGCGGGGACGGCGACCGGAAGCCGTTCGGGTACCAGCGGGCCGAGACGGCGGGCCCGCCACAGGGCCGCGAGTACGGCGGCGATGGCCAGTTGGAGCAGCCCCCATCGCCAGCCGGAGGGGATCAGATCGAAGAAACCGCGCCGGTCGTCCGGGGTGGAGGCGGGATCGCTGACCGAGGGGAGGTACCAGACCAGATGCTTGTGGGAGCCGAGGAGCTGGAGGGCGAGCGAGGCGTTGCCGTGCTCGGCCAGACGCCGGTTGTAGAGGATGTCCGCGGAGCCGAGGAGCACGGTGTCGTGGCCGGCAGTGGCCGGCAGGCGCAGCAGGGTGGCCATGCCGTCGTCCGGGTAGCAGCGGTCGGCGTGCCGGTCGCCGGTGGAGTAGCGCGGGCCGCCCAGTTCGGCGTCGCCCGCGCGGCGGGCGGCGGGCAGGGCGCAGCCCGGCGCGCGGACCGCGACACCGGTGGGCGCGCCCGTGGTGACGCCGGGGGCGAAGGTGTCCAGGGCGGCGGGGCCGGGGGCGAGCAGGACGGTGCGGCCCGCGGTGTGCCCGGCGGTCGGGCCCAGAGTGGCCAGTTGGCTGGGGGAGAGCAGGTCGGGGTCGGTGATCAGGAGGGTGGAATCCGGCCCGGCAGACGCGGCGGCTTCGCGGGTGGAGGTGACGACCTCGGTGGTGACACCGCGGTCGGCGAGGAGCTTGGCCAGTGCGTGGCTGCCGTAGCGGTCGGCCGAGCGGGGGTCGAGCCGTCCGTGCTGTTCCCCGGACCGCAGGGTCGCCAGCAGGACGCCGCTCATCAGGAGGACGAAGAAGGCGAGCAGCAGCCCGCGGAACCGGGTCCACAGGTGCCGGGCCGTGAGGGAGACGGAGCTGGTGTCCGTGGTGGCCGCGCTCACAGGCCGCCACCCTGGGACGCGGCGGTCAACTGGGGCTTGGTATGCCGCAGGTCGGTGTCCAGGGTGGCCAGGAAGGTGTACTCCTGCTCGGTGCCGGGACGGCCGCCGTATGTGACGTCGTCGAAGGTACGGGCCGCGGTGCGCAGCCGGCCGGCGTGGGCGGGCAGGGTGCGGCCGGCCTCGGCGGCGGCCTCGTCGGCGGTGCGGCCGGGTACGGGAGTCAGCAGCGCGCGTTCCTCCAGGGCGAGGACCAGGGCACGCATCCGTTCCTGGACGGCCTCGGTCCACCGGCCGAGGGCCGCGTGCCGTTCGGCGGCGGCGCGGTGTTCGGCCGCGCTGTGCGGGCGGTCGTCGAAGAGCGTGCCGGCGCTGGTGGTGGCCCGGCGCAGCGCGCCGAGCCGGAGCCGCAGGGCGACGGCGAGGAGTACGGCGACGGCGGCGATGACGAGCAGCCCGACCCAGCCGCCCGGGCTGGTCCCGGCGGCTGCGGCGAAGAGATCGCCGATGCGGCGCCAGATCCACTCCAGGACGCGCTGGAGCAGGTTCGGGTCGTCCTGGTGGTACCGCGGATCGGACAGTTCACGTTCCGCCGCCTCCCGGGCGGGGCCGCGCGGGGTCCCCACCGGTACCTCGTCACCGGAGCGCGCCAAAAGGCGCGCGAGCGCCGACGTCCTCCCCGCCGCCGTCACGGCATCAGCCTCCCGAGGCGGTGCCGTCAGCAGGCCGGCCGACGCCGCCGGCGTCCGCGCCCTGGCCGCCGGCCGCGCCGGTCCCAGCCTCGTAACCGGGCAGTCCGGCGGCGCGGGCGAGTTCGAGGTCGAGGGCCTCGCGGCGGATGCGCTGGTCCATGTAGAGCAGCGCGGTGACACCGGCGCTGATGGGGAAGGTGATGGCCGAGCTGATCACGGCGCCGACCCCCATGCAGATCAGGAAGGTCCAGCCGGTGGTGCTGCTGTCCCCGTTCGCCCAGGCCGCCAGGTCCTCGCCGCCCAGGAGGTAGGCGACGATCGTGGCGGGGATCTGGACGATCAGGTTGACCACGGCGATCAGCAGGTAGGCCAGGAGCTGGACGCCGAGCACCCGCCACCAGGAGCCGCGTACGAGCTTGGCGGAGCGGCGCATCGAGGTCAGGACGCCCTGCTTCTCCAGCATCAGGGCCGGTGCGGCCAGGCTGAAGCGCACCCAGAGCCAGGTCACCACGGCAACGGCGGCCAGCCCCCCGATCGCGGCGAGAGAGACGCCCGCCATGGGCGAGGCGGTGACGGCCAGGATGACGCCGGGAGCCATACCGGCGGCCATGACCGCCGTCGCGATCACGGGAAGCAGCAGGAGGAGCCCGAGGAGCCGGGGAAGCTGGGCGCGGGAATCCTGCCAGGCTTCACGGGCGGTCACCTGACGGCCCAGGACGGCCCGGCTGACAACGATGGTGAGCAGCCCGGTGACGACCAGGGTGCTGAGCAGTCCGATCAGCGAGCTGACGCCCGCGCTGCCCAGGGCGTTGCCCAGGGTGTGGGCGGCGTCCCGGAACGACACGTCGGCGTTCTGTTCCAGGGTGACCGTGCTCGTTTCGGGGAACCACAGGCCGGAGACGAGGGTGACCGCGGTCTGCGAGAGAACCGCGACGGCCAGGGATATGCCGAGCACGGTGCGCCAGTGGGCGCGCATGGTGGACACCGCGCCGTCCAGTATCTCGCCGACGCCGAGCGGACGCAGCGGGATGACACCGGGCTTGGCGGCGGGCGGCGGGGCCCAGCCGCCCCAGCCGGCAGGCCCGTACCAGCCCGCCGGGCCGCCCGGGGCGCCCTGCTGGTGGGGTCCGCCCAGGCCGCTCTGCGCGCGGGACCGGTCGCCCGGACCGGGCGTGCCCGCTGCGGCGGACGGGCCGGGGCCGCTGGTTCCGCCGTCGTCCGTGCCGCCTGCGGGCGCGGACCACTGTCCGGCGGGAGGCCGGTCCTTGGACCACTGCGGCGGTATCTGCCGCCCGGCGGAACCGTGCTGATCCGCGGGCTCCTGCTGATCCGCCGTCTCGGGACGATCTGCGGTCTCAGGCCGGTCCGCTGTCTCGGGAGGTTCCGTGGCGCCGGACCCGCTCGTGGGGTGTGGCTGCTCCTTGGTGCCGCGGTCCGGCTCGTCGGAAGGGGAGGATCCGGGCGAGGCCCAGCCCGGAGAGTTGTTCATCGTCGCTCCTTCATGCTGCCCGTCCGCCTGCGCGGCCGGGGTCCGGGGTCCGCGGTGCCAGTCATCGTGTCATGGCGCGGGGGATGCCGTCCTTGGGCCCTTACCCGAAGAAGACCTTCTGCTCCACGTGCTGTCGGCGGCAGACTGGGCGGATGGCCGATCGGTACGAGGTATCTGTGGCGGGCGTCGCCGAGGCACCCGCAGTTCCGACACTGCGATGGGAGGAGCCGCCGGAGGGACCCGTACTGGTCCTTCTCGATCAGACGCGACTGCCCGCGGAGGAGGTCGAGCTCTTCTGTACGGATGTGCCGGCCCTGGTCCAGGCGATCCGGAGCCTGGCCGTCCGTGGGGCCCCGCTGCTGGGCATCGCCGGGGCGTACGGCGTCGCACTGGCCGCCGCCCGGGGGTATGACGTGGCCGAGGCGGCCGAGGCGCTGGCGCACGCCCGGCCGACGGCGGTCAATCTGGCGTACGGCGTACGACGGGCCGCCGGGGCGTACCGCGAAGCGCTCGACGGCCCCGGCGGGAACGGGCCGGGAGCCGTGGAGCGGGCCGCGGCGGCGGCGCTGGCCGAGGCCCGGGCGGTGCACCAGGAGGACGCGTGGGCCAGCGCGCGGATGGCGGAGCACGGTCTGGGGCTGCTGGACGAGCTGCTGCCGGGCGGCGGCCACCGGATACTCACCCACTGCAACACCGGCGCGCTGGTGTCCGGCGGTGAGGGGACCGCCCTGGCGGTGATCCTGGCGGCGCACCGTGCGGGACGGCTGCGCCGGCTGTGGGTGGACGAGACCAGGCCGCTGCTGCAAGGAGCCCGGCTGACCGCTTACGAGGCGGCGCGGGCGGGCATGGCCTACACGGTGCTGGCGGACGGTGCGGCGGGGTCGCTGTTCGCGGCGGGTGAGGTGGACGCGGTGCTGATCGGCGCGGACCGGGTGACGGCGGACGGGTCCGTCGCCAACAAGGTCGGCAGCTATCCGCTGGCGGTGCTGGCCCGCTATCACCACATTCCGTTCGTGGTGGTGGCGCCGACGAGCACGGTGGATCTCGGTACGGCGGAGGGAGCACTGATCGAGGTGGAGCAGCGGCCGGGACACGAAGTGACGGAATTCCCATTTCCGTTCGTCCCGGGGTTCGGGACCGAGCCCGGAATCGGGACCGCGGTGGCCCCGCTGGGCGCGCAGGCCTACAACCCGGCCTTCGACGTCACGCCGCCGGAGCTGGTGACGGCTCTGGTGACCGAAGCCGGGGTGGTGTCTCCGGTGACCCGGGAGGGCGTGGCGAAGCTGTGTTCCACATCACGATTGGGAAAGTCACGATCAGGTAATGGGATGATGGCCGAATGAAGGGACGCGTCCTGGTCGTCGACGACGACACCGCACTGGCAGAGATGCTCGGCATCGTGCTGCGCGGCGAAGGCTTTGAACCGTCGTTCGTGTCGGACGGCGACAAGGCTCTCGCCGCCTTCCGCGAGACCAAGCCCGACCTGGTCCTGCTCGACCTCATGCTGCCCGGCAGGGACGGCATCGAGGTGTGCCGGCTGATCCGGGCCGAGTCGGGCGTGCCGGTGGTCATGCTCACCGCCAAGAGCGACACCGTCGACGTGGTGGTCGGGCTTGAGTCGGGCGCGGACGACTACATCGTCAAGCCGTTCAAGCCCAAGGAGCTGGTGGCCCGGATCCGGGCGCGGCTGCGGCGCTCGGAGGAGCCGACGCCCGAGCAACTGGCGATCGGTGACCTGGTCATCGATGTGGCAGGGCACTCCGTCAAGCGGGACGGCCAGTCGATCGCGCTGACGCCGCTGGAGTTCGATCTGCTGGTGGCGCTGGCCCGTAAGCCGTGGCAGGTCTTCACCCGTGAGGTGCTGCTCGAACAGGTGTGGGGCTACCGGCATGCTGCGGACACCCGGCTGGTCAACGTCCATGTGCAGCGGCTGCGCTCGAAGGTCGAGCGGGACCCGGAGCGGCCGGAGATCGTGGTGACGGTGCGGGGCGTCGGTTACAAGGCCGGACCAAGCTGACATGACCCGGGACGACGGTGTGGCCCCGGAGGAAAACAGACGGGGGCGGGCCGTCGGCACGGCGGGTGAAATGTCTAACTCCGGACGGTTTATCGATCGGTGGTCCGGCCGCCTGCTGCGCGGCGGGCAACTGCTGCCCGACGGCGCGGCGAGCGGCCCGGTCCACCCCCTGCTCAGGCTCTTCGGCCGCTGGGTGCGCCGTCCGCTGCTGCCCGCACTGCGGCTGTGGCGGCGCAACATCCAGCTCCGGGTGGTCGCGACCACGCTTTTGATGTCCCTGGCCGTGGTGCTGCTGCTGGGCTTCGTGGTCATCGGGCAGGTGCGCAACGGTCTGCTGGAAGCCAAGCGGCAGGCGGCGCAGAGCCAGGCCGCGGGCGGATTCGGCGTCGCCCAGAAGATGGCCGACGGCGCCGGGGACGTACGGACCGACGACAGCGGGCGGACCGGCAACCGGGGCACGCAGGACTCCGCCACCTGGCTGACCAGCCTGGTGGAGCAGCTCGCCAGCGGTGGCCAGGGCGTCTTCTCCGTCGTGGTGCTCAGCTCCGGATCCGCCGCGGAGGAGCCCTTCGGCGACGGCAGCCCGGCCACCCGGGGCCCGCGGGCCTCCGGGGACGTCGACCCCGAGCGCAGCGTCCCCGCCGAGCTGCGCCGGGAGCTGGACAGCAAGGCCGGGACGTACCGCCAGTACACCCAGATCAAGCGCATCGGGTCGGACGAGGGCGAGCCCGCGCTCGTCATCGGCAAGCGCCTCAACGACGCCAACAGCAACCCGTACCAGCTCTACTACCTCTTCCCCTTCAGCCAGGAGGAGAAGTCCCTGAAGCTGGTGAAGGGCACGCTGGCGACGGCCGGGGTGTTCGTGGTGATCCTGCTCGGCGCGATCGCCTGGCTCGTGGTGCGCCAGGTCGTCACGCCCGTACGGATGGCCGCCGGGATCTCCGAGCGGCTGGCCGCCGGGCTCCTCCAGGAACGCATGAAGGTCACCGGCGAGGACGACATCGCCCGGCTCGGCGAGTCCTTCAACAAGATGGCACAGAACCTCCAGGTCAAGATCCAGCAGCTTGAGGAGCTGTCCCGGATGCAGCGCCGCTTCGTCTCCGACGTCTCGCACGAACTGCGGACGCCGCTGACGACCGTACGGATGGCCGCGGAGGTCATCCACGACGCGCGCGAGGACTTCGATCCGGTCACCGCGCGCTCCGCCGAACTGCTCAACGGACAGCTCGACCGCTTCGAGTCGCTCCTCGCCGACCTGCTGGAGATCAGCCGGTTCGACGCGGGCGCGGCGGCGCTGGAGGCCGAGCCGATCGACCTGCGGGACGTGGTCAACCGCGTCATCGAGGGCGCCGAACCGCTGGCCGAGCGCAAGGGCAGCCGGATCGTGGTACGCGGCGCCGAGCGGCCCGTCGTCGCCGAGGCCGACGCCCGGCGCGTGGAGCGCGTGCTGCGCAACCTCGTCGTCAACGCCGTGGAACACGGCGAGGGCCGGAACGTCGTGGTGCGGCTGGCGTCCGCCGGCGGCAAGAACGGCGGGGCGGTGGCGGTCGCGGTGCGCGACTACGGCGTCGGGCTCAAGCCCGGCGAGGCCACCCGCGTCTTCAACCGTTTCTGGCGCGCGGACCCCGCTCGGGCCCGCACCACCGGCGGTACGGGTCTGGGCCTGTCGATCGCGGTCGAGGACGCCCGGCTGCACGGCGGCTGGCTCCAGGCGTGGGGCGAGCCGGGCGGCGGCTCGCAGTTCAGGCTGACGCTGCCGTGTGTGGCCGGTGAGGCGCTGCGCGGCTCGCCGATACCGCTCGAACCGGAGGACTCGCGGCGCAACCGCGCGCTGGGGGGCGCCGGCCGGCCGCGCGGCACGGTCCGCAAGAGCTCCACGATTCCGGCCCAGAGCCGTGCGCCGGAGCAGCGCGGCGCGGCCCGCCCCGAGGCCGACCCGGCGGCCCTGCCCGGCAGCGGCGCCCGGGTGGTCGGCCCGACGGACGGCACGCCACGCGGTGACGTACGGGATGGCGTGCGAAGCAACGGCGTACGGGGCGATGGCGTGCGAAGCAACGGTGCACGGGGCGATGGCGTCCGGGGCAACGGCGTACGAGGTGACGGCGCGCGAGGCAGCGGCGTACGGAGCGACGGCGCGCCGACCGACGGCGTACACGTACCGGTCGATGGTGTCCGCGTACGGGATGACGAGGTGGACGGACGGAACGGTGGCGTGCCGGTGAGCAGGACGCCGGACGCGAACCGGGGGGATGAGCTGGGTGGCCGCTGAAGACGGACGCGAGGAGGCTGGGGTGCGCACCGGCGGCGCGGGCGCGCGGCGGCGCCCTGTCCACGCCCGCGCGCGCACCCGCCGTATCGCGCTGCTGAGCTGCGGCGCGCTGCTGCTGGCGGGCTGTGCGTCGATGCCGGACAGCGGCGAGGTGCAGGCGGTCGACCAGTCACCGCGCGCGGACGCCGACTCACAGGTACGGGTCTACGGCGTACCGCCGCAGGACGGCGCCCAGCCGACCGAGATCGTCAGCGGCTTCCTCGACGCGACGACCAGCGACGAGGTGGACTTCCGTACGGCGAGCCAGTACCTGGCCAAGTCGGCGAAGCGCAGATGGCAGCCGTTCGCGGCGACCAGTGTGCTCCAGGAACGCCCGAAGGCCGAGCCCAAGGGGCCGGCCAACCGTGAGGACCCCAACGGCTACACGGTCACGCTCTCCGGCAGCCAGGTCGCCACCGTGGACCGCAGCCACACCTACACGCCGCAGGAGAAGGCGTACAAGCAGAGCGTCCACCTGACCAAGGAGCGCGGCCAGTGGCGCATCGACCGGCTGCCGGACGGGCTGGTGCTCGGGCAATCCGACTTCCGGCGCATCTACCGTTCGGTCAACAAGTACTACTTCGCCAACTACAAGTCGGAGGCCCAGGAGCCCAAGGCGGGCCGTAACGTCCTGGTCGCCGACCCCGTCTACCTGCGCCAGCGGATAGACCCGGTCACCGCCAGCGTGCAGGCGCTCCTGGAGGGCCCCACGGACTGGCTCGACCAGGTGACCGCCACCGCCTTCCCGACCGGCACCCGCCTCAAGAGCCGCGCGCTGTCGCTGGACGACTCCAACGCCCTGAAGGTGCGTCTGAACAAGCAGGCGGCGCGGGCCGACGCCGGGCAGTGCCGGCGGATGGCGGCGCAGCTCTTCTTCACCGTCCAGGACATGACCCGGGCGTCCAAGATCAGCGAGGTGCAGCTCCAGGACGAGCACGGCGAGGAGCTGTGCGTCCTGACGCAAGGGCAGGCCGGGGCCTCCTTCGCCCCGTACCGGCGGGTGGGCCGGCCCGCCCAGGAGTACTTCATCGACGCCGGTCAGAAGGTCGTCAGCATGTCCGACACGGCCACGGACCCGCTGCCCGTACCGGGACCGTTCGGCCGTGGCAAGACCCCGCTGCGCTCGGTGGCGATCTCCCGCGGCGAGGACACCGCGGCCGGGGTCACCAGCGACGGCAGGTCGTTGTACGTGGCCGCGCTGGAGGACGGCGCCCAGCGCGGTCCCGCCCGGCTGACGAGCGCGGGCGGCGGCAAGGGCCCCGACGACGGGCTCACCGCGCCGAGCTGGGACGGACTGGGCGACCTGTGGATCGCCGACCGGGACCAGCGGGGCTCGCGCCTGCTGCGGCTGCGGGAGGGGCAGGGCGACCCCGAGCAGGTCGCGGTGCCGGGGCTGCACGGCCGGCGGATCAAGGCGATCAAGGTGGCCGCCGACGGCATACGGATCGCCGTACTGGTGGAGGACAAGGGCCGTACGACACTTCAGCTCGGCCGCGTGGAGCGGGGCGGCACGGCCCGTCACCCGGTGCTGGCCGTGGAGGAACTGCGCCCCATCGCCCCTCAACTGGAGGACGTGGTGGCCGCTTCCTGGGCGGGCGGCAGCCGGCTGGTGGTGGTCGGCAGGGAGTCCGGCGGCGTACAGCAGATGCAGTTCATGGAGACGGACGGTTCGGCGTCCAACGTGCAGACGGTGCCCGGCGTCAACGGGGTCAAGGCGGTGGCGGCGTCGGAGGACGACACCAGGCCGCTGCTCGCGGACGCGGAGGAGGGCATCGTGCGACTGCCTTCTGACGCGAACTGGAAGACGGTGGCGAAGGAGGGACAGGCCCCGGTCTACCCGGGATGAGGTTCCCCGGGCCCCGCCCCGCGCCCTTCCGTACGGCGGCCCCGCGGCCAGGGCCGCCCTGTGGCCACGGCGGCCCTGCGGCCCTCGCATCCCCCCGCGCGAGTTGTCCACAGCCCCTGGCAGCCCCGGCCGGGTGGCGGGAGAGTGGGGCCATGCGGGGAATGTGGCGGGAAATCGCCGGTCTGGTGCTGCCGGCCGGCTGCGCGGGGTGTGGCCGGCCGCGTACGGAACTGTGCGCGGCGTGCCGCGGGGCACTGCTGCGGGGCGCGGGCGGGCGAGGGCCGCGGCGGGTGCGCCCGGATCCGGCACCCGCGCGGCTGCCCCGGGTGTGTGCCGCAGCGCCCTACGCCGACGAGGTACGGGCGACGGTGCTGGCGCACAAGGAACGGGGCGCGCTGGGCCTGGCGGGGCCTCTGGGCGCCGCCCTGGCCGGAGCGATACGGGCCCTGCGGCCGGGCGGCGGACCGCTGCGGGGCCCGCTGCTGCTCGTACCGGTTCCCTCGGCCCGGCGTTCGGTGGCCGGGCGGGGGCATGACCCGGTGCGCAGGATGGCCCTGGCGGCCGGGCGTGAGCTGCGGCGGGGTGGTGCCGACGCCCGGGTGCTGGCGGTGCTGCGGCAGCGCCGCCCGGTGGCCGACCAGGCGGGCCTCAGCGCCTCTCAGAGGCGGCGGAACCTTTCGGGTGCCCTGGAGGTGGCGGCGGGCGGCGGAAGGCTGCTGATGGCGGCGCCGGTGGTGCTGGTGGACGATCTGGTGACCACGGGCGCCTCGCTGGCGGAGGCGGCACAAGTGATTGAAGGGGCCGGTGGGAGGGTAGTCGGGGCCGCAGTGGTGGCTGCGCCCACGCGCGCTTTCGAAACCAATTGGAACTGACCAAGAAAATTCATCGTTGCTGGTAACGAGGGCGAAAATTCACCGAAACGGAGCTAGCAGCCGTGAGGGGGTGCCGACACCCGTCCGGGCGAGCTATGTTCGGTTGTGAGGACTTGGCAGATGCTTTGCCGCAGATGCCGGGGATAGGTGCGATTGCTGTCCTTTGCAAGGACCTGCAAAGGCGCGCGTGGGGCCCCTGTCGACGGGGGAGGAGGAGGTGAAAGTCGCCAAGTCCGAGGCTTCGGCACTTACCGGAGTCTGGTGCAAGGAGGCATCGCCCCGCCCGCTGAGCGGAGCGATCCGGGAACGGAGTTCTGCGTGGACATCGTCGTCAAGGGCCGCAAGACCGAGGTGCCCGAACGGTTCCGCAAGCACGTGGCCGAGAAGCTGAAGCTGGAGAAGGTCCAGAAGCTCGACGGCAAGGTGATCAGCCTGGACGTCGAGGTGTCCAAAGAGCCCAACCCGCGGCAGGCCGACCGTTCCGACCGGGTGGAGATCACCCTCCGCTCCCGAGGCCCGGTCGTACGGGCCGAGGCGGCTGCCGCCGACCCTTACGCCGCGCTCGACCTGGCCACGGCCAAGCTTGAGGCGCGGCTGCGCAAGCAGCACGACAAGCGTCACTCGCGCCGCGGCAGCGGGCGCACCCCGGCGAGCGACGTCGCCGTGAGCGTTCCCGACGCGGCCCGTCTGAACACCCATGGTGAACCGGCCGGGGACGAGACGGCCGGGGAACAGGTCCCGACCACGAAGATGGGTTCGCTGGAGATCCAGGGCGAAGGGCCCCTGGTCGTACGGGAGAAGACCCACTCCGCCCCGCCGATGACCCTCGACCAGGCGCTCTACGAGATGGAGTTGGTCGGGCACGACTTCTATCTCTTCGTCGACGCCGAGACCAAGCAGCCCAGTGTCGTCTACCGGCGGCACGCCTACGACTACGGCGTCATCCACCTGAACCCCGACTCGTTCGTGGCGCAGGAACCGGGCGGCGCCGGGGGAGCGCTCGGCGGCTGAACCCGCCCAACTGGTGCCCCCGGTCGCCCGCCGGGGGCACCATCACGCCCGAGAAGACCAGGAGTTGAGACCGTATAGTGTTTGTGCCAGCCAGGGAGCGTTCGGGCACGAATCCGCGACATGCCGGGGAGACGGTCGTATGGCGTTGCTCGGGCCGACCGCCGCGGGCTGTTGTCAACCAGCCTTGTATCCAAGCTCCGGCCTGCCGGCCGGGTGGTTGACGGGGAGGGACGATGGGGGACAGCTTCGGGCCCATGCGTGACGGAGGGGACGACGACGAAGCCTGCGTGACCGGCGGCATCGGCACGGACGGGGCGGGGCCGGGCATGTCCCGCAAGGAACCCATCAGAGTACTGGTCGTGGACGACCACGCGCTGTTCCGCAGGGGCCTGGAGATCGTGCTCGCCCAGGAGGAGGACATCCAGGTCGTCGGTGAGGCCGGGGACGGCGCCGAGGCGGTGGACAAGGCCGCCGACCTGCTGCCCGACATCGTGCTGATGGACGTACGGATGCCCCGGCGCGGTGGGATCGAGGCGTGCACCTCCATCAAGGAGGTCGCCCCCAGCGCGAAGATCATCATGCTGACGATCAGCGACGAAGAGGCCGACCTCTACGACGCGATCAAGGCCGGGGCCACCGGCTACCTCCTCAAGGAGATCTCCACCGACGAGGTGGCCACCGCGATCCGCGCGGTGGCCGACGGACAGTCGCAGATCAGCCCCTCGATGGCCGCCAAGCTCCTGACCGAGTTCAAGTCGATGATCCAGCGTACGGACGAGCGCCGGCTCGTACCGGCACCGCGGCTGACCGACCGCGAGCTGGAGGTCCTCAAGCTGGTCGCCACGGGCATGAACAACCGGGACATCGCCAAGGAGTTGTTCATCTCCGAGAACACCGTGAAGAACCACGTCCGCAACATCCTGGAGAAGCTCCAGCTCCACTCCCGGATGGAAGCCGTGGTCTACGCGATGCGCGAGAAGATCCTCGAAATCCGCTGACCCGGGAAGGACGGGAGGGCGGGGCCGCGTCGGCCCGGCCGCGTACCGGGTCCGGCCCGAGCCGCGTACGGCCCGAGCCGCGTACGGCCCGACCCGCGTACGGTCACCGGTCGGCCCCGCCACGTACGGCCGACCGGCCCGGTCATTCCACGGTCCCGGCTGCCCCACGCCCCCGGCCGCCCCACGGCCCCGGCTTCCCGCGCCGCCGCTACCCCAGTTCCGCCGTCAGCGCGTCCGCCAGCTCGCGGTCGTCGCAGCGCTCCACCCGTACGGAGTCACAGTTCACCCACGCGGCGGCCTCGCGCAGGGCCTGCGCCATGGGGGTGACGGCCTTGGGTCCGCGCATCGAGACCTGGCGGGCGACGAGTGTGCCGCCCTCCCGGGCCGGGTCGACCCGGCCCACCAGTTGTCCGCCCGCCAGCAGCGGCATCGCGAAGTAGCCGTGGATCCGCTTGGGCCGGGGCACGTACGCTTCAAGGCGGTGGGTGAAGCCGAAGATCCGCTCCGTGCGCGGCCGGTCCCAGATGAGGGAGTCGAAGGGCGAGAGCAGGGTCGTACGGTGCCGTCCGCGCGGCGGGGACGCCAGCGCCTCCGGATCCGCCCAGGCGGGCTTCCCCCAGCCCTCGACCTCGACGGGCACCAGCCCCGAGTCCCCGATGACGGCGTCGACCTGCTCGGCCTTCAGGCGGTGGTAGTCGGCCAGGTCCGCACGGGTGGCCACCCCCATCGCCGCCCCGGCCTGGGCGACCAGCCGGCGTATGCACTCGGTGTCGTCGAGGTCGTCGTGCAGCAGCGGGTCCGGGATGGCCCGCTCGGCGAGGTCGTACACCCGCTTCCAGCCGCGCCGCTCCGTACAGACCACCTCGCCGGTGTCCAGCAGCCACTCCACCGCGATCTTGGTCTCGGACCAGTCCCACCACACCCCGCCGTTCTTGGCGCCGCCCAGCTCCGACGCCGTCAGCGGGCCGTCGGTCTTCAGACGGTCCAGGACCGCGGCACACGAGCGCGCGGAGTCCTCCATGAGATGCCAGCGGTATCCCCTGGCGCGCCGGGCGCGGCGCCGGAAGGCGAAGTGCGGCCACTCCTCGACGGGCAGGATGCAGGCCGCGTGCGACCAGTACTCGAAGCTGTGCGGTACGGTCCCGGACCCCGTGCGCGGCGTCCAGTACGCGGACTCCACCGCCTGCCGGCCGACCGCGCCGAGCCGGGCGTACGGAACGAGCTCGTGCGAGCGGGCCAGCACCGAGATCGTGTCCAGTTGTACGGCCCCCAGCCGCCGCAGGACGCCACGCACTCCCGCCCGGCGGTCCGGCGCCCCCAGGAAACCCTGGGCGCGCAGCGCCATGCGGCGTGCGTCGTCGGCGGACAGAGCGGTCACGGGCTTGGCGTACGTCACTGCTGTCATGCCGGACAGGGTAGGTGCGGGCACTGACAATGGCCGCCGCCGCCCGGACAGACGCCCGGACAATGGCCGCCGCCGCTTCGGACAACGGCTGCCTACGCCCGGACAACGGCCGCCGCCGCTTCGAACAACGGCCGTCGGCGGCCCGGGCCAGGACCGCAGCCGGCCCGGCCGCCGCCCGCCGTCACCCCGGGTAGGGAAGGTACGGCGTCGCCGAGCCGAGACCGAGGTCGGAAGGGAGCAGCGAGGCGCACCAGGCGTCCCGCCGGGTCCCCTGGTGCGGGATCTTCGCCCGGGCCGTCCCCTCCATCTGGAAACCGACCTTCAGGGCCACCGCCCGGGACCCCTCGTTCCCGGCCTCCGCGAACCACTCCAGCCGCTCCACCCCCAGGCCGGTGAAGGCCCAGCGCACGATCTCGCGGGCCGCCTCCACGGTGTACCCCCTGCCGCGGTGCTCCTTTACCGTCCAGTAACCCAGCTCCGCCTGCCGCTCGGGGGCGTGCAGCAGCGCCAGCCGGAGCAGCGCCATGCAGCCGGTCAGCGCGCCGTCGGCCTTGGAGATCATGGCGAAGGCGTACCCGGTGTCCGCACGCCACCCTTCCGGGCAGGACCGGCCGACGAAATCGACCGCGTCACCGAGCCCGTACGGCGACGGCACACTGGTCCAGCGCGGGATGTCGGGGTCCTGGCAGGCGGCGTGCACCGCCGCGGCGTCGCCGGGCCCGAAGGGCCGCAGGACCAGGCGCTCGGTGGTGAGGGTGACAGGTTCCATACAGGGAGTCTGCGGCTGCCGCGGTCCAGGGGCGAGAGGTTTTCCCCGCGCTCCCGGCACCTTCCGATGCCCTGACGCGTTCATCTGAAGAGGGGATGACGGCCTTCGCGGCGGTGGACCTCCCGGCCGGGCGGGGTCCTACCTTACGATGGCCGTTGCGGCGGGGCCTGCCCCTTGGAAAAATGCCGCGCCCGCGCACCGACCGTGCCAGGCCCGACCGGCAAGGAGACCAGCCCAAGTGTCCGTCTTCAACAAGCTCATGCGTGCAGGCGAAGGAAAGATCCTGCGCAAACTGCACCGCATCGCGGGCCAGGTCAACTCCATCGAAGAGGACTTCGCGGCCCTCTCCGACGCCGAGCTCCAGGCGCTCACCGACGAGTACAAGCAGCGGTTCGCCGACGGCGAATCCCTGGACGACCTCCTGCCCGAGGCGTTCGCCACCGTCCGGGAGGCCGCCAAGCGCGTCCTGGGCCAGCGTCACTACGACGTCCAGTTGATGGGTGGCGCGGCCCTTCACCTGGGGTACGTCGCGGAGATGAAGACCGGTGAGGGCAAGACCCTGGTCGGTACGCTCCCGGCGTATCTGAACGCCCTGTCCGGCAAGGGTGTGCACCTGATCACGGTCAACGACTACCTGGCCGAGCGCGACTCCGAGCTGATGGGCCGCGTCCATAAGTTCCTGGGGCTCACGGTCGGTTGCATCCTGGCCAACATGACCCCGGCGCAGCGCCGCGAGCAGTACGCCTGCGACATCACGTACGGCACGAACAACGAGTTCGGCTTCGACTACCTGCGCGACAACATGGCCTGGTCGAAGGACGAGCTGGTCCAGCGCGGCCACAACTTCGCGATCGTCGACGAGGTCGACTCGATCCTGGTCGACGAGGCCCGTACGCCGCTGATCATCTCCGGCCCCGCGGACTCGGCCACCAAGTGGTACGGCGACTTCGCGAAGTTGGTGCAGCGCCTGAAGAAGGGTGAGGCCGCCAACCCGCAGCGCGGCATCGAGGAGACCGGCGACTACGACGTCGACGAGAAGAAGCGCACGGTCGGCATCCACGAGTCCGGCGTCACCAAGGTCGAGAACTGGCTGGGCATCGACAACCTGTACGAGTCGGTGAACACCCCCCTCGTCGGGTACCTGAACAACGCCATCAAGGCCAAGGAACTGTTCAAGAAGGACAAGGACTACGTCGTCATCGACGGCGAGGTCATGATCGTCGACGAGCACACCGGCCGTATCCTCGCCGGCCGCCGCTACAACGAGGGCATGCATCAGGCGATCGAGGCGAAGGAAGGGGTGGAGATCAAGGACGAGAACCAGACCCTGGCCACGATCACCCTCCAGAACTTCTTCCGCCTCTACGACAAGCTCTCCGGCATGACCGGTACGGCCATGACCGAGGCGGCGGAGTTCCACCAGATCTACAAGCTCGGCGTCGTCCCGATCCCGACGAACAAGCCGATGGTCCGCAAGGACCAGCCCGACCTGATCTACCGCACCGAGGTCGCCAAGTTCGCCGCCGTCGTCGAGGACATCGTCGACAAGCACGAAAAGGGCCAGCCGATCCTGGTCGGCACGACCTCCGTGGAGAAGTCGGAGTACCTCTCCCAGCAGCTCAGCAAGCGCGGCGTGCCCCACGAGGTCCTCAACGCCAAGCAGCACGACCGTGAGGCGTCGATCGTCGCCCAGGCCGGCCGCAAGGGCGCCGTCACGGTCGCCACGAACATGGCCGGCCGCGGTACGGACATCAAGCTCGGCGGCAACCCGGACGACCTCGCCGAGGCGGAGCTGCGCCAGCAGGGCCTGGACCCGGTCGAGCACGTCGAGGAGTGGGCGGCGGCGCTGCCCGCCGCGCTGGAGCGGGCCGAGGCCGCGGTCAAGGCCGAGTTCGAGGAGGTCAAGGAGCTCGGCGGGCTGTACGTCCTGGGCACCGAGCGGCACGAGTCGCGCCGTATCGACAACCAGCTCCGCGGCCGTTCCGGCCGACAGGGCGACCCCGGCGAGTCCCGCTTCTACCTCTCCCTGGGCGATGACCTGATGCGCCTGTTCAAGGCCCAGATGGTCGAGCGGGTCATGTCGATGGCCAACGTGCCCGACGACGTACCGATCGAGAACAAGATGGTCACCCGCGCCATCGCCTCCGCCCAGTCGCAGGTCGAGCAGCAGAACTTCGAGACGCGCAAGAACGTCCTGAAGTACGACGAGGTACTCAACCGGCAGCGCGAGGTCATCTACGGCGAGCGCCGCCGCGTCCTTGAGGGCGAGGACCTCCAGGAGCAGATCCTGCACTTCATGGACGACACGATCGACGCCTACATCCAGGCCGAGACGGTCGAGGGCTTCGCCGAGGAGTGGGACCTGGAGCGCCTGTGGGGCGCGTTCAAGCAGCTCTACCCGGTCAGCGTGACCATCGAGGAGCTGGAGGAGGAGGTCGGCGACCGCGCCGGCATCACCTCCGACTTCATCGCCGAGGCGGTCAAGGAAGACATCCACAAGCAGTACGCCGCCCGCGAGGAGCAGCTCGGCTCGGACATCATGCGCGAGCTGGAGCGCCGGGTCGTGCTGTCCGTCCTGGACCGCAAGTGGCGCGAGCACCTCTATGAGATGGACTACCTCCAGGAGGGCATCGGCCTGCGCGCGATGGCCCAGAAGGACCCCCTGGTGGAGTACCAGCGCGAGGGCTACGACATGTTCACCGCCATGATGGAGGGCATCAAGGAGGAGTCCGTCGGCTACCTGTTCAACCTGGAGGTCCAGGTCGAGCAGCAGGTCGAGGAGGTCCCGGTCGAGGACGCCCAGGCGGCTCCCTCCCTGGACAAGGACGTCGCGGACGCGGTGCCCGCCGGCGCCGCCCGCCCCGAGATCCACGCCAAGGGCCTGGAGGCACCGCAGCGCCCCGACCGGCTGCACTTCTCCGCGCCGACGGTCGACGGCGAGGGCGGTGTCGTGGAGGGCGACTTCACGAACGAGGCCGCCGGTGACGGCGCGCCGGGCGGCACCCGCTCCGCCGCGGACGGCCTGACGCGCGCCGAGCGCCGCAAGGCCCAGAAGGGCGGCGGACGCCGCCGCAAGAAGTGACACCGGCCGGCCCGCGAGGGCCGGGCGGGTGACAGCCGGGGCGCCGCGACCTCCTCCTGGTCGCGGCGCCCCGGCTTTTCCCTGTGGTGCGGTGTGTGGCTGTGGCCCGGTGACAAGGGCCCGTACGGCCGGTATGGCTCGTACGGAACCTCATCTGTACGGAACCTCACCCGTACGGACCTTCATACGCGGGCCGGCTCGCCCTCCTGGCGGCGAGGGGCCCAGACGGCCACGGACGGACCGATGTCCAGGGCGGCGCAGCGCCAGCGGGAGTCGGCGCCCAGCTCCAGCCGGAAGGCCAGGGCCCGCAGCTTCTCGCCGGAGGCGATCCGTGCGAAGGCCTCGATGACGCCCTGGCGGGGCCGGCACAGTCCGCAGTCGCGGACCGAGGGCGCCGGGGCGGGCCGTCCCCGCCCGACGGGCTTCAGCGGCGCCTGCGGGGCCAGCTCCACCAGGTGGTCGTACGCGGCGGGCAGCGCGTGTCCCAGGAGGGCGTGTACGGGCCGCTGGCCGCTGAGCGTCAGCAGCAGTTGCTGGGCGAACCACTGGTGCGGCTGCCACTGCCGCGCGAGACGGCGCGCGCCGGGGGAGGGCGCCGCGGGCCGTACGGCCGGACGGGTGTCCGGGCGGCCGGCTGGAGAGGGCGTGGCGGGCGAGGTGGGGACGGTGGCGCTGCGGCCGGCCGGGCGCCTGCTGTCGCGGCGGCCCGGCGGCGCTCCGCGCGGGGGCCGGGTGGGCCCGGCGCTCCTGGAGGCCGTGACCGGCCGGGGCCCGGTGCGAAGCTGCGGAGCGGGCGTCGGCGTCGTGGATGTGCGGGAAACGGCCATGCTGATCTCCCCCGTCGTGCCGGGCCCGGCGGTATACCGGGCAGTAGCTTTTCGTTGCGGGATCTTCTACCGGTGGCGCCATGGCGGCGGCAAGGAGAGCCGGGGACCGTACTCCAGGGCCCGCGAATTCACCTATCCGGGTGACGGCTACGGAACGGTGGCCCGCCTCGCGACGGCGGACGGAGAGCGCGGGAGAACCGGCTCTGCCGGGCGGTGTACCGGGGGCGGGAGCGGCACCACGATGGGGGACGCACGGCCGTATGCTGACGGAGCAGTTCCCGGACCTGAGTGAAATGAGCGGAAGCAACCGTCATGCGCGTCTATGTTCCCCTGACCCTGCCCGGTCTCGCAGCGGCGCACGAGGCCGGTGAGCTGGGCCCCGGTCCGTTGGACGCCTACGCCGTCACGCCCGCGCTGCGCGAGTGGTACGTCACCGACGACATCGAGGAACTGGAGTACGCGGCGCTGAACCGGGCCGCCCAGGCGTCGCTGCGCCGGCTCGCCGCCGATCCGGACGCCGCCCGGCGGCGCGTGGTGGTGGCCGTGGACGTACCGGACGGCGCGGCGGTCGCGGACCCGGACCGGGGGCTGGACCAGTCGGCGCTCGGCGAGGTGCGGATCGCGGGCGCGGTGCCGCTGTCGAAGGCCGCGGCGGTGCACGTGGACTCCGACGACGCCGAGGAGGACATCGCGGCGGCGGCGCAGGCGCTGGGCGCGGCGGACCTCGGGGACGACGACGCCCGGTTCACGGTGGACGGCGCGCAGGACCACGAGCTGATGTGGTTCGGCGTGCAGGAGATCCCCCACCTCATCGCCTGACCGCCGGCCGGCCCCGCCCCGTCCGCCTGCCGGACGCCGCAGCCGTTGTCAGTGGGCACCGGTACGGTTTTCGCATCGGGAAGCACGCGGGGTAGACGGGGAAGACGGGGAAGCACGTGGGGAAGAACGCGACACACATCGTCTGGGACTGGAACGGCACGCTGTTCCACGACCTCGACGCCGTCATCGGCGCGACCAACGCCGCCTTCGCGGAGATCGGTCTCGCGCCGATCACGCTCGACACCTACCGGGAGCTGTACTGCGTCCCCGTCCCGCGGTTCTACGAGCGGCTGATGGGGCGGCTGCCGACGGAGGCCGAGTGGCTGGTCATGGACGAGGCGTTCCACCGTCACTACGCCACGCGGCTGGCGGGCTGCGGGCTCGCGGAGGGCGTGGAGCCGCTGCTGGAGGAGTGGGGTACGGCGGGGCACAGCCAGTCGATCCTGAGCATGTACGGGCACGAGGAGCTGGTGCCGCTGGTGCACGGCTTCGGTATCGCCGCGCACTTCGTACGGGTGGACGGCAGGACCGGCCCCTCGGGCGGAAGCAAGGCCGAGCACATGCTGCGGCATCTCGCCGCGCTGGAGAGCGCGCGGGTCGACCCGGAGCGTACGGTCGTCATCGGTGACGCCGTGGACGACGCGGTGGCCGCCCGGCACGCCGGAGCGCACGCCGTGCTCTACACGGGAGGCTCGCACAGCCGGGCGAGTCTGGCGACCGCGGGCGTGCCGGTGGTGGACACCCTCGCGGAGGCGGTCGAACTCGCCGGACGAATAGCCGCGTAACCCGCCGCGGGTCCGCCCGCCGCCCGTCGAGCCCGCCGATCGCGGCAGTCGGGTCAGGACAGCGGGGCCTTCGCGCGCAGCACGTTGATGAATTCCCGCATCCAGCTCGCGTGGTCGGGCCAGGCACGGGAGGAGACCAGCATGCCGTCCACGACGACCTCGGCGTCCCGGTAGGTCGCGCCCGCCGCCTGCATGTCCAGCTCCAGGGCGGGATAGGCGGTCAGCCGCCGGCCGTTGAGCCCGCCGATCGCGGCGGTCAGCAGCGGGCCGTGGCAGATCTGGGCGACGGGCTTGTCCGCGTCGAAGAACGCCTTGAGGATCTTGCGCAGCTCCGGGTCGTTGCGCAGATACTCCGGCGCACGTCCGCCGGGGACCACCAGGGCGGCGTACTGCCCCGGGTCGACCTCCGCGAAGGCGAGGTCGGCGGGCCAGGTGTAGCCGGGCTTCTCGGTGTAGGTGTCGAAACCCGGCTCGAAGTCGTGGACGACGAACCGCAGCGTCTTGCGGGCGGGGGCGGCGACATGGACGTCGTACCCCTCTTCGCGGAGCCGCTGATAGGGGTAGAGGACTTCCAGGGACTCCGCCGCGTCGCCGGTCACGATCAGGATCTTGGCCGCCATGCCGTCCACCTCCGGTCGCACCTCTCGCCGTTTCGCCCAACGTCCTGCGGTTCGCCGCGCTTGCCAAGACCTCGTGCGGCCTCCGCGTCGCTGTCGACATCGTCAAAGTTCGGGGTGAGGATTTGCACAGGGAACGCCCATGACGGCACCCATGCCAGGAGCGATAGCCTTACAGAGTGATCAGCGCGATAACCCGCGGGGGCATCGAAGCCCTTGCCGTGCGCCCGGGACACCATGGTGACCGGGCGGGTGCTGATCGTTGCGACCGGGCCCGTATGTCGACTTTGTCAAAGTTCACCGAATACGGCTCGGTCCTCTCCCATCGCGGCATAGCGTCGGTACCGACCGGAAACTCCCCTTCGCTTCGCTGGGGGAGTCCCCACGCGTCGCGCCGTCGCCGTGCAGCTTCCAAGGATCACTCCCACGACGTCACGCAACGGCGCGCGACAGGAGCCAGAGGACATGCAGACCAAGCTGGACGAAGCCAAGACCGAGCTGCTCACGAGGGCCGCCCGGGTCGCTGAAAGCAGCCCGGCCGGGGGGCAGACCCCCGTCCAGGGACTCGACCCGGAGACCCTCCTGGGATACCTCCAGCGGTACTACCTGCACACGGCCCCCGAGGACCTCACCGGCCGTGACCCCGTCGATGTCTTCGGCGCCGCGCTCTCCCACCACCGCCTCGCCGCCAACCGCCCCCAGGGCACCGCGAACGTACGGGTGCACACCCCGACCGTCGAGGAGAACGGCTGGACGTGCAGCCACTCCGTCGTCGAGGTCGTCACCGACGACATGCCCTTCCTGGTCGACTCCGTCACCAACGAGCTCTCCCGCCAGGGCCGCGGCATCCACGTCGTCATCCACCCGCAGGTCATCGTCCGCCGCGACCTGACCGGCAAGCTCATCGAGGTCCTGGACAACACCTGCGACGCCCACGGCACCACCGGCGCCGGCAAGGCCCGCGAGCTGCCCCACGACGCGCTCGTGGAGTCCTGGATCCATGTCGAGATCGACCGCGAGACCGACCGCGGCGACCTCAAGCAGATCACCGCCGACCTGCTGCGGGTCCTGTCCGACGTACGGGAGGCCGTCGAGGACTGGGGCAAGATGCGCGACTGCGCGCTGCGCATCGCCGACGAGCTGCCCACCGAGCCCACCGCCGACGACCTGCGCGACCAGGAGATCGAGGAGGCCCGCGAGCTGCTGCGCTGGCTCGCCGCCGACCACTTCACCTTCCTGGGCTACCGCGAGTACGAGCTGACCTCCGCCCCCGGTGAGGGCGGCGTCGCGGAGGACGTGCTCACCGCCGTACCCGGTACGGGCCTGGGCATCCTGCGCTCGGACCCCTCCCACCACGAATCCGACGACAGCCACTCCGGTTTCTCCCCCGCCTCGCCGTCCTTCAACCGCCTCCCCAAGGACGCCCGCGCCAAGGCCCGCGAACACAAGCTGCTGATCCTCACCAAGGCCAACAGCCGCTCCACGGTCCACCGCCCCTCCTACCTGGACTACGTGGGTGTCAAGAAGTTCGACGCCCAGGGCAACGTCGTCGGCGAGCGCCGCTTCCTGGGCCTGTTCTCCTCGGCCGCGTACACCGAGTCCGTACGCCGTGTCCCGGTCATCCGCCGCAAGGTCGCCGAGGTCCTGGAGGGCGCCGGCTTCACGCCCAACAGCCACGACGGCCGTGACCTGCTCCAGATCCTGGAGACCTACCCGCGCGACGAGCTGTTCCAGACCCCCGTCGACCAGCTCCGCTCCATCGTCACCAGCGTGCTCTACCTCCAGGAGCGCCGCCGGCTGCGCCTGTACCTGCGCCAGGACGAGTACGGCCGCTACTACTCCGCGCTGGTCTACCTCCCCCGGGACCGCTACACCACCAACGTACGGCTGCGCCTGATCGACATCCTCAAGGAGGAGCTGGGCGGCACCAGCGTCGACTTCACCGCCTGGAACACCGAGTCGATCCTCTCCCGGCTGCACTTCGTCGTCCGCGTCGAGCCCGGCGCGACCCTGCCGGACCTCACCGACACCGACGTCGAACGCATCGAGGCGCGCCTGGTCGAGGCCGCCCGCTCCTGGGCCGACGGCTTCGCCGAGGCGCTGACCGCCGAGGTCGGCGAGGAGCGCGCCGCGGCCCTGCTGCGCCGCTACAACCACGCCTTCCCCGAGGGCTACAAGGCCGACAACCCGCCGCGCAGCGCCGTAGCCGACCTCCAGCACCTGGAGAAGCTCACCGGCGCCACCGACGGCGAAGGCGGCAGGAACTTCGAGGTCAGCCTGTACGAGCCGGTCGGCGCGGGCCCCGGCGAGCGCCGCTTCAAGATCTACCGCACCGGCGAGCCCGTCTCGCTGTCCAAGGTGCTGCCCCTCCTGAACCGGCTGGGTGTCGAGGTCGTCGACGAGCGCCCGCACGAGCTGCGCTGCACCGACTCCACCGTCGCCTGGATCTACGACTTCGGCCTGCGGATGCCCGAGCGCCTCAACGGCGACGACGCCCGCGAGCGCTTCCAGGACGCCTTCACGGCCGTGTGGACCGGCCAGGCGGAGAGCGACAACTTCAACAAGCTGGTGCTGCGGGCCGGCCTGAACTGGCGCCAGGCCATGGTGCTGCGCGCCTACGCCAAGTACCTGCGCCAGGCCGGTTCGACGTTCAGCCAGACGTACATGGAGGACACCCTCTCCAACAACGTCCACACCACCCGCCTGCTGGTCAGCCTCTTCGAGGCACGGATGTCCCCCGAGCGGCAGCGGGCCGGCACCGAGCTGACCGACGGCATCCTGGAGGAGCTGGACGGCGCCCTGGACCAGGTCGCCTCCCTGGACGAGGACCGCATCCTGCGCTCCTTCCTCACCGTCATCAAGGCCACCCTGCGCACCAACCACTACCAGCGTGACGAGCACGGGCAGCCGCGTCCGTACCTGTCCATGAAGCTGGACCCGCAGGCCATCCCCGACCTGCCCGCGCCCCGCCCGGCGTACGAGATCTGGGTGTACTCCCCGCGCGTGGAGGGCGTCCACCTGCGCTTCGGCAAGGTCGCCCGCGGCGGTCTGCGCTGGTCCGACCGGCGCGAGGACTTCCGTACGGAGATCCTGGGCCTGGTCAAGGCGCAGATGGTCAAGAACACCGTCATCGTGCCGGTCGGCGCCAAGGGCGGCTTCGTCGGCAAGCGGATGCCGGACCCCGCCGTGGACCGCGACGCGTGGCTGGCCGAGGGCATCGCCTCGTACAAGACCTTCATCTCCGGTCTGCTGGACATCACCGACAACCTCGTCGGCGGCGAGGTCGTCCACCCCAAGGACGTCGTACGGCACGACGAGGACGACACCTACCTCGTCGTCGCCGCCGACAAGGGCACCGCCACCTTCTCCGACATCGCCAACGAGGTCGCCGAGTCCTACGGCTTCTGGCTCGGCGACGCCTTCGCCTCCGGCGGCTCGGCCGGCTACGACCACAAGGGCATGGGCATCACCGCCCGCGGCGCCTGGGAATCGGTCAAGCGCCACTTCCGCGAGCTGGGCGTCAACACCCAGACCGAGGACTTCACGGTCGTGGGCGTCGGCGACATGTCCGGTGACGTGTTCGGCAACGGCATGCTGCTCAGCGAGCACATCCGCCTGGTCGCCGCCTTCGACCACCGCCACATCTTCATCGACCCGAACCCCGACGCGGCCGTCTCCTACGCCGAGCGCCGCCGCCTGTTCGAACTGCCCCGCTCCTCCTGGGCCGACTACAACACCTCGCTGCTCTCCCAGGGCGGCGGCATCCACCCCCGTACCGCCAAGTCGATCCCCCTCAACGCGCAGATCCGCGCCGCCCTGGGCATCGAGAACGGCGTGAAGAAGATGACGCCGGCCGAGCTGATGCAGGCCATCCTCAAGGCGCCGGTGGACCTGCTGTGGAACGGCGGCATCGGTACGTACGTGAAGTCCTCCGCCGAGAGCCACGCGGACGTGGGCGACAAGTCCAACGACGCGATCCGCGTCAACGGCCAGGACCTGCGGGTCAAGGTCGTCGGCGAGGGCGGCAACCTGGGCCTGACCCAGCTCGGCCGGATCGAGTTCGCCACCGGCGGCGGAAAGATCAACACCGACGCGATCGACAACAGCGCCGGCGTGGACACCTCCGACCACGAGGTCAACATCAAGATCCTGCTCAACTCGCTGGTCGCCGACGGCGACATGACCGTCAAGCAGCGCAACAAGCTGCTCGCCGAGATGACCGACGAGGTCGGCGCGCTGGTGCTGCGCAACAACTACGCGCAGAACACCGCGCTGGCCCTGGCGCAGGCCCAGTCCTCCAGCATGCTCCACGCCCAGCAGCGGTTCATGCGCCGCCTGGGACGCGAAGGCCACCTGGACCGGGCGCTGGAGTTCCTGCCCACCGACCGCCAGATCCGCGAACGGCTCAACGCCGGCCGCGGCCTGACCCAGCCCGAGACGGCCGTACTCCTGGCCTACACCAAGATCACGGTCGCCGACGAGCTGATCCAGACCGGGCTGCCGGACGACCCCTACCTCCAGCGGCTGCAGCACGCCTACTTCCCCACCGCCCTGCGCGAGCGCTTCACCGAGCAGATCGACAGCCACGCGCTGCGCCGCGAGATCATCACCACGGTGCTGGTCAACGACACCGTCAACTCCGGCGGTACGAGCTTCTTGCACCGTATGCGCGAGGAGACCGGCGCCTCGCTGGAAGAGGTCGTACGCGCCCACACCGCAGCCCGCGCCATCTTCGGCCTCGGCCAGGTCTGGGACGAGGTCGAGGCACTGGACAACATCGTCGCCGCCGACGTCCAGACCCGTATCCGCCTGCACTCCCGCCGCCTGGTGGAGCGCGGCACCCGCTGGCTGCTCAACAACCGCCCGCAGCCGCTGGAGCTGTCGCAGACCATCGACTTCTTCAGCGAGCGGGTCGCCGAGGTCTGGGCGGAGCTGCCCAAGCTGCTGTGCGGCAGCGACCTGGAGTGGTACCAGCGCATCCTGGACCAGCTCACCGACGCCGGCGTCCCCGAGGAACTGGCCGCCAAGGTCGCCGGCTTCTCCTCCGCCTTCCCGGCGCTGGACATCGTCGCCATCGCGGACCGCACCGGCAAGGAGCCGCTGGCCGTCGCGGAGGTCTACTACGACCTCGGCGACCGGCTGCGCATCAACCAGCTCCTGGACCGCATCCTGGACCTGCCGCGCAACGACCGCTGGCAGTCCATGGCCCGCGCCTCGATCCGCGAGGACCTCTTCGCCGCCCATGCGGCGCTGACCTCGGACGTCCTGTCGGTGGGCAACGGCACCTCCACACCCGAGCAGCGGTTCAAGGCATGGGAGGAGAAGAACTCCGCGATCCTCAGCCGCGCCCGCACCACCCTGGAGGAGATCTACGGGTCGGAAGGCTTCGACCTGGCCAACCTGTCGGTGGCCATGCGCACCATGCGCACCCTGCTGCGTACGCACAGCTGAGACCGTTCGCCGTCGCGGTGGTGACGGCCGTACGGTGAGGAACGCCGAGGGCGGTCCCGGAGCCAACAGGGCTCCGGGACCGCCCTCGGCGTCTTCCGGGACAGCTCCGACGGTGTTGTGGTCCGGGCCTTGGACCATCCGTCGTTCGCTGAAGCGCCCGAGTAGCAACGCGCAGACCGCTGCCTCGTATGAAGCAGCGGTCGCTTTCGCCTTGGCAGTACCAAGCAAGGTCCGTTGGAAATGGGCCTTTACTTCGCTTGCTTGGTCCCCGGCGTGGACCAGGACTTGAGGGGGTTCTCGAAACCGCCGTCGGTGCGGGTCTGGAAGGTGAAGAGAGCCGAGCTGCCGTCGTCCTGGGAGTAGTGGGCGGCGACATCATCGCGGCCGTTGCCGTCGAAGTCACCCGCCGTGAGCTGGACGGAGCTGCCCCACCAGCTGTCGGCTGGTGCATTCCAGGAGCGGACGGGGTTTTCGAAGGTGCCGTCTGTCTTGGTCTTGAAGGTGTACAGGGCGGCCCGGCCGTCGCCGTAGCCGTAGAAGGCGGCGATGTCGTCGCGGCCGTTGCCGTCGAAGTCACCTGCGGCGATCTTCACGTTGCTGCCCCACCAGTTGTCGGCGGGTACGTTCCAGGAGCGGACGGGGTTTTCGAAGGTGCCGTCTGTCTTGGTCTTGAAGGTGTACAGGGCGGCCCGGCCGTCGCCGTAGCCGTAGAAGGCGGCGATGTCGTCGCGGCCGTTGCCGTCGAAGTCACCTGCGGCGATCTTCACGTTGCTGCCCCACCAGTTGTCGGCGGGTACGTTCCAGGAGCGGACGGGGTTTTCGAAGGTGCCGTCTGTCTTGGTCTTGAAGGTGTACAGGGCGGCCCGGCCGTCGCCGTAGCCGTAGAAGGCGGCGATGTCGTCGCGGCCGTTGCCGTCGAAGTCGCCCGCGGCGATCTTCACGTTGCTGCCCCACCAGTTGTCGGCGGGTACGTTCCAGGAGCGCAGCGGGTCTTGGAACCGTCCGTCCTTGAGGGACTTGAAGGTGTACAGGGCGGCCGATCCGTCGCCGTAGCCGTAGAAGGCGGCCACGTCGTCACGGCCGTCGCCGTCGAAGTCGCCCGCGGTGAGCTGGACGGCGTCGAAATTCCACTGACCCGGCTTGACGTGCCAGGATTTGCTCGGCCGCTGGAACCCGCCGTCGGCCTTCGCGAGGAAGGTGAACAGGGCCATGGATCCGTCGGAGAAGCCGTACATCACGGCCTGATCGGTGCGCTTGTCGCCGTTGAAGTCACCGGAGACGACCTGCTTGACGGACTTCGCGGCCGCATCAGCCTCGGAGCGGGTCTGGTGGACCCACAGGCTGGCGGTATCCATACGGACGTCGACGGCCTCGTCTTTCGCCGGGTTCTCCCCCAGGCAGCCGGCCTGCCAGGAGGTGCTATGGATGCCGACCAGTTCGGCCCGACCGCCGGCCTCGCGTACGGTGGGTCCGCCCGCGTCACCCTTGCAGATTCCGGTCCGCTCCTCCGGCGTACCGGCCAGGGAGACGGCCGTGTTGGTGGTGGCTCCGACGCTGGGGGTGGTGCTGTGGGCGCGATCGCTGAGCCAAGCGGTCTTGGTGCGGCCGTAGCCGATGGCCCGCAGCCGTTCGCCTTCAGCCGGTGCCGACAGGGAGACGTCGACCGGATCGACTCCCGGGAACGCAGGGGTCAGCGAGGTGGAGCCGCTGGGCACCGCGAGCCGGGCCATCACCAGGTCACGGTTGGAATAAGGGACCAGCTCAACCACGTCTACCGACCTGTTGTCGGCCGGCGCGCCTACGGTCACGGTCGTCTTCTGCTTCGGTTTGCCTTCCGCGACCTGGGCGCCCGGCTTGTCGGCGAAGCAGTTCTTCGCCGACAGCACCCACTGTGCGTCCACCAGGGCACCCGAGCAGACACGCTGGCTGTCGCCCTCGCCGATGGTGATCTTGGCGGTGAAGGCGTAGGTGCCGTCCTTTACGGTCGAACCAGCGGTGGCCGAGGCCGTGGGGACGGCCAGTAGGGCCAGGCTGACGCCTCCTGCCAGGGCGGCGGCTGCCACGGTGGCTCGGGATCTCTTTATTGACATGGAACTTCCTTGAGCGAGGTACAGACGGGTGCGGCCAGGCGTGCTGGCTGGGGATGAGCGGCTCCTGCGGATGTACCCGTCAGCCGTTGACGCGGAGTTCGACGAGGACGGAACGCTTGTGGGTGTCCCCGGTCTCTCCCATGGTCGTGTACTTGTACTCAGGAGTCTTGGGAGCCTTGACAACGGTGGTCTTGCCGGTTGCCTCCGCGACGATTTTGGCCTGTACCGGGTGTCCCTTGGTCCACATGGCGTAGGCGTCGGGCAGTTCCATGGTCAGGTAGCCGTCGTTGCCGCTGACGGTGAAGCAGAAGAAGTTGTCGCCCGTACGGGATTCAACTTTGATGTCGTGGCGCGCATTGCAGTCGGACAGCATGATGTGCCCATCACCGCGCTTGAGGGTGATTTCCCTCTCCTGAAGGAGCTTCGCCGCGCCGGGGTAGGTGAAGTCCTCGACGACCGGAGGCATGTCACCGGATGCTGCCGTGCCTGCGACGGCGGGTGTTGGCTGAGGGGCCGCCTGGGCTACCGACAGGGTCGTCAGCCCGGCACACGCCAATGCCGCTGCGACGCCGGTGATGGCCAGTGCTTTGGGGCCAGGGGATATTGCCACGTTGCCTTCCAAGGTGGAGGAGTGGGGCGCACGTTGGGCCCCGGATGCGCGAAGTAAATCATATGTAAGATGTCTGCGAGTTTGCCCTCGAACGTCGTGTTTCGGAGGGTTCTCATAGCACTGCCGTACGACAGCCGGACTGCCGCTTGCCTGGATGCGCGGCCGTGCTTACTTCCTCCCTGACCTGATGAACGGACACCTGGCTGGAAGCCGGTCTCTCTGGCGCTGGCGCGGTGGCGGCTGGGCTCTCAGAGAGGAAACCGACCGGGTGAAAAGACCACCATCAAGCGCTGCGCGGGGATCGCAGCGCCACAGAACAGGCCGCAGAGGCGCGAAGAGACCGTTCGGGCGGCGTGCCGTCTCCTCGGCGGTCCTGCCCGTCGCGCTGATGGCGAGCCTGCTGGGCGGCGCGCCGGCGTATGGCGCCGACAGCGACATGCTGCAGGTGATCAATGCCGCAATGAATCGAGGTCATGCCGTTCGGCTATGGCAGAGCGGCGGAGCGGGCATCAAAGAAGCCGCCGAGAAGGCTCTACTGGGGACCGATGAGGACGTCGCGAACTTCCTCAAAGGCAAGGATGCCATCCAGCGGATCGACGACCGGGTCGCTGTCGGCCGGATGATCAACGTAGCTGGCCCCTCGGTACGCGAAGCTGCCCTCGCAGCGCTCAGTTCGCAGAACCCGGATGATGTCCAGTCTTTCCTCGAGGATGGTTGGAAGAAGCCGCTGCAGGTGGACCGGCGCGTCGAGGCCGGCAAGGTCATCAACGCCGGTGACACCGGGGTCAAGGAGGCCGGCGAGAAGGCCTTGAAGGGCACGCCCGAGGATGTCGTCCGGTTCCTCAACGTGGGCCAGTACAAAGCTCGGGAGACCGACAACCGGGTGGAGGCCGGCAAGATCGTCAACACCGGCGGGCCGAACGTCAAGGCAGCCGGCACGACCGCGCTGCAGGGCACCCCCAACGATGTCGCCGAGTTCCTCGAAGTCGGTCAGTTCGTGGCGCGCAACCGCGACCAGGAACATGCCAGCATCGAGGAGCTAGCCGAGCAGGCCGAGAAGGCGGGAGCGCGGGCCAAGGAGGCCGCCGAGGCGTCCATCGAGGCCAAGAACCGCGCCGTGACGGCTTCGAAACTGGCCAAGGAAGCCGCGCAGGACGCCGCCAAGGAGACCCAGGCGGCCAAAAATGACGCGAAGACGGCGGCGCTGAAGGCAAAGCAGGCCGCCAACGCGGCCAAGGCCGCCGCCGAAGCAACCCAGCGGGCCATCGACTCGGCCAACGCCGCCAACCGGGCCGCCCGAGTCGCCGCGCTGGCCGCCGCACGAGCCGCGAACGCCGCCATCGGCGCGTCCAACGCCGCCTCTCGTGCCTGGAAGGCCGCCGCTGCCGCCGCCAACGACGCAACCAAGGCCGAGGACGCCAAGAACGCCGCGGCGCAGGCCCATACCGCGTCCATCGGTGCCAAGAAAGCCTCGCAAGCGGCGGAGAAAGCCAGCCAGGCATCGGTGGCGGCCGCCCAGGCAGCCCAAGCGTCGCTGAGTGCCAGCTCCAATGCCGAGGACGCCGCCGACGCTGCCGATGAAGCCGACAGGTACGCGAGCGACGCGGGATACCACTCGAGCCAGGCCAAGGCGGCCGCCGCGGAAACCCGTCGGCACGCCCAGGAGTCTCGGCGAGCCGCCAATGCCGCCGTAGCGTTCGCCAACCAGTCGGCGACGGCCGCGCGCGAAGCCCGGGATGCTGCCAACAGCGCGGCCACCCATGCCGAGAACGCAGGTAAGGCGGCGGAAGAGGCCGCCAAGCACGCCGGCGAAGCAAAGACCGCGGCAAAGGAATCGGCCAAACACGCGGCCGCGGCCAAGGACGCAGCCGACTCGGCTACCGCCGCGGTGACCATTGCCAAGACGGTCTTCAAGCTGGCACGGGAGATCGAGGCGCAAGACCTTTCCATCCGCACCGCAGCCGCCATGGAACGCGCCGCGTCGCAAAAAACGGCGACCGACGAGTTCACCACCAAGACGGCAGATGTGGTGGTGGAAGGCAAGGCCATTGAGAAGGACATCACCGACCTGGCCGCCCAGGCCGACAAATCCGACGCCGACACCAAAACCCTCGCCGCCCAGGGGCGCGCCGTCGCACTGCGCGTACTGAAGCATTTCGGTTCCTGGCGCCAGGAGGCCGCCACCCAGGCCCTGTCCGGCACTGACGACGATGTTCTGGAATACCTGCGGACCGGCTGGAAGCGGGGCGAACAGGACGAAACGCGCCAGCAGGTGACAGACCTTGCCGCTCGGAGCCCGTACGAAGCCGTGCGTACCGCCGCCACCAAGGCGTTGGAGGGCACCCCGGAGCAGATCCGCGACTTCTACATCACCGGCCAGTACAAAACCGCCAACGTCGAATACCGTGTCCTCATTGGCAAGATCGACAACGATGGCGGGCCTTCCGTCAAAGAGGCAGCCGAGAAGGCCCTGGCCGATGGCAGCCCCCAGGCCATGCTCACCTTCCTTAACAGCGGGCAGTACAAGGCGCGGCATATCGATCAACGGGTCGTTGCCGGCAAGCTGTTCAACGACGGCGGTCCCGAGATGCAAGCTGCGGCGAAAGTTGCGCTGGCCGGGTCCGCAGGACAGCTGGACGACTTCATCCAGGTCGGCCAGTACATGGCCGACCGCAAAGACCAGCTCGCCACGGTCCACATCAACCAGGTCCAGCGTCTGATCCAAGAAGCCGACGTGGTAGCGGCCAGGGCCCAGCAGAACCGCTGGCTCGCCGCCAAGGCCGCCGCCGACGCCAAGCACGCCAAAGATGAAGCCCAAAAGGCCGCCACGCAGGCCAGCAAGTTCGCTGCCGACGCCGACGGGTACGCCACCGACGCCCGCAATTCCGCTGAAAGCGCTACAACCAGCGCCAAAAAGGCTGGCAAGTCCGCTGTCACCGCTGTCAATGCCGCCAACCGCGCCGACCGCGCCGTCGCCAACGCCGACGAATCCGCCGCACAGTCTGAATTCTCCGCGAACTACGCACACGACTCTGCCTACTCCGCCAGGAACGCGGCCTCCGAGGCCCAAATTTCGGAGATGGACGCGGGGAAGAGCTTGGAGGAAGCCAACACTGCTGCTGCGCAGGCGTGGGGAGAGGTCGTCAAGAAGCGCGAAGCGGAACTCACTCAAGCTCGCCGTCAAGCTGAGGAACAGCGAAAGCAGGAACGGGCGAGCCGGGATAAGAAACCCTGCGTCCTGAACTACTACCGCGACTCCGTGGAATCCTGCGTATGGGCCATGGCCAGCGGGTCGGACGAGTACGTCCTGAAAGTGCCCGAGATCGACCCGACGATGAAGGCAATCGTCTGGGAAGTCTTCGGCCTCAACGACGTCAAGGAATGTGCCAAGGATCCCAGCTTCGGGCACTGTTCGATGGCCGCCATATCGGTCCTGCCCATCGGCAAGTGGAAACTCGCCAAAAAAGCCTACGACGGCGTAGAAGACATCGCCAAGGGCTACCGGTACGTGAAAAAGCTGCCGACCTGCAAGAAGTGCTTCCTTGCCGGCACGAAGGTGCTCATGGCGGATAACTCGACCAAAAACATCGAGTCCGTCAGGGCGGGCGAGCTAGTCGTGGCCACGGACCCACTCACCGGGCAAACCGCGCGACGCAAGGTAACCGCCCACATCATTACCGAAGACGACAAGTCCTTCAACGAGCTTACGGTCACCACTCGGCAGGGCCGCGAGCGGCTCACCGCTACACACGAGCACCCCTTCTGGTCACCCTCTCAGAAGGAATGGGTCAAGACTGCCGACCTCAAGGCGGGAATGACCCTGAAATCCGTCAGCAAAGGCACCGTCACAGTCCAGGCGAACCACCCCTTCGCCGAACACGCCCGGACCTACAATCTCACCGTCGAGGGCCTGCATACGTACTATGTGCTGGCAGGCGCCACCCCGGTCCTGGTTCACAATTGCGATGGCATTGTTCATTGGGTCAATGAGAATGCCAACATGAGCTCCGCTGCTCGCGCTTACGATGCTGGAGCTACGGGTTCCAGGGCGGGCTTGGCGCCAGCGCTGCAATACTACAAGGCTGGCGCGAGCAAGTTGTCGGATATCAAGTTCGACGGGTTTGATGCAACAAACGGTGTAATGATTGATCGGAAGGTCAGCGTCACGACCTTCAACAAGACCTACCGGCAGGCTATGAACCAGTCCCTTGCGCTTGAGCAGAACGGCTACACGGGACGGTGGGAGGTTCCCACCGAAGCTGAGGCAGTGCGAGCGCGTAGGGTTCTCGGAAGCCTCCTGATAACCAACATTCGAGTGAGGGTGGTGCCCTGATGGATGTCAACCAGGTCCTGGCGCAAGCATTTGCAAGCGTTGTGGTATCGATCGACCTGACCGAAGACGGAGATATCGACCCTGATGTCGCCACGGATATTCTTGAGCCAGCTGCTGCCCTCTTCCGAGGCCTCTCGGAAGAGGGGCGTCGGGAGGTCGCTTCCTTGATGCTTCAGTGTGCCGAGCTTGAGGATAATCCGGAGCGCAAGAGGGCAATTCTGGAGCTTCCTGAAGCTATCGGCCTTCTTAGCGAAGACTGATCCCCAGGATTTCCCTGGACTGAGATCGAACGTGCATGAAGCCCTCCCTGGGAGTGATTCCAGGGAGGGCTTCATGACGTCTTGACGGCAGTAGTTGACGACAACGTCAGCGTACGGGTGCTGCACAAACCGTCGGTTCGTCACCGTCGTCGGGCTCGGTGGCGGCCGCTGAGTGCTTTCCCAGCGTGCGGCTGAGAAGGTCGATGGCGTCGCGTTGGAGGCGGAGCCGGACGTGGGCGTAGACGGTGGCGGTAACGCCGATGTGGGCGTGGCCGAGGAGTTCCTTGATGACGACGAGTTCGACGCCCTGTTCCAGGAGGAGGGTCGCGGTCGAGTGTCTCAGGTCGTGAAACCGGATCGCCCGCAGGCCGGAGTGGCGGAGCAGCGCGTTGAAGTGCCGTGTGAGGGTGTCGGGTTCGATGGGGTGGCCGTCCGGGCGGGTGAAGACGAGGCCGGTATCCACCCAGCCTGCGCTGGCCTACTGCTTGTCTCGGGCCTGCCGGTCGTGGTGCACGCGGAGCGAGGTGACGCAGGCGGCCGGGAGGGCGATGCGGTGCTCCGAGCTGATTGCCTTGGTCGGCAGGGGGGCAGGCCGCCGGCACGTGTGCGCTGGAGGGTGCGGCGGATGGCGGCGGTGCTGGTGTCGAGGTCGAGATCTTCCCAGCGCAGGTCGAGGAGTTCGCCCTTGCGGAATCCCCTGCGGAGGGCGAGTTCGAACAGGGCGTGCAGGCGGTGGCCCTGCGCGGCAGTGAGGAAGGTGCGGGCCTCGTCGGCAGTGAGCGGGTTGAACGGCGCGGCCGGGGAGTGCCGGTGCGAACGTTGCGGGCGACGTTGCGCGGGATCTCCTCCTCACGCACGGCACAGACTTGAGCACGGAGTGGATGTAGGCCAGCGTCAGCGGCGAGAGGTGCTTGCGGCAGCACTTGCCGATAGCGCAGCAGCGCGGTCGGCGGTCGGCCTGAGCATCAGACTTCCGGCGGGCGTCGATGCCGCGTGCGCAGCACTGGCAGACGGTCCGCAGCCCGTTCAGCCAGCTCCGGACGTCCTTGGCGGTGAGCTTGGCGAGCTTCTTCTTGCCCAGGCCCGGGGATGAGGTACTGGCTGACGCAGGTGGTGTAGCGGGTGTGGGTGGTCTCGCGGAGCTGGTGGACGGCGACGTTCTCCAGCCAGTACGTCAGGTAGGCGGGCAGAGTGCCCTGGACAGAGACGACCGGGAGGCCGCGGTTGCTGGCGGCGATCTTCTCGGTGAGCTTGGCGAGGGCTTCCTTATGGGTGGTGCCGTAGATGCGAACGCGCTTGCGGGTGTTACCGGGGGCGAGGACGTATCCGGCGGCTTCCCAGCGGCCGTCCTTGCACTGGTAGACGGTGCCGCCGCCGTTGACGCGGATGCGGCGGGAGGTGGGAGTGCCGCGGGGGGCATCAGGCGGCTTCCTGTTCGAGCCGGGTGCGGATGAAATCGGTGAGGGCCTCGGGCTGGGACCCGGCGGGCGCAGCCGAGAGTGATGGAGGCGAGCTGCCGGATGCGGAGCAGGTCGTAGACAGCGGAGCGGCCGAGCTGGAGACGGGCCATGACCTGGGGCCGTCAGCAGGTCGCCACCTGGCCCCGGGAGTGGGGTTATCAGCAGCCGCCCTCTGCGGTGAACTGCCGTTGCAGTTCTCTGCGGTGCCAGACAGCGGCGGCGAGGAGTTCCGCGCCGGGGCTGTAGCCCGAGCCGTGGTAGGCCCAGTGGCCGATGACGAGGGTCGTGCCTGGGTCGAGGCCGGGCAGGCCGGCGTGTGCGCGGGCCTCTTCGGTGCGCCAGGCGCGGCGGTCGTCGCGCAGCGCGCCGAGGGTGACGGAGTAGCAGCGGGACTTGGTGGAGAAGTGGCCCCGGAAGCCGAGCATGTGTGCCCACTGCCACAGCTTGAGGTCGGCGAACTCCGGGTGCTTGCCCAGCTCCCAGCAGGTGCGGATCATCTGGCACACGTGGCGTTTGACGGCGAGGCGGGGCAGCGACCGAGCCTGTCCGGTGCCAGTGCAGGCGGTGCACGTGACCGGGGTCCCGTGTGCGGCCAGGGTCATGCCGCGTCCCTGGCAGGGGTGGCAGAACAGGGCGCGGTCGAGAGCGCCGGATGAGTCGGCGGACTTGGTGGCGTACTTGGCCACGTAGGCGGCGACCGCGTGATCGATGAGCTCGGTGTCGGTGCCGAAGGCGGCGATCTCGCGCACGTCGAGCTGTTCGCCCCAGGCGAGTTCGCGTTTCCCGACCGCGTCCGAGACGACTCTGCCCGAGACGCGGGCTGCGGCGGCTCGGATGGCGTCGGCGAGTATGGCCACGGTGGCAGACGGGGGCGGAGGCTGGGTGCTGCCGTCCGGGCCGTCGAGGCGGATGACGGCGTGGAAGTGGACCAGGCCGCGCTTCTGGTACTCGGCGACCTTGGCGAAGGAGACGCGCAGCACTGCGCGGGCCGCCTTCTGGGTCAGGGCGAGCCGGACGGCGATCTCGCGGCGCAGGTAGATCGTGAAGCGCGCCCACAGGGCGGAGGCGTGGGCGTTGAACAGGACCTTCGCCCAGGTAGTCATAGGTCTTCGGGTCCAGCGGAGTGCCGAGCAGCACGTTCGCGGGTTCGTGGAGCTTGCCGCAGCGGCAGGGTCGGAGGACACCGCCCGCGTCGGTGGGGCGGTTGTGGACGGGGCCGAAGGACGGGCGCGGTGAGCGTGGCGAACACGCGAGGATGGGTGCGGACGGTGTCCGGCACGTTCCTTGCCACCGGTCAGGTTTGCCCGGATGAGCTGGAACGTGTCGGCGGCGTAGACGCGGGAGCAGGCCGGGCGCCGCGAGGTGCGGCGGTTGCCGCAGCGCGTCAGCAGGCTGCCCGTGGGCTCATCGGCGGTGCTGTAGGAGCGCAGCACCTCACCGGTTGCCGTGTCGATGGTGGTGGTCTGGCCGAGCAGGCGCACGGGCTCGGTGCAGCCGCCGAGGCGGTCGATCTGCTGGTGTGCGCGGTCGAAGTCGGGCAGGTTGACCAGGTGGATCAGGTCCCGCAGGGCGGGGCTTGCCACGTGGCGCAGGTCCAAGGTGACCATTCGGGGCGTGTCCCTTCTGTGGGTGGGTAGCCCCGAGCAGCAACCAGCCGGGTGGGAAGGCGTGTTGGCGCTACTTGGGGCATGACGAACCGAGCCCGGTCGGGCGGGGCGGTGGGTTGGGAAGAGGCCGACGAAGCTCAGGCGGAGAGCTGAGCGTGTGCGGCGGTGGCCAGCTGCAGCGCGGCGAACAAGGTGGTCACGCCGCCGGGCACATAGTCATGGGTGCGGCGCTCGGGCATGCCCGGCATCGTCGGCAGCACCGGCGCCGACCGGTCCAGCGCCTGGATCTGCGTCTTCTCCTCGACGCACAGAACCAGCGTGTGCGCGGGCGGAGCGAGATACAGCCCGACCACGTCGCGGACCTTCTCCAGAAACTGCGGATCCTTGGAAAGCTTGAACGTCTGCACCAGGTGCGGCCTGAGCCCGAAGGCCCGCCAGATCCGCGCGATGGCCGACTGGGACAGCCCCACCTCCTTGGCCATGGACCGCGTCGACCAGTGCGTGGCGTCCTTCGGCGTGGCCTCCAGCGTCTTGACGACCACTTCCTCGACCTGGCCGTCGGTGATCTTCCGTGGTCCCCCCCGGACGCGGGCCGTCGGCCAGGCCATCCAGCCGGTCCCGGACGAACCGGGCCCGCCACCGGCTCACTGTGTGCGCCTCAGCACCCAGCCGACTGGCAACGTCGTTGTTCGAAGCACCCGTCGCGCCTTCCAGCACGATCCTGCACCAGAGCCAGTGCCTGGGAGGACGTCCGGCGTCTCGCCCAGCGCGTCAACGTCGCGCGCTCGCCATCGGTCAGCACCAGCTCGGCCTTCGGCCGTCTTCGGCCGTCCCGTCCTCGCCATCCGACCATCATGCCGAACCAGCACCGACTCACGCAGCAAATTCCCGACTCAGGACACTAGCCGCGGGTGAACTCCTCGTACGCGCCGAGGACGTCCTCCGTCGGGCCGTCCATGAGGAGTTCGCCCTTCTCCAGCCACAGCACCCGGTCGCAGGTGTCCCTGATCGACTTGTTGTTGTGGCTGACCAGGAAGACCGTGCCCGCCTCCTTGCGCAGCTCGCGGATGCGTGCCTCGGAGCGCTTCTGGAAGGCCCGGTCGCCGGTGGCCAGCGCCTCGTCGATCATCAGCACGTCGTGGTCCTTGGCCGCCGCGATGGAAAACCGCAGCCGGGCCGCCATCCCGGAGGAGTAGGTGCGCATCGGCAGCGAGATGAAGTCGCCCTTCTCGTTGATGCCGGAGAAGTCCACGATCCCCTGGAACCGCTCCCGGACCTGGTCGCGGGACATGCCCATCGCCAGCCCGCCCAGGATCACGTTCTTCTCCCCCGTCAGGTCGTTCATCAGCGCCGCGTTGACCCCCAGCAGCGACGGCTGCCCATGGGTGTAGACCCGGCCGCGCTCGGCCGGCAGCAGCCCCGCCACCGCCTTGAGCAGCGTGGACTTCCCCGACCCGTTGGATCCGATCAGCCCGATCGACTGCCCCGGTAGGCGGTGAAGGACACCCCGCGCACCGCGTGCACCTCCCGCACCCCCGCCGCCGGCCTGCGCCGGATGATCCGCCGCAGCGCCGCGGTCGCCCCGCCCTTGCCCGCACCCGCCCCGTACACCCGGTACACGATGTGCAGATCATCCGCGATCACGGTGGGGGCCTGTGTGCTGCCGGTGTCAGCCACGTCCGTACTCCTCCTCGGCCTTCCAGAAAAAGATGTAGCCGCCGACGCCGGCGACCAGGGCCCAGCCCAGTGCCAGCGGCCAGACGTGCGGCGGCAGCCCGCCGGATCGCACGCTGTCGATCAGCGCGTACCGCGCCAGGCCGGTGTAGATGAACGCGGGGTTGCAGTTGAGCGCCGCCGCGACGGCGTCGGGTGCGTGCCGGGTGAGGGCCGACAGGTCGTAGAAGACCCCGGAGGCGTACATCCAGGTGCGCAGGACGAAGGGCATCAACTGGGCGGTGTCGGTGCTGCGGGCACCGATCCGCGCCATGATCAGTGCGAGTCCGGCGTTGAAGAGGGTCTGGAGCGCCAGGGCCGGGACCAGCAGCAGCCAGTGCCAGGTCAGCGGGACGCCGCAGAGCAGCACGATGCCCGCGAGCACCCCCATCGAGAACAGGAGCTGCTGGAGCTGGACGAGGGTGAGGGCGATCGGCAGGCTCGCGCGCGGGAAGTGCAGCGCGCGCACCAGGCCCAGGTTGCCCGAGATCGCCCTCGTGCCGGCCAGCACGGTGGACTGGGTGAAGATGAAGATGAAGATGCCGGTGCACAGGTAGGGGACGTAGTCGGCGATGCCGTGCCGGGTGTTCAGCAGCTCCCCGAAGATCAAGTAGTAGACGCCGGCGTTCAGCAGGGGCGTCAGGACCTGCCACATCTGGCCGAGCCGGGCCGAGGTGTAGGCCGCGGTTGCCCGGGCGGAGGCGAACGCGGTGATGAAGTGCCGCCGTGCCCACAGGTGGCGGGTGTACTGCCCCGGTGAGGGGCGGGCGCCGCTCACCGTCAGGCCGTACCGGGCGGCCAGGGTGTGCGGGTCGGGGGCGGCTGCGGCGCGGGCCGCGGACGGCGTCGGGTGCGGTGCCGGGGCGCGGCCCGGGGGAGCGAGGGGTGGAGTCATGGGGCCGCTTTCGTACGGGGGCACGGGGCGTTTCCACGACGGAACGGGTCCGTATCGTCGCGTCGCCGAGAGTAGAGGCGCCCGACGTCGAGACGCAACCGTAGCGACGTGACGCTATGCTCAAGCCATGGCAAAGGGCAGCTCGCAGCAGTCGGCAGGACGGGAAGAGGCGCAGGGGGCGTGGGAGACGGGCGCATCACGCCGGGCGCCCGCCGGTGCCGCCGTACTGCGCGCCGAGAAGACCGCCGCCATCCGCGCCGCGGTCTTCGCCGAACTGGCCGCGGTCGGCTTCGCGCGGATGTCGATCGAGGGCATCGCGCGCCGGGCCGGGGTCGGCAAGACCGCCGTCTACCGCCGGTGGCGCTCCAAGCTCCACCTGGTCCTGGACGTGGTCTCCGCGCTGGCCGTCGAAGGCATGCCGACGCCGGACACCGGGTCGCTGCGAGGAGACGTACGGATGCTGCTGGAGGTCGCGGCCCGGGCACTGCGGCACCCGATGGCGGCGCAGATCGTCCCCGACCTGCTGGCCGAGGCGGCCCGCAGCCCCGAGATCGCCGACGCGCTCAAGGCCGCCCTGCACGACAGCCAGGAAGGGGTGGCGGCGGCGGTGGTCGCCCGCGCCGCCGAACGCGGCGAGATCCCCCGGACGTGGACGCCCGCCTCGCCCTGGACCTGATGACGGGGCCGCTGTACTGGCGGCTGCTGGTCGTGCGCGACGAGCTTCCGGCCGGTTACCTGGACGAACTGGCCACGGCGGTGACCGCCGCACTCGGCGGGGAGGGAGCGGGCGCGGCAGGGAAAGGCGGGGCGCGGCAGGAGAAGTCAGCCTCCTGAATGTGCGCCGACTCCTGATCGGACAACGCCCGATGTGTCATTGATCTGGTGGACCTGCGCAAGCACCGCCGGGATCCGGCTGCGCGAATACCTCGCCACCACCGACGCCGATGTCGTCATCAGCTCCAACCCCAAGATCACGATCATCCTGGCGCAGGCCCCGGCAGCTTCCTCAAGGTCTGCCAGGAACACTCCATGCCGACGAAGTTCGGCCCGCACATCAAGAAGCCGCTGTACGAGGCGTACCCGGCCATCGACGCCATCACCGTCCTGACGCCGGAGGAGGAACGCACCCTCGGCGCCGAGATAGCCGCCTGCCGGGACCGTATCGCCGTCATGCCCAACTGCATCCCGCCGGTCGGCGAGCAGCGGGCGACCGGGCTGAACAAGATCGTGGTCACCGCCGGTGTGCTCAAGTCCCACAAGGGCTTCGACGACCTGATCGACGCCTTCGCGATCGTGGCGGACAAGCACCCCGACTGGCAGTTGAGGATCTACGGCGACGGGCCCGAGAAGGGCCGGCTGCGCCGCAAGATCGAGGAGCTGCACCTTTACAGCAGCGCGCTGCTGATGGGCCCGGCGGCGCCGGTGGCCCCCGAGTTCGTCAAGGGTTCGATCTTCGTCCTGCCCTCCAGGCGCGAACCGTTCGGAAACGTCGTGGTCGAGGCCATGGCGAGCCGGCTGCCAGTCGTCAGCGCCGACTGCGACCACGGCCCGCGCAACATTCTCACGCCCGGCGAGGACGGGACCCTGGTCCCCGTCGGTGACAGCAAGGCGATGGCTGGGGCCATCCTGGAGCTGATCGAGGACGAGGAGCGGCGCCTGCGGATGGGCCGGGCCGCCGAGCGCAACGCGGAGCGTTTCCAGCCCGCGGCCAGCGCGGACCGGTTCGAGGCCATTCTGGAGGAGGCACGGACCCGTAAGGCGCTGCCCACCGGAGCGGTGTGCCGGGTGGACGAGGGGGGCGACGTCCACGTACGTATCGGCGCCCTGCTCGACGAGCAGGGCGCCGGGAAGGGCGCCGAGTTGGTGTGCCGCGACCCGAAGGGCCGTAACGAACCGGTGGCCTACCCCTTCTCCGCGGACCGGGAGGCCGTCGTCCCCTGGCACGGCGGACCGGCCGAGGGCGAGTGGGAGCTGTCGCTGCGTACCGCGCAGGGCCACGAGGTGGCGCTGCGGGCCGACGCCGACGGCTGCGACGTCCTGAACGTGCTGTCCCTGCCGCTGCCGCGCACCCAGGGCCCGGCCTTCGCCATGCTGCTGCCGCACCTCGGCGCGGCCGGCCGGCTGTCCCTGCGCAGCCTGACCCGCGACCGGCACTGCGAGCTGGACACCCTGGTCGTCTCCCAGGAGCGCATCGAGATCCGGGCCCGGCTGTGGGGCGCGGTCCTGGGCGACGGCGCCGAGGTACGGGCCGTGCACCGCGCCGACCAGGCGCGGAACGTCACCGTCCGCGCGACCGCCGGCGAGGGCGACCGGCTGCGGGCCGAGCTGCCGTGCGCGACGCTGGCAGCGGCCCACACGCCGGGTGCCGAGGACATCTGGGACCTGTGGCTGCTGCCCGCGAAGGACGCCGAGCCCGTACGGATGTGCAAGCTGGCGACCGACGTGCTCCGGCCGATGGACGTCTTCGTCTTCCCCGGCCGGTGCTGAAGACCGCGGCGCCCGTGCAGCCCGCCCCCGCGCCGGCCAAGGGGCTCTTCGGCAAGAAGGCGCCCGTCGCCGCCCCGAAGGCCGTCGCCGCGTGCGAACTGCGCCCGTACTACTCCAGCGCCGGGCAGCTCTCCGTGAAGGCCCTGGACAAGAAGTGACCCCGTGGGCGCCCGGGCCGCCCGCGCAGTCGCCGCCTCCCCTTCCGCGACGTCGCGCGCTTTGGTCCGGGCGCCCTGGCCTGGACGCCCTGGTCCGGGTGTCCTCTGCCACCCGTCTCCTCATCCTTTCCGGCCCGGCCGGGACCAATCGAACGAGCGGAACGCCCAGCACGTCCCAATACTGGGATCCGGGACGTACTGCTGGTCAGGTGGTCAGTGGCCGGGCGTGACCTGACCTGATGTGATCGGTTTGCCGGAAGGCGGGCGCTGCCGGGCGTCCAGAAGGGGAGCCGTACGTGAAGCCGCCGCACGTGAAGCCGTCGCACGTGCCGCAGAGCCCGCCCGGCGTCCGTCGGCGGCACCTGCTCCAGGCCGCCGCCGGCGCGACGGCCGCGGCGTCGGCGGGCGCGGGTCTGTGGGCGTGGCTGGCGCCCGTCGGCGGCTCAGGAGGAGGCTCCGGCGAAGGCTTTGGAGGAGGTTCCGGAGAAGGCACACCGCCTCCGCGGCCGGACGCCGGACGCCCCGAAGCGGCGGCGGCCGGCTCGGGCCAGGCGCATCTGCACATCATCGCGCACGCCGACGACTCGCTCTATTTCATGAACCCCGACCTGGAGCAGTCCGTGCGCGGCGGGGCGCGCACGGTCACCGTCTGCCTGACCGGCGGCGAGTCCGACGGACGCAATGCCGCCAAAGGCCCCGGCTTCCGCGACACCCCCGTGGACCGGCCCGGCTTCGTACGGGCCCGTATGAACGGGCTGCGTGCCGCCCACGCCGAGATGGCCACCGCGCACCGCGACAGTCCCTGGGACGTGGAAGCGGTGTCCTTCCTGCCCGGCTTCCAGGTCGAGGTGCAGACGCTGCGCGCCGCCCCGCGCCACCAACTGATCTTCATGGAGCTGATCGAGGCCCGCCATCTCGCCCGCCCCCGGCCGACCTCGCTGCGCGGCCTGTGGCTCGGTGCCGCCGAGACCCTGCCCACTCTCCGGCCGGCCGGCACTCCCGTACGGCAGAGCTACGCGTACACCCGTGACCAGGTCATCGAGACGCTGATCGCGATCCTGGACCGGGTGCGGCCCACCGTCGTACGGACCCTGGACCCCAACGCCGTACACGCCCCCAGGGAACCCCTGCCCAGCCCCGACCCGCGTCTGCGCGGCCCCTTCTACTACGACCACCAGGACCACACCACCTCGGCCTACTTCGCCCAGGCGGCGCTGGCCGGCTACTGGGGACGGGCCCGCGCGGGCCGCGGCGGGACCGTACGTCACGTGCCGGCCGTCGTCGAGAACTACCTGGGGTACGAGGTCGGTGTCCTGCCCAACAATCTCGACATCCGCACCGCCCGGCGCAAAGGCGACCTGCTGTCGGTCTACGGCTGGGCGGACCACCGCGCCTGTGCGGACCCGGCGGGCTGCGGTGACCGCAAGGTCGGCGGCGAGGCGTTCGACGGATGGTCCAGGAACTGGACGCGCAGCACCCGGCTGCGCGCCCCCGGCTCCAACGCCTGGCTGCGGCCCGGCAAGGACGGCCGGCTGGTGGCCTTCGCCGTCCTGGACGGGCAGGCGCACTGCTGGGCCGAGACCTCCCCGGGCAGCGGGTCCTTCCGGGGCCCCTACCCGCTGGGCGGCGACCTCCTCCAAGGCCAGATCCACGCGGTCCGCCACCCCGGCGGCACGCTTCAGCTCTTCGCCACCCGTACGATCCTGCCGGGCCGCGACCGTGACCGTGGCCAGGACGGGGACGGTGACCGTGCCCACCGCCGGGAGGTGGTCGCCGCGCTGCAGACCGGTACGGCCCAGGACGGCGTACCGACGTTCGCCGCCTGGGAATCGCTGGGCTGCCCCGACGCCGATCCGGTGAAGTCCCTGGAGATGGGGTTTCCGGCCGCGGTGGCGGTCGCGGACGGCACCGTACACGTCTTCGTGCGCGACCGGGACGGCCGCATCGCCTGCCGCAGCGGCGCGCACGGCGGGCGGTGGTCGCCGTGGCAGCGGCTGGAGCGCCCGGCGGGACCGTCCGTGGCGCCCGAGCAGACCCCGCAGGTCATCGACGGTCTGGACGCGTGCGTGGACTCCGACGGGCTGGTGCACCTGGTCGCGCCGAGCGGCAACTCCGTACGCCACTGGGTGTCGCAGGCCGCCGGACAGCTTCCCCGGCCGGCCGCGGCCACCGGCCTGCCGGAGCCGGCCGGCCCGGTCAGCGTGGTGGCGCTGGACGACGGAGCCGTACGGATCGCCTTCCGCCAGCCGGCCACCGCCCGGATCCTGCTGGCCGAACGGCGCAGGACCGGCGGGGTCTGGCATGTGGTGGCCCAGTGCGAGCCGGCAGGCGGCCATGGGAGGGTGGCCATGGCGGCTGTGGGGGGCGCGGGAGGTGCGGCGGGCAGCGCGCGGGGAGGGGAGCGCGCCGCCGCGGGCGGGTGGATGGTACTCGCGGCCCGCGACGACGCGGGTCTGGTACGCGTCGCCCTGGCCGGCACGGCACGCCGCACCCCGCAGCCGTGGCGGACGGGAAAGGTACTGCACTCGGCGGCGCCGGGCGTCGCGGCGGACGCCCGGGGCCGCGCGGTCGCGGTCGCCCTGGGCAACGACGGCAGGCTCTACGCCACGCGGCAGAAAGAGCCCGGCACGGACGACGCCTTCGGGCCCTGGACGGCCCAGGTGGCCTCCGGAACCGAACAGCACCCCTAGATGCTCCACCGTCGGTGGGTCAGGGATCGTTCCGGGAATTCCCCGATGGTCCGGGCACCCGGCACATGACACCGTCGTGGTGGAAGAGAAGCACACCACTTCACTTCCCTGAGAAGAGTGCGAGGTGGGCACGTTCGGGCTGAGAGCTGAGAGCTGAGGGAGGCGTGAAAGGCGGGGAAGGCGCGGGCTCACGCCGGCCCGCGGCGAGGCACTGATTCCGTTGCTGCGGGATGCATCCCGGGGGCGCCCAGGAAGGCGACCGGGCGGCACCCAGGGAAGCACCGCGGGAGGCAACCCGGGGGCGGGTGAGCGGGCGCACTCGAAGCTAAGGGGAGGCGGGCGTGAGTCTTACGCCGGTTCGTGGTGGCGGGCCGGTTCTGGGGGTGGGGGAGGCGGGGGCGGAGTGGGGAGGAGGATGCGGAGGGTGACCAGGTAGGTGAAGGGGATGGCGAGGATGGCTGCTACGAGGGGGGCGAGCTTGGTGTTTAGGCCGGACCAGTGGACCAGCGAGAGAAGGGCGACGCTCTGGATCAGGTAGTTAGTGGCCTGTGTCAGGGGGAAGAGCAGGAACTTCTTCCAGGTCGGGTGGGTGCGGTAGGTGAAATAGGTGTTCAGGAGGAAGGAGCCGGCCATGCTGAGGAGGAACGCGAGGGTGTACGCGAGGAAGTACGGCATCCAGGGGTGCAGAAGCAGGTAACAGGCGTAGAACGTGCCGGTGTTGATACCGCCGACGACGGCGAAGCGGGCGATCTGCCAGAGCCGGCCGGCGTGCATCCGACGGCTTTTCGGCGGCCTGTCGTCTGACGGGTGGTTCGGCATCAGTGGGTTTTTCCGATGACGCTGCGGGCTGTCGGGGTTTCTTTGGGGACGGTGCCGTTGGTTTCCTTGACCAGGAAGTGCGGGCGCCGCTTGGACTCGTAGTAGATGCGGCCTATGTACTCGCCGATCAGGCCGAGCATGACCATCTGGAGGCCGCCGAGGCCGACGACGATGGCCACCAGCGTCACGTAACCGGGTGCCGTGACGCCGCCGACCACGGCGGCACCGATGATCCACAGGGTGTACGCGGTGGCCAGTGCGGCCAGGCTCAGGCCGGCGTGGATGGCCAGGCGCAGCGGACGGCAGTTGAAGGAGATCATGCCGTCGATGCCGTAGTTGAGCAGCGCGCCGAAGCGCCACTTGGACTCGCCCGCCTCGCGTGCGGCGTTGCGGTAGTCGAAGGTGACGGTGTCGAAACCGATCCACGAGAACAGGCCCTTGGAGAAGCGGTTGCATTCCGGAAGGGAGGTCAGCGCGTCCACGGCCGTACGGGAGAGGAGCCGGAAGTCGCCCACCCCGTCGGTGAGTTCGACGTCGACCCACTTGTTGACGGCGCGGTAGTAGAGGCGGCTGAGCGTCGTGCGCAGCGGCTTGTCGCCGTCGCGGCTGCGCTTGGCGACGACCTGGTCGTGGCCCAGTTGGTACAGGTCGAGCATCTTCTCGATCAGTTCGGGCGGGTGCTGGAGGTCGGCGTCCATGATGATCACGGCGTCGCCGCCCGCCTCCCGCAGACCGGCCAGCATCGCGGATTCCTTGCCGAAGTTACGGCTGAAGGAGAGGTAACGGGTGGTCGTGGTGTGCTGCTGGGCTATGGAACGCAGCCGGTGCAGTGTGCCGTCGGAGCTGCCGTCGTCCACGTAACACAGCTCGTAGGTGACGGCCAGCTCGTCCAGCACCGTGCGGACCGTCGCGTCGAAGCGGCCTATGACGGCTTCCTCGTTGTAACAGGGGACGACGACTGAGAGCTTCATGTGCGGGCCTTTTCGCCGGGGCGGGGACGGCTCGGTGCTACCGGTCTCCTGAGAGCAAGTCTCACAAAATGTGCTGGATGTCTCTATTTGGGGGAGATGGGGGAGGGGACGGGAGAGCTGGGGAGCTGGTCGGCTGTTCTCCGACCGCGGCGGCGCGGCCTTCCCGGGCCGGTGCCTGCCACGGACCCCATGGCCCCCATGGTCGCCACGACGGCCACCGTCAGGGCGGCGGCGCCGCTCGCCACCAGCCCGGCCGTCAGACCGGGCGCGGCATAAGAGCAGGTCAGCCGGGTGGCACCGGCGCCGAGCGGTACCGCCATCAGCCCCTCGACGGCCCGGGGCGGGCGGTCTGGCCCGCCGTCCACCGCGCAGGTCCATCCCTCGACGGCCGGCACCGCGACCACGGCCGTACCGGTGCTGTGCGCTCGCAGCTCGGCCGTCAGACCGTGGCCGCCGGCCGACAGCCGCACCGGCCCCTGCGAACGCAGCCGTCCGACGGCGGCGTCGAGCCGGCGCGGGGACAGGCAGCCGATGGCGTGCTCGGGGATCTTCTGGGGCGCGGGGGAACGGAAACGTACGGTCAGACGGCCGTCGGCGGGCACCTTGCCCAGCCGTCTGACGGGGTTGGCGGTCATCTCCCGGTCGCCGTAGCCGGGTGAGGTGGCCCCCGCGGCGCTGACCTCGCCGGAGTACCAGGGGGCGTACCAGTACGCGGTGGTGCCGGGGGTGCAGCGCGCGGTGAAGGCCGGGGCGACGGCGCTCTCCTGTACGGCGGCGCTCGCCGACACGGCCGCGGCCCCGGGCGTCGCGGGCAGCGACCACCCGCCGTCCGCCGGAACCGGGGCACGGCCGGCAGGGTCCTCGGCGGCTCCCGTTCCAAGGGGACGGCCGGGAGGCGGGAGCGGGCCGAGGTGGTGGAGGGGAGCGGGAGAACTTAGGGGCTCAAGGGTGTCCAGATGCTCGGTGGAGGCGGTGGAGGCGGTGGAGTGCAGGGAAGCAAGGGGGTCCGGTGTCGCTCGTACGGGTACGAGCTCGGGCACCTCGTAGACGTCGGCGCCCAGGGCCGCTTCCTGGCGGTCGAAGACGGAGCGGCCGGTGTCGCCGTCGTCGGTGGTGGTGGCGGTGATGGCGGGGCCTTCCGCCCCTTTCGCACCTTGCGCATCTTCCGGCCGTACGGTCACCAAAGGCGCCCCGGTGGTCCGGTGCACGGTGACGGGCCGCCCGACCGGGCCGGTCCGGAAGCTGCTGACGCCCATGAGCGCGCGCCCGGCCGGATCGTCGAAGCTCAGCGTGTGGCGTCCCTGGATGTACCAGCCGGCGCCCAGCCCGCGCAGCGTGCGCGCGGTCGCCGCGGGCAGATAGCTGCTGTAGTACGAGCCGCCCTCGCCGCCGAGCAGCAGGGGGTCGTTGTCGGCGAACTCGTGCGGGCCGGGGTCGGTGCGCGTCAGCGGCCAGTTCTCGTGTGCCTTGATGTCCTCGTACGCCGGGCCGGTGAGCGTGGCGTCGCTGAGGGTCGTCTTCGGCCGGTACCACTCGATCCGGTCGCGGGCGGCCGTGACGGAGTAGGCGGCGTAGGCGGAGCCGAGGAAGACGGCGCAGGTCAGGACCGCCACGGCGGTCGGGCGCACATACGGACGCGGACGGGTACGAGTCCGGGCCCCCGCCCCGAACCCGCCCCCACACCCGGGCTCGCCCCGCCACCAGGACCTGCCTCTCCAGCCGGGCCCTTCCCCGTACGCGGCCGATGCAGCACAACGAGCGCGCCCAGCACCACCGTCCCGCTGCCCGCCACCAGGACCCAGGTGGCGGCCCCCACCGACTCGCGGCCGTGGCACAGCGCGGCCAGCAGTGCGACGAGCCCCGCGCCCGCCATCAGCTCGCGCGGGCGCGGACCGTAGGAGAGGGCCAGCCAGGCCATGATCACCAGGAGGGCGCTGAGGGTGAAGGCGGCACGGTACGGACTGCCGTTGGGCAGCGCCAGGCCGTGCCACAACAGGATCGTCGGTTTCCATACGAAGGACAGGGCGACCCCCGCCGCCAGCCCGTACCACCCGGCGCGCACCCGGGGCGGCACGCCCCGCATGAAGGGGAACGCGGCCACCAGCAGCAGTCCGAGCATCCCGATGAACAGATGCGGCGCGGGGACCTGGCCCCGGCCGCCGGGCAGCAGTTGCGCCAGGTAGTCCAGCGTCGGCGGACGGCCGCCGTAGTGGGCTTCGGGGGCGGGCATGGACGCCTTGCCGGCCTTGAAGCCGACGGTCAGCGCCGGTGCGGCCAGCAGGACGCCGGTCGCCGTCATCGAGGCGGCGCGCGCCAGGGACCGTACCCGGTCGCGTACGGGGATGTGCGCGGCGAGCAGCAGGCGCAGGCCCAGGACCAGCGCCATGGCCAGGGTGCCCATCGCCGCGGTGTAGAAGTTGCCGGCCCAGGCCGCCGCCACCAGAAGGGTTCCTGCCACCCAGCGGCGGCGGCGCAGACACCAGTCGGCGGCGATGCCGAGCATCGGGAGCGCGGCCAGGCCCCACATCCACATGGGGTCCGCGGTGCCGTCGCGCAGCACCCAGGCGCACAGCCCGTAGCCGGCCGACAGGAGCGCGCGCGGCCAGGCCGGGCCGGGGCGCAGCCGGCCCAGGAGGACGGTCATCAGCGCCGAGCCGAGGCCGATGCTCAGGAGGGTGACGAGGAAGACCGGGAGGTCGGCCAGGTGGCGGGGGAAGAGCCCGACGAGCCAGGAGAACGGGTTCATCAGGTAGGTGAGGAAATCGGCGAGGAAGGGGACGCCGTAGCCGCTGTTCCAGTTGAAGAGCAGGTCACCGGTGGTGTTGCCGTGCATGAGGTCCCACAGATGGGCGTGGAACGGTACGAACTGGTTGCCCAGGTCGTTGACGGCGCGCGAGCGGGAGCCGAAGGGGTAGCTGTCGTGGACGGTCAGGGCCAGGCAGTACGCGCCCATGGACAGCGCCGCCGCGAGCGCCGGGCCGGCCGCCCGCCGCACGGTCGCTGTGCCTGTCACCACCGCGCGCTCCCCGGATCGCCTCGGGTGTCATCCGTCGGCAGGTCATGCCATCAATTGCCTGCTGTGCGGTATATGCACTGTAAGGCATATGTCGGTAATCTCCGGAACCTCCGGCCGGGCTGACGGGACGTGGGCATGACGGAAACAGCGCCGCCCGCCACCGCCGCCCGCACGCCCTGGTACGCCCGGGGCGCCGACCTCTCCCCGCGGTCCACCGCCGCCCTGGGCCTCGCCGTCTTCACGGCCGCGCTCGCCCTGTTCCTCCTGCGCTTCCTGGTGCCCGTCCCCGTGGGCTCCGCCAACCAGGGCGACGGCGCCCGCGCCACCTGCACGCTGGGCCTGATGCCCACCACCCACGGCCTGCCGCGCTTCAAGTCCTACGTGTTCAGCGAGCTGCGCCCGGCCCCCGCGCACTGCGGCACCCGCGTCGTTCCGTACTGGACCAGCCAGACCCTGCTGTTCGGCCTCGGCCGCCCGTTCACCCGGCTGTTCGGCCTCCGCGGCGAGATCAACCTGTTCGCCGTCGGCCTGGTGGCCTGCCTGGTCGCCGCGGTGTGCCTGGCCGTCCTGGCGGCGGCGCTGCGGCTGGCGGTCGCCGCCCGGGTCGCCGTGGCCGCCGCCGTCTGGCTGATCGTCGCCGACGCCGCCTATTTCGACTACTTCGCCTCTCCGCTGAGCGAGACCGCCGGGCTGCTGGGCATCCTCCTGGTCTGTACGGGCATTCCGCTGCTGGGCCGGGGGCCGGTGGCGGGAATCCCGGGGCTGGTGGCGGTCGCCGGGGGCGGCATGCTGGCGACGGGCGCCAAGACCCAGTTGCTGGGCCTGGCCGTGCCCGTCGTCGCCGTACTGCTGCTGCGTACGGTCCGCCTGCCCGGCTTCCGTACGGGCCCCAACGCCGCCACAGGCCCCAGCGCCGCCACAGGCCCGGGCGCCGCCACGGGCCCGGACGACACCGCCGGCCCGGACGGCAGCCCCGGACGTACGGCCTCCCGCCCGGCCCGCCTCCTGCTGCCCCGCCTGCTCGGTGCCGCGGCGGCGCTGGCCGTTCTCGTCGTAAGTGCCCACGGCTATGCCGCGCAGCGCAGTGATTCCGCCTATCTGAACATGAACGGGGTCGATACCGTATTCGCCGGAATTGTCGATGGTAAACATGACACCGCGGCCGACCTCAAAGCTCTCGGACTGCCCCAGGAATGGTCCCGTTATGCCGGCCATACTTATTGGACCCACGGCCAGGCCGTCTCCCGTGATCCGAAGTTCCGCGCCTACAGGGGCGAACTGGGCATAAGGAACATCGCTCGTTATTATTTCCACCACCCCGGCCGTACGGTGGAAATCCTGCAACTGCGGGCCCGCCAGTTGCTCGCCATGCGCCCCGGCTACCTGGGCAATTACCCGCCCGTCGCCCACCGGCCGCCCGGCGCGCAGGAGCACCGGGTGACGCTCGCCTCGTCCGCCGGTCTGCGCCTGCGCAAGGCCGGGCTGCTGCTGCTCGTCCCGCTGTGGGCGCTCGCGGCCCGGGCGGGTCTGCGCGCGGTGCGCCGCCGCCGTACCCATCTGGAAAGATCGCTGGGCGCGATGGCGCTCTTCCTCCTCGCCACGGCCGTTTCGCAGTACCTGACCGCCGCCCTCGCCGAGGCCATGGAGAACGAGAAACACATGGCCTTCGCCTCATTCGCCACTTTGTTGCTGTTGCCCGTACTGTTCGCGTCGGCCTTGGCCGGCCGGGCCTCGCCCGCGGACCGAGGGCCCTCGCGCACAAGGTAGTTTTGGTGCGTCGCAGCGCAGATAAGCAGACGAGGATCGAGGTTCCTGTGCCTGACGTCTCCGTAGTGGTGATCGTCTACAACGACGCGGAACGGCTGCCCACGGCCGTCGCGTCCGTCCTGGATCAGACGCTCCACGGTGTGGAAGTCCTGATCGTCGACGATTGCAGTACTGACGCATCGTTCTCGGTGGCCCAGAAGCTGGCCGCGTCCCACCCGGACCGGGTGCGCGCCTTCCAGCTCCCCGAGAACAGCGGCGGATGCGGAGCTCCCCGTAATGAGGGAGTGCGCCAGGCCCGTGGCAAGTACGTGATGTTCCTCGACAGCGACGACGTCCTGGAGCCGAACGCCTGCCGCAACATGCTGGAGGCCGCGGAGCGTACCGGTTCCGATCTCGTCTCCGGAATGTGCGTACGGGTACATGTTGATTCCCGTACCAAAAAGACCGTCGAGTGGTACCCCTGGCTCTACTCGCGCACCCGTACGCTGGAATCCGTATCCGAACTGCCCGACTTGCTGGTCTTCGACACCCTGTCGACCAATAAGTGTTACCGCCGGGACTTCCTCGTCGAACAGGGCCTCGAATTCCCGGTCGGCATTCATTACGAGGACCTGCTCTTCTCGGCCCAGGCGTACGTCGCGGCCCGCCGCATCACGCTGATCCCCAACCACGTCTACTTCTGGAACGTCTTCGAAAAGGCCGCGACGAAGTCGATCAGCAACCGCCGGCACGAGATCGCCAACTTCGCGCACCGCATGGAGATCCACCGCCGGGTGGACGACCTGCTGGCCGAGAACGGCATGGAGGACCTGAAGTTCCACAAGGACGTCAAGTTCCTCAAGCACGACCTCGTACTGCATCTGCGCGATCTGCCGCTGCTGGACCAGGAGTACCGCCACCGCTTCGCCGAGATGGCCAACTCCTACCTCGCGGGCATCGCCCCCGAGGCGTACCAGGAGGTGGAGCCCATCCAGGGCATCTGTGCCTACCTCCTCGGCAAGGAGGACTGGGCCAACCTGCTGCCCGCCGCGGACACCCTCACCAACCGCAACAAGCTCTCCTCCCCCCTCGTCGAGCGCGACGGACGCATCTACTGGTGCGCCGAACACCTCGATGACCCCGAGGGCCGCCGGGTCCTGGACGTCACCGACCTCGGCTACCACGTCCGCCCGCTCGGCACGCTCTTCCTGCGCAACCGGCTCAGCGCCTACAGCGACGACGGCCGCGGCACGATCCGTCTGTCCGGCACCGTCGTCAACCCGCTGGACCGGATCACCCCCCAGGCGCGCGTCCGCGGACAGCTCGAATTCCGCGCCCGCCGCCGCAGCCTGCAGACCTTCACCTTCCCGCTGACCTCGCTGCGCCGCACGGGCGACGGCCTCCAGTGGGACGCCGAGGTGGACCTGGCCGCCAAGCTGCGCCCGCTGGGCATCATCGACGCCGTATGGGACGTCCGTCTGATCCTGGACGTCGACGGCACCGTCCTGCGCACCCGCCTGTCGGTCGACGGACTCGACCTGGACGAGGCCGCCAAGCTCAAGATCCGGCCGCGGCTGACCCGGCTGGTCTCGGACCGCGTGGAACCCTCGGTCTCCAAGCGCGGCCACCTCAGCTTCGTGCTGATCTCCGAGGGCCAGGCGGCACGGCGCACCCAGAAGCTGGTCGGTGCCGCGGTCGCCGGCCGCGCCGGAAAGCTGGCCAAGACCTCCGTACGCAAGGTCCGCCAGACCAAGCGCAAGCTCAACTCCGGCGAGACCAAGATCCGTACGTACCACGAGCTGCTCAGCAAGCTGCCGGTACGCAAGGGACTGGTGGTCTTCGAGAGCCACCTGGGCAAGCAGTACAGCGACAGCCCCCGGGCCATCTACGAGGAGATGCGCCGCCAGGGCGTGGAGTTCGAGGCCGTGTGGTCCTACGCGGGCGGCCGGCCGCAGGGCTTCCCCGAGGACGCCACCCTCGTACGCCGCTGGGGCTGGCAGTACCTCAAGGCGCTGGCGCAGGCGGAGTTCTGGATCGACAACCAGGGCTTCCCGCTGAAGCTGACCAAGCGCCCGGAGACCACCTACATCCAGACCTGGCACGGCTCGGCACTCAAGCGCATGGGCTTCGACGAGCCGAACTACAAGCTGCGCAGCCGCCCCGCCCAGGAGGAGTACCAGAAGGTCCTGGACCGCTTCGACCACTTCCTGGTCCGCACCGAGCACGACGTACGGACCCTGGCCAAGGGCTTCCGGCTGCGTGACGAGGTGCTGCTGCGCACCGGCTACCCGCGCAACGATGCACTGGTCACCGCACGCCGCGCGGAGAGTGAACGCGGCCGTCGCGAGCGCGGCCCGCTCGCCCAGGAGCTGGGCATCCCCGAGGACCACACCGTCCTGCTGTACGCGCCGACGTTCCGGGCCACCCGCACGGGCAAGGTCCGCGGCTTCGAGCTGCCCTTCGACGTGGAGGAGTTCGCCCGCCGGTTCGGCGACCGCTACACCCTGCTGATCCGCTCGCACTACCTCAACCACGTCGTGCTGCCGCCGTCGGTGCGCGGCAAGGTCATCGACGTCACCGGCCACCACGACATCACCCCGCTGCTGGCCCTGGCGGACGGCCTCATCACGGACTACTCGTCGGTGATGTTCGACTACGCGCTCCTGGACCGGCCGATGCTCTTCTTCGCGTACGACTACGAGGAGTACGCCAAGGAGAGCCGCGGCACCTACTTCGACCTGATGGAGAAGGCGCCCGGCCCGGTGGTGGCCACCGAGGAGGAACTCTTCGGCGCGATCGAGGAGTTCAAGGCGGCGGACGGCCCGTACGCCGAGGCCCGCAAACGCTTCGTCGGCGAATTCGGCGAGTACGACCAGGGCGATGCGGCACGCACCATCGTCGAGAAGTTCTTCACCCGTGGGAGCGGCAAGTGACCGAGAAGCCGGCCATGTCGAGCGGTCGCGACATCTTCTTCGTCTCCAACAGCGTCAACGAGCTGGGCGGTGTGACCACCTGGTCGCACCAGATGGCCCGGCTGTTCATGGAGCGCGGCCACCGGGTCCACGTCATCGGCATCACCGAGCCCGACGTCCCGCAGGACCTGGGCGGCGAGCTGCCCTACCCCACCACCACCCTGTACGACGTCAAGCCGCCCAAGGTCGGCTCCGGGCGCGGCATCAAGGCCAAGCTGGACCTGGCCGAACAGCGCCGCCGCCGCAGCCGGGCCGCGGGCATGGTGGAGAAGGCCGCCCGGCTCACCGCGATCTTCCGGGCGGCCCGGCCGGGCGCCATGGTCATCGTCACCCAGGTCTGGGCCATGGAGTGGGTCAAGCTCGCCGACACCCGCGGGCTGAAGGTCATCGGCATGAGCCACGAGTCCTACGAGTACTCCCGCGCGACCTCGCGGTTCGGCCGGGTCAAGCAGCACTACGCCGACGTGGACCGGCTGCTGCTGCTGACGCAGGAGGACGCGGACCTGTGGATCAGGCAGGGCCTGGACAACGTCGGCTTCATGCCCAACCCGCTGCCCTTCATGCCCGAGGTGCCCTCCGAGCGCACCGAGAAGGTCGTGCTGAGCATGGGGCGGCTGACGGACCAGAAGGGCATCGACATGCTGCTCGACACCTGGGCCGAGGTCGCGCCGCTGCACCCCGACTGGACGCTGCGCATCTACGGTGACGGCGAGGACGAGGAGGCGCTGAAGAAGCAGTGCACCTCGCTCGGCCTGGACGCCTCGGTGCAGTGGATGGGCCGTACGGGAGACGTGCCCGGGGCGCTGCGCGGCGGCTCGATCTTCGTGCAGTCCTCCCGGGGCGAGGGTTTCCCGCTGGCTCTGATGGAGGCGATGGCCGCGGCCGTTCCGTGTGCCGCCTTCGACTGCGCGCCGGGCGTGCACGAGATCATCCGGGACGGCGAGGACGGGCTGCTGGCGACGCTGGGCAACACCGGCGAGCTGGCCCGCAGGCTGGACACCCTGATGTCCGACAAGGAGCTGCGGGACAAGATGGGTGAGGCGGCGCGGCAGAACATCCGCCGGTTCACCACCGAGGAGATCGTCCGCCGCTGGGAGGAGCTCTTCGCGTTCCTGGAGCGCTGAGGCTTTTCACGCGGTCGCGATACGGCACCGGCCCCCACGGGATTCCCGTGGGGGCCGGTGCCGTATCGCGCTTCGTACGAGGACCGGGGCCGGTCTCTAAAGAGAGGAGGCCGGCCGCAGTGTGGTCATCGGCTGTTTCAAGGACGCGGGCATGACCTTGTTCCACCACAGCGCGGCGGGCTCCTCCACGTACCGGAACAGCGCCCAGGCCAGGCCGGTGGCCACCGTGCCCATGCCGAGCATCGCGAACAGGGCGCTGCCGTTGTCGATGCCGCGGCCCCAGGTGTAGATGGCGAGCCGGATCACGCACTGGTGGATGAGGTAGAAGCTGTAGGACCACAGGCCCAGCAGCACCAGCGCGCGCTTGTTGAGCAGGCCGCGGTGTCCGGCGATCTCCCGCTGGACGAACGCCACGATGATCAGCGCCGCGAGGACGGCGATGACGGGCCGTACGGCGAAGTCGAGCTGTTCGACGATCTCGGGGGCAAGCTTTTCCCGCGCCTGGTAGTAACCGGCCACGTAGATCGGCAGCACCAGCAGGGGGAACGCCGGGTGCAGGGAGAACCGCCAGCCGCGCTTGATCGCCACGGACACCGTCACACCGAGCAGGAACTGCGGGAGGTAGACCAAGGGATGGCGCATGATCCAGCCCTCGGTGGCATCGGAGAAGTACGCCGCCGCACACCAGTTCACCGCCCACATCCCCACCAGCCCGACGCCGGTGAGCGCGACCAGGGTTTTGGTGCGCAGCCGCAGCAGCCCCCGGATGAGCAGCGGGAAAAGCGCGTAGAAAAGGACTTCCACGCTGAGGGTCCAGGTGACCGGATTCCCCGGCAGCGTCGGTGTGACGTTTGGGAACCATGCCTGCACCAGCAGCAGCGAGGAAAGGACGCTCGGCCAGTCGATGTGTTCCTCGGCGCAGATATAGAACACATATATGGCCGGTACGCTCATCAGGAGGTGGGCCGGCCAGATACGTCCGATACGCCGCCAGTAAAACGCGGCGGGGCGCTCCGACGGTTTGAACACCCAGGTCAGCAGGAATCCGGAAAGCACGAAGAAAAAGGTCACCCCGTGCCCGCCGATGGTCGAGTACGGAAAGAGTGAGGGAACCCGTGCGAAGCCCGTCGCCCCACCGAATCCCGAGAAGTGGTGGGCGAAGACCGCGCCGGCCGCGAAGAAACGCAGGCTCGTCAAGGAGTCGAGCCGTCTGGGAAGCTTCTGGTCGTCGGGACTGCGGCGCACGGGTTTGGGAGCGGAGCGGGCGGTGGTTATGGCGGGCACGGCAGCTCTCAAGGGTGTGGGGGTGGCCCATGATAGCCACGGCCTGTGTCGAGGCCGTGATTACACGCGTATACAAAAGGAAATGGTCTGGTATGACAAACCGCATGGGGCGGCCGAAGCACCGTATGGTGTCGGCCGCCCCACTGACAAGACGGTCTTCTTCCGGGACGGGTTCACCCGCCGGGCGGTTTGTCCAGTTCCTGATGTATGACCGGCAGCCGCCGGACCGCTGCGCGACGCGGCGCACGTGCGCCGCTCACGGTCCTCAGTTCGCCCAGGCAGCCGCCCCGCGGATCATGCGGTGGTCGGAGACCTGGGGGTCTTCCGGGAGCACATCGCCCTTGACGTTCCGGAAGTGCTTCTCGTCGAAGAACAGGTAGTCGATCTTCATCTCGTCGTTCGTCGCCGCACTCCCGATGGTGGGCGCGCCCGACCGGCAGCGGCTCTTGACCGAGGGGTCGCACACCTCCCGGTTGAAGTGCTCCTTGTCCGTCTCGTCGGCCTCCACGAAGGCGCCGACGCCCCCGTCGTCGATGCCGGCGCTGTAGAACTCGCTCAGTGCGTCGGTACGGGGCGTACGGTTGAAGTCGCCGCCCAGGACGACCGGCGTCCCCTGGTCGCGCCACACCTTCACCTGCGCCGCCAACTGCCGGGCCTCCGCCACGTTCAGCTTCGCGTCCCGCCAGTACAGGTGCACCGAGCACGCCCAGTTGAGGCGGCCCTGAGTGGTGCTCTTCACGCAGGGAACGGTGATCGGTTCGGCCTCACCGCCCTGGGTGAGGTCGAGCACCTGGTATTCGCTGATCCGGCCCTTGACGAATATGGCGACACCGTACTGGGAACCGCCACAGACACTGTCGTTGCCCGATATCGTGGGCGTGAAACGGCCCTGCAGGCCCATGGGCCGCAGACGGTCCGCGATGACGTTGAACTGCGGGCGGCAGACTTCCTGGAGGAATATCTGGTCGGCCTTCCAGCCGCTGCTCTTCGCCTGGTCGACGACCGAGTCGATGCGCTGCTGGTTGTCGTACGGCGCGTTCACGCACATATTGCCGCAGATGTTGTACGAGACGAAGCGCAGGGGCGGCGCGCTTTCCGGCGGTACGGTATCGGCGTGGGCCGTCGTGACGGTACCGGCCAGGACGAACGCCGCGGAGCACAGCGCCGTCCAAAGATGTCTCAGACGCATGGGTCTCTCATTCCGTGAAAGGGCTGGCGGTGGAAAGAGCGGCCGGTCGGAACCGGTCGGCACCGGTCACCAATTCGTGCCGATTTCCTTGCGGGTGGACTGGCCACCGACGTTCCCGGTGCCGTCCCCGGCGTAAAGGAAGAGCTTCTTGGTCCCGCTCTCCACGGCCAGCAGATCGGTCTTTCCGTCGCCGGTGAACTCACCGGCGGTCAGACCGCGCATGCTGTCCCAGTTCGTACCGATCTGCTTGCGGGTGGAGCCGCCGCCGATGGAGCCGGTGCCGTCGCCGGCGTACAGGAACAGCTTGCCTTCGTCGTCCTTCTCGACGCCGATGAGGTCGGTCTTGCCGTCGCCGTTGAAGTCACCGGCGGTCAGGCTCTGCATGGAGGTCCAGTTGGTGCCGATCCGCTTGCGGGTGGACTCCCCGCCGATGTCGCCCGTGCCGTCACCGGCGTAGAAGAAGAGTTCCCCGCTGTCGGTCTCGACGCCGATCAGGTCGGTCTTGCCGTCCTCGTTGAAGTCACCGGCCACCAGGTTCTGCATGGAGGTCCAGTTGGTGCCGATCTGCTTGCGGGTGGAGCCGCCGCCGATGCTGCCCGTGCCGTCGCCCGCGTACAGCCACAGGATGCCGCTGGACCGCTCGACGCCGATCAGGTCGGTCTTGCCGTCGCCGTTGAAGTCGCCCGCGGCCAGGTCCTGCATGCCGTTCCAGCCGCCGGTGCCGATTTCCTTACGGGTGGGGCCGCCGCCGATGGAGCCCTTGCCGTCGCCGGCGTAGAGCCACAGCTTGCCGCTCTCACTCTCCACGCCGACGACATCGGTCTTGCCGTCGCCGGTGAAGTCGCCGGAGACCAGGTCGTGCATGCCCCCCAGCTCACGCGAGGCGCCCACGTCGACGTAGTTGCGGTCGATCTCCAGCCGCACCCCGCCGTACGTCTCGGCTATCTGGCCCTTGTACTGGTGGACCCGGCGCCCGTTGGTCCACTGCTGCGTGCCCTCGGGGAGGCCCATCGAGCCGTCGCCGACACCGGCCACGCCGTTCCAGTTGGCCGCCCACACGACGTCGGGCATGCTGTACGTCCCCGACCCGTAGTTCGCGCTCAGCGCCTTGATGCCGCTTAGCGCGTGGACGTACGCGCCCGAGCGGTAGCCGAGCTGGTGCACGCGCTCGGTCCACGCGTCCAGATAGGACAGCACCGGCTTGTCCCACCGGGAGCGGTTGTTGTAGTGCTCGATGTCGCTGTAGATCACGGTGCCGGGGTCGAAGCCGAGGTTCCTGGCCGTGGCCACCGCGTCGTCGGCGCCCTTCCGGCCCAGCGCAGCCGCCTGGGAGGGAACGTCGGGCAGCGTCTTCTCCGGCTGCTTGTCCACCCAGATGGGCATCTGGTGCCAGCCGGCCGCGGCCTGGGCCCGTACCCACTCCGCCGAGAGCTGCGGCTGCGCGCAGGCACGCTTGGCGCCGCCGATGTAGATGCCCACGGCGCGGTACGGGGAACTCGCGCGCCAGGTGTTCATCTGGGACTGGGTGGGGGCGGTGCAGGCGTCGAAGCCCGCGCCCCGGTAGGCGCCGGGCACGAAGGAGGCGGCGGCAGCGGCGGAGCGCGGGGGCGCGACCGGGCGCTGCGGGGCCGCGGGACGCGCGGTGGGCAGGATCTCGGCCTTCTCCACGACCCGCTCGACCGCGTCGGGCTTGGCCGCGTACGAAACGGTGGCCAGCAGACCCGCCTGCTTCAGGGCGTAGCGGACCTCGTTGCTCGGTGCACCGTTGCGGGAGTCGGGCAGGTCGGTGCCGGAGGAAACGTTGACGGTGGGAATGTCCGCACGCCACGGCGCGCCGGTGGCGGGCTCCAGGTGCAGGGTGTCGGCACGCTCGGCCACCGCGCGGCCCGTGCACCGGGACTGGCCGCCCGCGTGCCCGAGGTAGAGGGTCGGCTTGTCCAGGCGCAGACAGGCTTCGGGGTCCTTCTCCAGGTCGACCACGCGCCAGCCCTGGGGGACGGTCAGGCGCAGTCCCCGGTACGTGACGGTGTCGCCGTCGACGGACGTGGCGGAGCCGGTCGTGGCGCCGGTCGCGGACGCCGCGGCGGCCGGTACGGCCACGGAGAGCAGCATGACGGGGGCCAGGGCGGCGCCGAGAAGACGCCGGCGCGCCGGTGCGCGGGCCGGTTGGGGGGCTTGCTGGGCAGGCCGGGCTGACATCACAACTCCAAAGACAGGGAGCACGAGGGGACCGGGCGCTGCCGTACGCACGGATGAAGGGCCGTACGGCAGCACCCGGAGCGGGGAGGATGGTCAGGCGAAACGATTCGCCAGGGCGGGAACGCGGCAGGCGGTTACCAGTTGACGCCGATGTTCTTGCGGCTGCCGCCGGCCCCGACGCCCCCGGCGTTGTCACCGGCGTAGAGCCACAGCGTCTTGTCGTTGTTCTGTACGGCGATCAGGTCGGTCTTGCCGTCGCCGTTGAAGTCACCGCCCGTCAGCTCCCGCATGCTGGTCCAGTTGCTGCCGAGCTGCTTACGGTTGCCGCCGCCGCCGATGGAGCCGGTGCCGTCACCGGCGTACAGGAACAGCTTGCCTTCGTCGCCCTTCTCGACGCCGATGACGTCGGTCTTGCCGTCGCCGTTGAAGTCGCCCGCGGTCAGGCTCTGCATGGAGTCCCAGTTGGTGCCGATCCGCTTGCGGGTGGACTCGCCGCCGATGTTGCCCGCGCCGTCACCGGCGTAGAAGAAGAGTTCCCCGCTCTCGGTCTCGGTGGCGATGATGTCGGTCTTGCCGTCCTCGTTGAAGTCACCGGCGACCAGGTTCTGCATGGAGTCCCAGTTGGTGCCGATCCGCTTGCGGGTGCTGCCACCGCCGATGCTGCCCGTACCGTCACCGGCGTACAGGAACAGTTCGCCGGAGGACTCCTCGACGCCGATCAGGTCAGCCTTGCCGTCGCCGTTGAAGTCGCCGGCGGTCAGCTCGTGCATGCCGTTCCAGCCGCCGGTGCCGATCATCTTGCGGTTGCCGCCGCCACCGATGCTGCCCTTGCCGTCACCGGAGTAGAGCCACAGCCTGCCCGTGTCCTGCTCCGCGGCCACCACGTCGGGCTTGCCGTCGCCGTTGAAGTCGGCGCTGGTCAGGTCGTGGGTGCCGATGTCGTAGCCACCCGAGCCGTCGTCCTTGATGTTGTTGAAGCGCATGGGCCGGTAGTTGCGGGCGTCGTAGCGGGCATAGTAGGGGTAGTCGATGACGCGGTGGTGCACGCCGGAGCTGCTGAACTCATAACCCCAGTACTTGGACTTCGTGGAGTCGGTCCACTCCTCGAAGAGGGTGACGTGGCCGTACTTGCCGGGGTTGGGGTTGTTCAGCGCGTCACCGGGCTTGAGCTCGTCCTTGGTGATCCAGTGGGCTGCGCTGGGGACGAAGCCGTCGGTGGTGAGTCCCTTCTTCGGCAGACCCAACGCCATGGAGACGTAACCGGAGCAGTCCGTGCGGTAACCCTCGTAGGTCGTCCCGTCCATGCTGTAACGCAGGCCCTTGTTGACCCAGCTCTTCGCGCGCTTGATCACTTCAGCGCGGGCGATGGCCGGTGACGCGGCGATGCGGGCCCCCGCCGCGGCGGCGCTGGGGCCCTGCCCCGCGCTGGGGTTGTCGTGCTTCAACTTGTGCGCGGGGACTGCCGAAGGAGCCGCGTAGGCGCCCGGCGCGGTCGCCGCGACGGTGCCGAGGGTCACGGCCGCGACCGTCAGCACGGTGAACGCGGATCTCTGGGCTATGCCGGCGATCTTCAAGGTTCTTCTCCTGGATGCGGGCAGCCTTCAGTCCGACGACGGGGGCGAAGGCTGCGGTGCGAGCGCGCCGGGCGCCGGCTCGTTCGGTGTGCCGCAAGGCCGTCGGCCTGCGGATTCCGGGCGGCGCCGTGAGGAGCGGCTCAGGACGTGTGGGGCCTGATGCCACTCGTGAGAAGCGCGGGATGGAAGGGAACGGCAGGGACGTTAGAGACCGCGGGCCCGGGGCACAAGGCTGTTTCCATATGCGCTTTTTTGCTGCCGGATCGGGCTAATTGCCGCCGTTTCCAAGAGAGTTGCGCCAGGGGTGCCGAGGGTGCAAATGACGGAACGATTGCACTTGCGCACAAACCGACCGCCCGGCTGGTGCCCCGCTTGCAGGCCGCTTGAGCCACTCAAAATTTTCACTTGAGGAACACTTGAGAGACGGAAACGGCGGCGGACACAAACCGGTCGGTACGGCAAGGCATGACCGGTCGGTTTTAAAAAGGGGAAAGCCGTTCGGATTCGTTATCGTCCCGTTACCTCAAAAAAGATCAACATTAAACTCTGGGCCGGGCGGTCGGCTTTTTTCAAAGACCTGTCTTGCGGCGCCAGGGGAAACCTGTATGGTGAACCGCCACATGGCGCCGCCGCATCGGATCGTGCTTTTGCGTTGCACTGCGGCCATGTAATTCCCGGTTCCCTTCGGCGGATGACCGCCCCAGCCGCGGATTCGCCTTTCTCCGGCCATTTTTCGATCAAAGGATCGGTCCATGACTGCTGCCCGCATTCCCAAATCGGCCCGCACCGCCATAGCCATCAGCGTGTTGGCACTGGCCGCCGGCTCCGTTTCCGTATCGGGCGCGAACGCCGCCTCGGTGAGCACCTGGGACAAGGTCGCCCAGTGCGAGTCCAGCGGGAACTGGAGCATCAACAACGGCAATGGCTTTTCCGGTGGACTTCAGTTCACGCTGTCCACCTGGCGGGCCTTCGGTGGTACCAAGTACGCGCCGATGGCTTATCAGGCGACGAAGAAGCAGCAGATCCTCATCGCGGAGAAGGTGCTCGCCGTTCAGGGGCCGGGTGCCTGGCCGAACTGCGGGCGGAAGAACGGTCTGGGCACCGACCACGCCGACCCCTACCCCGAGCGGCCGGAGTACGAGGTGGGCATGCACGACCTGGTCTCCGGTGATTTCAACGGGGACGGCAAGAGCGATGTCATCGGGGTCCAGCAGGACAAGGGCGAGCTCTGGTTCTACGCCGGTGACGGCGAGGGCAGTATCGGCGGCGGGCGGACGCGCAAACTCATCGGTACCAACTGGAACAGCATGCAGGACCTGACCGCCGGGGATTTTAACGGTGACGGAAAAACCGACGTCGTAGGGGTGGAAACCGATAGCGGGAAGCTGTGGCTGTACCCCGGTGACGGCAAGGGCGGCATCGGCGGCGAGTCCACCCGCAAGGAGATCGGCTCCAACTGGACCACCATGCGTGAGCTGACCGCGGGCGATTTCAACGGTGACGGCAAGGTCGACCTCCTCGCCGTGCAGAACAAGGACGGGAGTCTGTGGCTGTATGCCGGCGACGGAAAGGGGAGCATCGCCGGCGGCGGTGCCCGCAAGCAAATGGGAACCAACTGGAACACCATGCAGGATCTCACTGCCGGTGATTTCAACGGTGACGGCAAGGTCGACCTCATCGGCGTCGAAGAATCCAGCGAAATGCTGTGGTTGTACACCGGGGACGGCAAGGGCGGCATCGGCGGCGAGTCCACCCGCAAGAAGATCGGTACCAATTGGACCAGCATGCGTGAGCTGACGGCGGAGGACTACAACGGCGACGGCAAGGTGGATGTGCTCGCCGTCGAGAACGAGAACAAGAAGCTGTGGTTCTACGCCGGTGACGGCACGGGCAGCATCGGCGGCGGCGCCACCCGGAAGAACATCGGCAGCAATTGGTGACACCCCCGGCGCGGTGCGCGCGGGGAAGGAAAAAGGGGGCGCCGTATAAATACGGCGCCCCCGGTAAGGGCATGGCTCACGCGTCGCGTCGGGCCTGCGGGTGGTGCAGCAGCCAGCCGGCCCACGCGGAGGTGATCATTTCGCGGACGTCGTGCCGCGCCTTCCAGCCCAGCTCGGAGCTGATGCGGTCGGCGGCGGCGACCACGCGGGCGGGGTCACCGGCGCGGCGGGCGGTGACCTCGGCCCGGGCGTCGGTGTAGCCGGTGATCTCGGCGATCAGGTCGACCATCTCGCGGACCGAAACGCCTTCGCCACGGCCGATGTTGAGGGTCAGATCGCGCACCGGGCCCGGCTCGGCGAGCTTGCGGGCCGCGGCCAGGTGGGCATCGGCCAGGTCGGCGACGTGGATGTAGTCACGGATGCACGTGCCGTCGGGCGTCGGGTAGTCGTCGCCGAAGATCCGCGGGGACTGCCCGTCGGTGAGCTTCTCGAAGACCATCGGAACGAGGTTGAAGATGCCGGTGTCGGCCAGCTCCGGCGCGGCGGCGCCGGCCACGTTGAAGTAGCGCAGGCAGGCGGTGCTGATGCCGTGCGCCTTGCCCGCCGCGCGGGCCATCCACTCGCCGACCAGCTTGGTCTCGCCGTACGGGCTCAGCGGCAGGCAGGGGGTGTCCTCGGTGACCAGGTCGACGTCGGGCATGCCGTAGACCGCGGCCGAGGAGGAGAAGACGAACCGGCCGACGCCGCCGGCGGCCATGGCCTCCAGGAGGGTCTGCAGGCCGTGCACGTTCTCGCGGTAGTAGTGCAGCGGCATCTCGACGGACTCGCCGACCTGCTTCTTGGCGGCGAGGTGGATCACGTCGGTGACGCCGTACTCGGCGAAGGTCGAGTCCAGCAGCGCGCGGTCCAGCGTGGAACCGACCACCATCGGCACACCCTCGGGGACCCGGTCGGCCACTCCCGTGGACAGGTCGTCCAGCACCACGACCCGCTCACCCGCCTGCACCATGGCCCGTACGACGTGGGCGCCGATGTATCCGGCGCCGCCCGTGATCAAGTAAGACATATCGCCATCCTAAAGTGCGGTGCGAGAAGCGGTCCGGGGCCGGCCCCCGGCGCTTTGGACCTTCTGAGACGGTTCGGGCGGTTCCAGCGGTTCCAACGAGCCGGGCGGGTCCGGCGTTGCTCACATTTCCGCGCGCGTCGGCGCGCGCCGAAGTGACGCTGCTCACGATGGCGCGACCCGATGTGGCCCGACATGGCCTGTATGTCCGGCGCGTTGGGGTTTATCGGGTCTTCGGGGCCTTGCGGCGTAGTTTGCGGGCGGCGATGTTCCACGCGCTGCGCGGTCCGGTCGCCAGGCGCAGCGCGAGCGCGCCGCCCGTGGTCGCGTACGGCTGTACGAGCAGCACCGTGTGCCGCAGGCTGGGCACGGCGAAGCGGCGCAGCCCGGGTCCGGTGGCTCGCAGGGAGACGCGGACGCCGGAGCCGTCGGCGCAGCGCACCCGCGCCATCAGGTCCCAGGGGTCCGGGCCGGCGGCGCGGCGCCCGCCCCGGATGACGAGCGCGCCGAGGTCGAGCAGCACCTCGGCGGTCCAGAGGGAGGGCGTTTCCATCTCGGCGGAGCCGGGTGATCCGGATGACTCGGAGGCGTCGGTCGAGGCGCGGGTCGCGGGGTTGAGCGCCGCCGTACGGACCGGTGCCGGCCGGTCGTCCAGACGGCGGCGCAGCTCCACGTCGATGCTCGCCGGCCCGGCCGCGGCCAGCCGCCCGTACAGGTCGTGGACGCGCAGCCGCAGCAGGCACCGCGTACCGGTGATGACCGGCTCGGCCTCCACCGCCACCGGCAGTTGGTCCACGGGCAGCGGCTCCGCGGGCAGGCGGCCGTCCGCGGAGTCCGCGGGCCCCGCCGCGATTCCGTCCAGCTCGGCCCCGGGCAGCTCCCGCGACCACACGGGACGGCCGTTGTGCCGTACGTACGGCGGCAGCAGTCGGCCGGGCCGGCCCGCGAGGTGGGTCAGCCGCTCCAGGTCCACCGGCGCCTGCGCGGCGAGCAGGACCCGGGCGGCCCAGCGGGCGGGGGCCTGGGCGCCCAGCAGCTCGGACTCCTCGAACCCGGCGAGGTACTCCCGCGTCAGCCGCCACCACTCCCGCCGGTACTCCTCGCCCCGGGTGTGCAGCTCGCGCACGTACATCCGCAGGTCGTGGTCGAGGAACTTCGAGCGGGCGGCGTGCGCCAGCGTCTTCCGCCCGGCGTCCAGGAAGATCCCCACGCTGGTGCGGTGGGCCTCGATCCGCGCTTGCCAGTTGGCCACCTGGTCGCGGTCCAGCGAGATGGAGGGCTTGGCGGCCCGGCGGCGCACCTGCCAGACGTAGACCTGGTCGGGGACGGTGGCGATGCGCGGCGCGGCGGCGAGCACCCGCGCGGTGAAGACGAAGTCCTCGTAGGTGAAGCGGCCCTCCGGGAAGGCGATGCCGTGGTCCAGGAGGAAGGAGCGCTCGTAGAGCTTGTTGACGCACAGTGTGTCGTGGACCAGCGGCGGATGGGTCTCGGGGGAGCTGTGGACGGCGGCCTCGGCGTACAGGCCGGGCTGCCAGGGCACGTCGCGGCGCTCCGGCAGCTCGCGGCGTACGCACGCACCGGCCGCGACCGGGGCGTCATGGCGCAGCGCGGCGGCCAGCAGGGCGTCCACGGCGCCGGGCGGCAGGACGTCGTCGCTGTCCAGGAACATCACGAACCGGCCGGTGGCCGCCCGCAGACCCTCGTTGCGCGGGGTGCCGCAGCCGCCGCTGTTCTCGCTGCGGTGGATCACCCGCACCCGGGGGCGGTGCGGGCCAGCTCGTCCAGGACGCGGCCGGTGTCGTCGCGGGAGGCGTCGTTGACGGCGATGACCTCGGTGACGGCGTCGCCCTGAGCCAGCGCCGAGCGCACGGCGTCACCGACATGTCCGGCGTCCTCGAAGGCGATGACGACGATGCTGACCGGTGCGGTGGGCGTGAGAGTGGGCCCGCGCCGCGACTCAAGGGCTTCATTCACAGTCACTAAATCTACATTTCGTATCGGTGTGTGCGCACTGATCGCCGACGGGCCGCTGCCTTGGGTCCACAGGGACAGAGGACGAAAGCCGCCGCGCGGGGCGATCCGGCTCCCCGGACGGTAGCGCGTGTCCCCGGACGGTGGCTCGTACGCGTAAGAGCCTGTCACAGGCACCGGCGGCCGGTCACGAGGACCGGGATTTCCTCCGGGCGGCGGCGACGGCCTTGGTCAGGACCGGTGGCAGGACGTTCACCGCGACCCGGCGCAGCGGGGAACGGCGCGGATGTACGGCGGCGGGGCGGCGCGCCGCGTCCTTCCTGCGGGCCGGGGCGGCGGGCCGGGCCGCGTCCGCTCCCTGGACCGTGTCCGGAACCCGGCTTGTACCCGGCGCCTGACCGGCGTCCGGTGCCTGACCGGTATGCGCGGCCTGACCGGCGTTCGCGGCCTGACCGGCGTGCCGGCTCCGGTGGCGGGAGAGAGGGTGCGCGGGCTCCTCGGCGCCCTTCGCACTCAGCCGGATCAGCGGTGCGCCCGCCACCTCCTGCACCTCGTGCCACAGCCCCGCCTCGCCGCGCAGCCACTCCCGCAGTTCGGCCTGTACGGGCGCCGGGTCGCCCCACGTGCCGTAGAACTTGGTGCCGGTGATGCAGACGGGGCGCAGCCCCTCGTTGGCGACCGCCTGCCAGGTGGCGGCGGCCACCCCCGGGCAGTGCTCGGCGCGGTAGTCGTCCAGGACGGCGATGCCGCCGGGGGCCAGCAGTTCGCGCACCGCGAGGATGTCGCCGTACACGTGCTCGTACAGATGTGAGGCGTCGATGTGCGCGAACCGGCAGCTCCCGTCCTCGACATGGTCCCGTACGACCGAGCTCGGGCCCTGCACGATGTGGGGAAGCTCGTCATGGAAGGAGAGGTAGTTCGCCTCGAACGCGCGGCGGGTCAAGGTGGAGTAGGACTTGGCCATCTCCTTGGAGTTGGAGGCGTCCTCGGCGGGCGAGTCGAACAGGTCGCAGACCGTGAAGCGGTCCCCGGGGCGCAGCCGCGCGCCGGTGAATATGGCGCTCTTGCCCATGTACGCACCCAGTTCAAGCAGGTCACCGGGCTCGCCCCGGCGCTCCTGGCGGGCCAGGAACCAGTCGAAGAGCAACTGGTCGACGGCGAAGAACCACCCCTTGACGTCGGCCAGCCGGGTGGGGCGCGGGAGTTGTTCGGCACGGTGGTCCGCGGCGCGTGCGGGCATGCGGGCAGTCATGTGCGGTCCGTCTCCAGACGGTCGGGGGCAGGGCCGATGAGCCGCCGTGCTCGCGCGGACGGCGGCTCGGGACACGGCCGTCATCGTAGGAGCGGGAAGGTGAACGGAAGATGGCAGGAAGGACGGCACCGCGCGGACGGGCCCTACGGAATTCGCAAAGTCCCCGCATGCGCGAGATCCCCGGCCGCCGTGCCGCGGTCACTTCACCGCGCCGGCCATCACACCGCTGACGAACTGCCGCTGGAAGGCGAAGAAGACCACTAGGGGAATCACCATCGAGATGAAGGCACCGGGAGCCAGGACGTCGATGTTGTTGCCGAACTGGCGGACCTCCTGCTGGAGGGCGACGGTGATGGGCGGATTGCCGCTGTCCGCGAAGATCAGGGCGATCAGCATGTCGTTCCAGACCCACAGGAACTGGAAGATGCCCAGGGAGGCGATGGCCGGCCCGCCCAGCGGCAGTACGACCCGCGTGAACAGGCGCACCTCGCCGGCCCCGTCCAACCGGGCCGCCTCCAGCAGTTCGCGGGGGATCTCGGCGAAGAAGTTCCGCAGCAGGAAGATCGCGAAGGGCAGGCCGAAGGCGGTGTGGAAGAGGACCACACCGGGTGTCGTCTCGAACAGGCCGACGGCGCCGAAGAGTTTGGCGACCGGGATCAGCGCGACCTGCACCGGGACCACCAGCAGCCCCACGACCACCAGGAACCACCAGTCGCGGCCGGGGAAGTCCATCCAGGCGAAGGCATAGCCCGCCAGCGCGCCGATGACCACGACCAGCAGCGTCGCCGGCACCGTGATCAGCGCCGTGGTCAGCAGCGAGTCCATCACCTTGGCGTTCTCCAGCAGCTTGCCGTAGCTCTCCCAGGTGAGCTGGGCGGGGTCGGTGAAGACCTTCCACCAGCCGGTTGCGCCGATGTCCTGCGGCGTACGCAGCGAGGACAGCAGCAGGCCGACGGTGGGCATCAGCCAGAAGAGCCCGACCAGGACGAGGAAGACGCGCAGCGCGCCGCCGCCCGTGCGGGCCGCGATCCGTGCGGGCAGGGACTGCTTGGCCCGTACGACGCCGTCGGCGGTGGTCATCGGCGACGCTCCTTCCGAATGCGCCGGAGATTGACGTACATCACCGGCAGGACGAGCAGCAGCAGGAAGACGGCGATGGCGCTGCCCAGGCCCTCGTTGACGTCCGTGCCGAAGGAGGACTGGTAGAGCTGGAGGGCGAGCACGTTGGCGTCCTTGATGCTGGATCCCGGCGCGATGATGTAGACCAGGTCGAAGATCTTCAGAACGTTGATCATCAGGGTGACGAGGACGACCACCAGGACGGGCGCCAGCAGCGGCACCGTCACCCGCCGGAAGACCTGCCACTCACTGGCGCCGTCCACCCGGGCCGCCTCCAGCAGTTCGCGGGGCATCCCGGCCAGACCCGCCGCGATCAGCACCATCGCGAAGCCGGCCCACATCCAGACGTACGAGCCGATGATGGACGGGGTGACCAGGGTCGGGCCGAGCCAGTCCACGCCGTTGTACGCCAGGGCGAAGTTCGAGGCGGGCAGCCGCAGACGGGCGCCGGTGGCCTTGTCGGCGGGCAGGCTGTACGTGCCGTCGGCGGCCGTGGTCGCCGAGGCGAGGACACGGCCGTCCTTGACCGCCTCCACCTTCAGTCCGGCCAGCGCCTTCTCGCCCTTGTCCAGGACGTTGCGCCGGCCGCCGCCGCCCCGGGAGAAGTCCAGCCACGCGGTGCCGGTGATCTGGCCCGGCCGCGGCTCGGCGGCCACCGCGGGCCGCGCCCCCCGGATGTCGGGCGGCTTGACGCCGACCAGCGGCAGCCCGGCGGGGCCGCCGGGGCGCAGGGCCGTACGGCCGGTGAACGCGCCGCCGCCGGACGCCTTGAGGTCGGACCGCAGCGGCGGCCGGGCACCGGGGTAGGGGGCGGGCTCGGCGAAGGTGTCGTGGATGCTCACCCATACGGCGTTGGCGACGCCGCGCTCCGGGTCCTGGTCGTACACCAGGCGGAAGATGATGCCGGCCGCCAGCATGGAGATCGCCATCGGCATGAAGACGACGAGCTTGAAGGCGGTGCCCCAGCGGACGCGTTCGGTGAGGACCGCGAAGATCAGGCCGAGGGCGGTGGAGACGGCCGGAGCCACCACGACCCAGATGACGTTGTTCTTCAGGGCCGTACGGATCCGCTCGTCCGAGAACAGCTCACCGTAGTTGTCCATGCCCACGAAACCGCTGCCCGCGGCGTCGAACAGGCTCCGGTAGACCGAGAAGCCGATGGGATAGACGACCAGCGCGCCCAGGAGGACGAGGGCGGGCAGCAGGAACATGGCCGCCGTCCACGGGCGGACGCCCATGACGCTCCTGGGTTTCGCGACACCCCCGGCCGGGCCGGATGTGCGTTTGGCCTTACGGGGCCGCTCCGGGCCCGGTGGGCCCCCGCGGTCACAACCTTCATGGTGACGGTCCCCCGGTCCCGGTCGAGGCGGTCAACTGTGGTGAGCCCGTACCGCCACCGCGGGGGTGACGGTACGGGCGCGGTGGTCGCCGGCGTGGCGGCCGGGTGCCGAGCGCCGACGGTTCTCCGGCGAGGGCCGAGGGCCGGCGAACGGAGGCCGAGGGCTGCCGGACACGGAGGCCGTCAGCCGCCGGACGGAGGCGGTCAGCCGCCTCAGCCGCCGAATGCCTTGGCGGCGTCCTGCTCCAGCTTCTGCTGGGTGCCCTTGACGTCCTTGGGGTTCTTCAGGAAGTCCTGGAGGTCCTTCCACTCGCCCTGGCCGGGCTTGCCGCCGAAGCTGGCCGGCGCCTGGTCGGACATGTCGAAGCGGAAGTCGTCACCCGCCGCGATCAGTGCGGCGGCGATCGTCCGCATCACGGCGTTGGGGTAGGCCGACCGGTCCAGCTCCTTGTTGGGGGATATGAAGCCGCCGGCCTGCGCCCAGATCTTGGCGGCGTCCGTGGACGCCAGGAACGTGAGCAGCGCCTGCGAAGCCTTGTTGTCCTTCAGCGCCACGGCCACGTCGCCGCCGGTCACCACCGGGGACTTGGCGCCCACGGCGGGGAAGCGGAAGACCTTGGCGTCCGTGCCGAGCACGGCCTTGGTCTGGGTGATGTTGGCGGCGGCGAAGTCGGCCGAGGAGACCATCGCCGCCTTGGGCTGGTCACCGCCACTGAAGGTCTGGGTGACGGAGGTGGGGAACTGCGTCTGGATCGCGCCGCTCGCCCCGCCGGCGATCAGGTCGTTCTTGCCGAAGAGCTGGCCCAGGGTGGTCAGCGCCGCGGTGACCGACGGGTCCGTCCACTTGATCTTGTGCTGCGCCAGTTGGTCGTACTTCTGCGGACCGGCCTGGGAGAGGTAGACGTTCTCGAACCAGTCGGTGAGCGTCCAGCCGTCCGCGGCGCCGATCGAGACCGGCGGGACACCGGAGTCGGAGATGGTCTGCGCCGTCTTCAAGAAGCCCTTCCAGTCGCTGGGCTCGCTCACCCCGGCGTCCTGGAAGACCTTGGTGTTGTACCAGACCAGGGACTTGTTGCTGGCCTTGAAGTAGACGCCGTACTGGGTGTTGTTGTGCGCGCCCAGGTTCCGCCAGCCGGCGCTGTAGTTCTTGGTGAGCTGTTCCTTGGCGCCGCTGCCCAGCGGCTTGAGCCAGCCCTTTTTGGCGAACTCGTTGAGCACGCCGACCTGTTGGAGCAGCGCGATGTCCGGCGGGCCGCCACCGGCGATCTTCGAGCCGATGAAGCCGGCCATGTCGTCGCCGCTGGGCACGTAGTTGATCTTGGCGCCGGTGCGCTTCTCGAACTCCGCGAGCACCTTCTCGAAGTTCTTGCGCTCCGGGCCCGTCCAGACCGCGGTGACCTGGAGCTGCTGGCCGTCCAGCTTCGGCAACTGGACGGTGGCCGCGGTGCTCCCGCCGCCGTTGCCCTCCTTCTTGCCGCCGCCGTTGTCACCGCTGCAGCCGGCGAGTGCCAAGGCTCCTGCCGCCGCGACGGCCAGTGCGGTGCCGGTGCGCGTCGTCGCGCGCCGTACGCGTGGTGTGCGCATCCCCCTCGCCCCTCCCGTGCCGGTGCGCTGTGCCGGGTTGTTCCTGGGCTGTACATTCCCTGCCGTCCGACAGTCCTACGCCCTGATCACTGGCCCCGCAATACCGCGTTACGCCGCAACTCGCCTTTTGTGACCGGCCCGTTACCCTGGGAGAGCGGTTCCCGGCCGGGATGACAAACGACTGTCGAGGGTGGTTGTGAGGGTGGTTGTACGGATATCCGTACGTGCGCCCGTACCTGGTCACAGCAGCGGCGGGGCCGGCTCGGCTCCGGAGGACTGCGCGGCCCGTTGCAGCGCGCTGGCCAGGAGGGCCAGGTCCGTCGGCCCGTTGCCCAGCTCGCGCAGCGGGCGCCGTGCGGGCGGGTCCCCCATCCGCTGCCACTCCAGCGGTACGACCGTCGGCCGCAGCGTGGAGGTACGGGGTATCCGCCCGGTCACCCGGCCGGCCTGGAAGGGCGTGGCGGAGTCCTCTTCGGCGCGCAGCAACCGCCCGCGGCCCGGGGGGACCGGCTCGGCGGTGTCGGACGGGGAGCCCAGCTCCACGCGCAGGCCCGCGCGTTCGCAGGCCGCCGTCTCCGCCGTACGTCCCGGGTGGCCGGTCGAGGCGATCAGGTGCACGCCCAGCCGTTCGCCGTCGCGGGCGACCGCCTCCAGGGCCCGTACCACCGAGCCGGCGGCCGGCCGGCCCGTACTGCCCAGGGCGGGGGCGACCAGCGCGTCGAAGTCGTCGACGAGGACGAACAGCCGGGGCATCGGCGCCGTGCCCTGCGCGGCGCCGCCCGCGGCGCCGCAAGCGCCGCCCGCCGGACCGGTGACGCCGCCCGCGGCTCCCGGAATGCCGCGGGCCCGCAGCCGCAAGGTGCTCGGCGAGGACTCCGCCTCGGCGCCACCCGGGGCGGTGGCCGGCGTCCCCGGTCCGGCGGCGTCCGAGGTGGCCGCGCCCGAGCCCCCGCCCGGGCCTGCGCCCGTGTTCGGCGAGCTGCCCTCCGGCGTACGCCGGGACGGCGCCGTCCGCTGCGCCGGAAGGTGCTGCCGGGCCCGCCACTCGGCGAACTCCGTGCCCTCCAGCGTCTCCGCGCGGCGCTTCAGTTCGGAGGTCAGGGCCTGTGCGAACTCCCGCATCCGGACCGGGTCGGAGGCGGCCAGATACGTCGTGACGTGCGGCAGGTCCGTACACATCCGCAGTCCCTCACCGCGCTCCGCGCCACCGCCGTCCACCAGGACGAGCGAGAGCAGGTCCGGGCGGTCCGCGGCGGCGAGCGAGGCCGCCAGCGACCGCAGCAGCTCCGTCTTGCCGCTGCCCGGCCCGCCCGCCACCACCAGGTGGGGGCCCTCGGAGGCGAGGTCCGCGCAGAGGGGGCCGTGCGGACCCGCGCCCAGTACGGCCGTGGCGCCGGGCCGGTCGCTGTCCCCCGCGGCGGCCCAGCGGGCCATCAGGGACGCGGGGGTGGCGCGGGCCAGGCCCAGTTCGTCCAGCAGCCGGGAGCTGTCGGGCAGCGGTACGGCCGCGCGGCGGGCCGAACGGCCGCCGGTGCCCGGGTCGGCCTCCCGCAGCGGGGCCAGCGCGCGGGCGAACCGCTCCGCCCAGGCGCCGGAGACCGCGTCCACCGTGGCGACCGTGCCGTTGGGGCCGGTGCCGGGCTGGACGACGCGCAGCGCCGTGGCGACATCACCGCTCAGCACGGCGACCGCCCCGCACTCGCCGAAGGCGGGCGAGGCGGCGCGGGCCGCCTCGTAGGTCGCGGCGAGCGGGAAGGACGGCGAGGAGGCCGGTGTCTCCGTCAGGCAGATCAGGTGGATACCGGCCGCGGCGCCGGCCGACGCGAGGCGGGCCGTGGTCTCGCGCAGCCCGCTGGAGCCGGGGTCACCGTCCACGACCACGACGGTGTACGGGCCGGTGTGCTGTGCCGCCGCCGCGGCGACGGACTGCCGGTCGGCGGCGGCCCAGTTCAGGCCGAGCGGGCTGTCGTCCAGCCGCCGCACCAGTTCCGTGGTGCGGGCCGTGGCCTGCTCCTTGTCGTAGGCGAGCAGCAGCCGGCAGTCCTGGCCGTGGGTGGGGCGGGTGTGCGGGAGCCAGCCGAGCCAGGACCAGTCCGCCAGCCGCTCCTCCAGGGAGCGGCCCCGGTCCGTGGCCAGCAGCACGATCTCCAGGCCGGTGGGGGAGTGCAGCGCGGCGAGCTGGGCGAGCGCGGAGCGGGCCAGCCCGGCCAGCCGCGCGCGGGGACCTGCGAGGCCGAGCGAGCCGGCGGTGCGCAGCGCGACGGTGACCGGTACGACGGCCCGGCCGCCGTGCTGGGGCGCCGTACCGAGCCGTACGGTCAGCGCGTCGGGGTGGTCGGCGGCCCGCTCCCAGAGCCGGGGGCCGGGGCCGAGCGCCGTCAGGAGCACCGTGGCGGCGTCCGGCCACCTCTCGTACGCCTCCGGGCCGCCCGGCGGAGCGGCGGGGCCCGGACGGGCGGAGCCGGCGGCGAAGGCACCGGGCCCGCCGCCGTGCGGCCACTCCTCCCGCGCTCCGGGCGCCTCCTCCCAGGTCTCCTGCCCGGCGCCCGGCGGCGCGGCGGGACCGGCCCCGGCGGGGCCGGTGGCGGAACGGTCCGCGGCGGCACGGCCCGCGGCCAGCCGCCGGGCCCAGGCCCCGATTCCGCGCCGGCCGCCTTTACGGCCGGCGGGCTCGTCAACGGACTCCTCGGCGTAGGCCGGGGCGCTCGGATGCTGCTGCCGGGCGTGCGTCGGCTCCGTGTCCCCGCGCCGGGCGGTATCGGCCGGCGCCGCTCCCGGGTGCGCGGCCGGGGTGCGGCCTTCCCAGGAGGCGGCCTGCCCGGCACGTCTGTCGTACGGGGCCGGGCCGTGCTCGCCTTCGTCCGCGTACGAGGACGGTGACGATGGGGCAGCGGCCGGGGCGCCACTGGTCCCCGCCCCGGCTCGGGCGAACCCCGCCGAGGACGCGAGCGCGGCCAGGGCGGCGTCCCCCGAGGGGGAGGCGGTCGCCGCGGGAGCCGTACGGGTGGCGGTGGCGCCCGGAGTGCCCTCGGCCGGGGCGGAGCCGTACGGAGCGGCTGCGGAACCGTAGGAAGTGGCCGGGCCGCCGGAGCGCGCGCCGGGCCGCTTTGCCCCGCTCCCGGCGGCGGGAGAGGGAGCGGGCAGGGGCAGGTCGGTGCCGCGGACCGGTGTCTCCCGGCGGCCGGGAGCGCTCCGGGGGCCGGGCACCTCGTACGGCGGGCTGTACGGGACGGCGGCGGTGCCCGGACCGGGGGAGCCGGTGCCCGTACCAGGAGCGGCCTTCATAGGGCGCGCGGAGGCACCGGACCCGGCGGCGGGCCCGGCCAAAGACCCGGGGGCGGAGCCCGAGGCGTACGGACCCGGCGCGGCCGACGCGACGTCACGGGCGGTGCCGGCCGGGACCGGGGAGGCGGCGGAAGCGGGCCGCTCGTCGTGGGCGGCGGCCCGCATCCCGGGCAGCCCCGGGGCGGAACCGGAGGCGAAAGCCGTGGCGCGCCCCTCGGCGGTGCCGGGGACGGAATCATGAGCGGCGGAGACGGGGGAGACGCGGAGGTGGCCTTCACCGTCGGACGCGGCCGGCAGGGCCGGTTCCGGGACCGCGGGGGAGGACCGGAGGCACAGGGCGGACTCGCCGATGCGCAGCAGGGCCCCGAGGGCAGCGGGGCGGGCCGCTCGTCGATCTCCGTACCGTCCACGGAGGTGCCGTTGGTGGAACGCAGGTCGGCCACCAGCACCGAGCCGTCCGGTTCCAGTGTCACGGCGCAGTGCAGCCGGGAGACGTCCGGGTCGTCCAGCGGGACGTCCGCGTCGGCGGAGCGCCCGATGCGGATCTGGCCGCCGTGCAGGAGATGGACGCCGCCCGCGTCGGGACCCGAGACGACCTGGAGGCGGGCCGCCGCCTCGGGCAGGCCGTGCGCCGGGGCGGGGCCGGGGCCCTGGAGGGAGAGCACCGCGCCGTCGATCAGCGGCGGCTCACCGAGCGCGGCCCGCTGCGCGTCCAGCCGCTCGGCTCCCGCGTACAGGACCACGGGTCCGCTGCCGCCGGTGCCGGCGGCCCCGCCGCCGCTGCCGGTGTCCGCCGCGGATCCGGCCACGGCCGCGGCCAGACCTCCGGCGACCGCCGCGAGCGCCGTACCGGCGGGGGCCGTGACGAGCACGTCGCAGGCGCGCGTGGTGTGGCCGCTGCGCGGCCCGAGGACGGTCAGCCGGATCTGCATCGCCGTCAACGGTCCCTTCTGCCCGGACGGTTCCGGCGGGGGCACCGCTTCCTCCCCCACCGCACCCGGGCACGTCGGCACGTACAAGTCCCTGGTCCCACGTCGCGGCGGGAGCCCCGCGCCCCCTCCGCTTCCGTGCTGGATGCATCCTCGCACCTGCCGCTGACAACACGCCCGCCGACCATCACTCAGTGATCTTGATTGGTCGGCTAAGGATGCAAAAGTGCCCGCTTCTATCCCATGAACGGCCTGTTTTCGATCACGACTGTCGGTTCTGTGACTCGATGTGCACACAGCCCGAGGGCCGTACCGCGCACCGGCCGGGAGCCGACCGTGCGCCGACCGAGGGCGGTGACGTACCGGTGGAGCCCTCCGCATCCATCCCGGCGCCCGCCCCCGGTGACCGCCCCCGGCCATCACCTCCGGTAGTCACCCCTGATACCCGCTGATGGCCGCCCCCTGGCAACCATCCGCCCCCACCGCGCGTCTTCCTCCCAGCCCCGCCCGCGACGCCCGGGTCCCGCCCGGCCTGTCCGGGCCGCAACCCGCTCGGCGGAACCAGGGGCGGCACTACAGTGGGGCGGACGGGCGACCACCCCGTCCACGGGGGCCCGGAGAAGTTGGATCACGACCAGGGAGCGCATGACGTGCGGCCGGTAGGCAGCAAGTACCTGCTTGAGGAGCCGCTCGGACGCGGCGCCACGGGCACCGTCTGGCGTGCCCGCCAGCGTGAGGCGGCGGGCGCCGAGGCCGCCGTGGCCGGAGAGCCCGGCGAGACCGTCGCGATCAAGGTCCTCAAGGAGGAGCTGGCGCACGACGCGGACGTGGTGATGCGCTTCCTGCGGGAGCGCTCCGTCCTGCTGCGCCTGACCCACCCGAACATCGTGCGGACCCGTGACCTGGTCGTCGAGGGCGATCTGCTGGCCCTGGTCATGGACCTGGTCGACGGCCCCGACCTGCACCGCTACCTGCGCGAGAACGGCCCGTTCAGCCCGGTCGCCGCCGCCCTGCTCACCGCGCAGATCGCCGACGCGCTCGCCGCCAGCCACGCCGACGGCGTCGTCCACCGCGACCTGAAGCCCGCGAACGTACTGCTGGCCGGCGCGGACGGGGCCGGCGAGATGCACCCGATGCTGACCGACTTCGGCATCGCCCGGCTCGCGGACTCGCCGGGGCTGACCCGTACCCACGAGTTCGTCGGCACCCCGGCCTATGTGGCGCCTGAGTCCGCCGAGGGCCGCCCGCAGACCTCCGCCGTGGACATCTACGGCGCCGGCATCCTTCTGTACGAGCTGGTCACCGGCCGGCCTCCCTTCGGGGGCGCGACGGCCCTGGAGGTGCTGCACCGCCACCTCAGCGAGGAGCCGCGCCGCCCCACCACCGTGCCCGAGCCGCTGTGGACGGTGATCGAGCGCTGTCTGCGCAAGGAGCCGGACGAGCGGCCCAGCGCGGAGAACCTGGCCCGCGCGCTGCGTACGGTCGCGGCGGGCGTCGGCGTGCACGCCACCCCGGCGCAGGCCGAGGCCGCGCTCGGCGTGGCCGCCCTGCTCGCTCCCGACCCGGCGCCCGCGCCGGTCCCGGGCACGGGCCTGGACGGCGGCGGCCACGGCACCGGCGACGCCGACCCCACGCAGGTGCTGCCGACCAACGCCGGTGCCGGCTCCTACGACCCGGCGGCGGCGACCAGTGTGCTGCCCTCGACCCAGGGACAGAACGGTCACGGCGGGCCCGGCGGCCCGAACGCCGACCCGACCCAGGTGCTGCCCGCGGGCTCCGGCCCCGGGGCGCGCGACCAGGGTTACGGGCCCGGCGGCCCGGACGCCGACCCGACCCGCGCCATGCCGCCCGTACCGCCGGGGCCGCCCGGGAACGGCCAGCCTCAGGGGCCGCATCCGTGGGAGTCCCAGATGCGTGCCGCGCGCGACCGCAACGAGCAGACGCAGATGCAGTACCTGGACCCCGACCAGGACCCGCTGCGCCGTCGGCCGCACCGCAGGCCCGCGCCACAGCCCCAGCAGCAGCCTCAGCCGTCGCAGCCCCAGCAGCTTCCGCCCCGGCGGCCCCAGCAGCAACAGCTCCCGCAGTACCAGCAGCAGGCGCCGGCGCCGTACGTACCGCCGCACCAGCCGCCACAGCAGCCCCAGCGGCGTCAGCAGCCACCCCAGCAGCCGCCGCCGCAGCGGTACGAGCCGCAGCGCCCGCCCGCGCCGGAGCCCAGGCCGCGCCGCGAGCCGCGGCAGCGCAGCGCCAACCCGATGCGCATCCCGGGCCTGGGGTGCCTCAAGGGCTGTCTGTTCACGCTGCTCATCCTCTTTGTGGCGAGCTGGCTGATCTGGGAGCTCACCCCGCTCCAGGAGTGGATCGGGACGACCAAGAGCTTCTTCGCGCAGATTGGCGACATCATCGGCAAGGTGCGTGACTTCGTCGACAGCTTCACGGGCTCGGGCAAGTAACCGGGCGTTGAGCGACGGCCCGGGCCGTCGGGCGTCCGGCGGTGACGGCGGTCCGGCCTGGCTCGGCCCGGCCCGGCAGCCCGGCGTCCGGCGGCGCATGCCCGTACGGCAGCGGGAAAAGCCAGGTGAGTGGCCCTTCGGTGTCCCGGAGGGCCACTTCGGCAAACGACCTTGGCGATTTGTCGACTTACAAGGGCGATTTCGCCCACAGAAGTGAAGGATGACGCCATCCTGGGCACCGAACCCCCTGGCACCCGCGTAGCTTTGACGCCAACTTCAGCCCTCTGGGAACACTCGGCGGGCCCGACACGTCGGAGCAGACTTGGCACGGAAGATCGGCAGCCGGTACACCGCCCACCAGATCCTTGGCCGGGGCAGTGCCGGCACGGTGTGGTTGGGCGACGGCCCTGAAGGAGCCGTCGCCATCAAGCTGCTGCGCGAGGACCTGGCCTCGGACCAGGAACTCGTCGGCCGCTTCGTGCAGGAGCGTGCGGCCCTGCTCGGCCTGGACCACCCACGGGTCGTCGGGGTCCGCGATCTCGTGGTCGACGGCAACGACCTGGCGCTGGTCATGGACCTCGTACGGGGTACGGACCTGCGCACCCGCCTGGAGCGCGAGCGCCGGCTCGCCCCCGAGGCCGCCGTCGCGATCACCGCGGACGTCGCCGACGGCCTGGCCGCCGCGCACGCCGCCGGCATCGTGCACCGCGACGTCAAACCCGAGAACATCCTGCTGGACATGCAGGGCCCGCTCGGCCCGGCCGGCGCGCACCCGGCGCTGCTGACCGACTTCGGCATCGCCCGCCTCGTGGACTCCCCGCGCCGCACCCTCCCCCAGCCGCCGGCCGGGGGGTCCTCCGCCCCGCTCCGTTCGACGAAGGTCATCGGGACCCCCGACTACCTCGCGCCCGAGATCATCGAGGGGCTGCCGCCACGGGCCTCCGTGGACGTCTACGCCCTGGCGACCGTCCTGTACGAACTCCTGGCCGGCTTCACGCCCTTCGGCGGCGGGCATCCGGGCGCCGTCCTGCGCCGCCATGTCACCGAGACCGTCGCCCCGCTGCCCGGCATCCCGGACGAGCTGTGGCAACTGCTCCTCCAGTGCCTGGCCAAGGCGCCCGCGTCCCGGCTGCGCGCCCCGGAACTGGCGGCCCGGCTGCGCGAGATGCTGCCCGGCCTGGCGGGGCTGCCGCCGCTGGACATCGACGAGCCCGGCAGCGAGGACCCGGACGGCCCGGAGGGAGCGGCAGGGCCGGCCGGGCCGGGTGCGCGGGCCGAGGCCGGCGTCCGTACCCGAGCGGCATCCGGTCCGTACGAGGACGCCCGCCGCGCCGCGCCGAGCCCCGGGGAGGGCCGGCCGCGCGGCGCCGTCCCGCTGGTCCACGGCGCCGTCCCCGACTCGAACCGGGACACTCATACGAGCATGCGCGTCCCGGGGCCCGAGGAACTGGCGGGCGGCGCGCACGGCACCGCCCGCGCCCCGCGCGCGGCGGGTGAGCGCCGCGCCGGGTCGGCGCGCCACCGCTCCTCCCCGGAGGCCGTACGCCGCCGCCGTATCAAGATCGGAGTGGCCGCGACCGCCCTGCTCGCCGCCGTCGGCGTCGGTGGCTGGCTGGCCACGTCCCAGGACGACGGCGGCAGCGGCAAGCCCGCCGGCACCCAGCACTCCAAGCCGGCCCGGTCCGGTCCGGCCCACTCCGAGCCCCGCGTCCCTTGACCGTCCGGCCGCCTGTCCCGCCGGCTGCCTGTCCGTCCGGCCGTCTGTCCCGCCGGCCGCCGACCGTCCGCCGCCTGTCCGGCCGGTCGACGTCCCAGCGTCCTTCGAGCGCGCCCCGGGCACCCCGGTGCCGTCCCGGACCCGCCGGGACGGTACGCGCCGGGCGGGTCCGGCGGGCTGCGCCGTGAGGGCAGGGGCGGGGATGCGGCGGCAGCCGTTAGGCTGGGTGCGTGGCAGTCGTCGATGTATCCGAAGAGCTGAAGTCCCTCTCCTCGACCATGGGGTCGATCGAGGCCGTCCTGGACCTCGACAAGATGAGGGCCGATATCGCCGTGCTCGAGGAGCAGGCCGCGGCACCGTCCCTGTGGGACGACCCGGAGAGCGCGCAGAAGATCACCAGTCGGCTGTCCTACCTCCAGGGCCAGCTCCGGCGGGCGGAGGAGCTGCGCGGCCGGGTCGACGACCTGGAGGTGCTGTTCGAGCTCGCCGAGGCCGAGGGCGACGAGGACGCCCGCGGTGAGGCCGAGGCGGAGCTGGCGTCCGTCCGCAAGGCGGTGGACGAGCTGGAGGTCCGTACGCTCCTGTCGGGCGAGTACGACTCCCGCGAGGCCGTGGTCAACATCCGCGCCGAGGCCGGCGGGGTGGACGCCGCCGACTTCGCCGAGAAGCTCCAGCGCATGTACCTGCGCTGGGCCGAGCGGCACGGCTACAAGACCGAGGTGTACGAAACCTCCTACGCGGAAGAGGCCGGCATCAAGTCGACCACCTTCGCCGTCCAGGTCCCCTACGCCTACGGGACGCTCTCGGTCGAGCAGGGCACCCACCGCCTCGTACGCATCTCGCCGTTCGACAACCAGGGCCGCCGCCAGACCTCCTTCGCGGGCGTCGAGGTGCTGCCGGTGGTCGAGCAGACCGACCACATCGAGATCGACGAGTCCGAGCTGCGGGTGGACGTCTACCGCTCCTCCGGCCCCGGCGGGCAGGGCGTCAACACCACCGACTCGGCGGTCCGTCTGACGCACATCCCGACCGGCATCGTCGTCTCCTGTCAGAACGAGCGTTCGCAGATCCAGAACAAGGCGACCGCGATGAACGTCCTCCAGGCCAAGCTCCTTGAGCGCCGCCGTCAGGAGGAGCAGGCGAAGATGGACGCCCTCAAGGGCGACGGGGGCAACTCCTGGGGCAACCAGATGCGCTCCTACGTCCTGCACCCGTACCAGATGGTCAAGGACCTGCGTACCGACCACGAGGTCGGCAACCCGCAGGCCGTTCTCGACGGCGACATCGACGGCTTCCTGGAGGCCGGTATCCGCTGGCGCAAGACGCAGGAGAAGTAGCCCACATACGCCGAAACAACTGCCGTATCCCGTACGGCAGTTGTTTTGTGCTGTCGTGGTTTGGTCACAGTCGTACGTCCATGTGACTGCCAACTCCCCACAATTCGGGCATCAAGCCTTTATTCGAGCTTGACGGAGTTGTGAGAACTGGGAAGGGTGGAGCGCGGCATGCGTATGTCTGGGGCGCGTGTGAACGGGGAGACGAGTGGTCCGCCGATCCGGCGGGACTGCGACTCGGGTATTCCCGCATCGGCCGTGGCCCCGTACAGCGATGCTCCATTGACGAGTACAGCTACTGGGGGTAGCAGCACATGACAAAGAAGACGCGGCTGCGCGTGGCGCGCATTGCGGCCAGTGCGGTGATCGCGGCCGGTGCGTCGCTCACCGCGGCCGGTGCCGCCTCCGCGGTCGGCCAGACCGGTGGTACGGGTTCGGACGGCGGCCTGATCGGTGGCATCTTCGGTGACGGCAGCAGCGACGGCAGCACCAACGGTGGCACCGCCGAAGGCACCGACAGCGGCGGCACCGACGCCGGTACGGACGGCAGCCTGATCCAGGGCCCCGACGGCGGCACCGACACCAACGGTCCCTCGACCAACGGTGGCAATGGCAACGGCGGTAACGACGGCGGCAACGGCAATGCCGGCGGTAACGGTAACGCCGGTGGCAATGGCAACGGCGGTAACGACGGCGGCAACGGTAACGCCGGCGGTAACGGCAATGCCGGTGGTAACGGCAACGGCGGTAACGACGGCGGCAACGGCAATGCCGGCGGTAACGGTAACGCCGGTGGCAATGGCAACGGCGGTAACGACGGCGGCAACGGCAATGCCGGCGGTAACGGTAACGCCGGTGGCAATGGCAACGGCGGTAACGACGGCGGCAACGGCAATGCCGGCGGTAACGGTAACGCCGGTGGCAATGGCAACGGCGGCAATGGCGGCCACGGTGGCGGCGGCAACTCCGGCGGCACCACCGACGGCGGCAGCACCGGCGACGGCACCGGCACGGACAACGCCGGCAGCAAGCCGGTCGAGCAGCCCGGCAAGGGCAAGGAGCAGATCGTCAGCACGCCGGGCGAGTCCAAGCAGCAGGCCAAGGGCGAGCTGGCCGAGACCGGTGCTTCCGGTACGACCTTCCTGCTCGTCGGCGCGGCCACGATGATCGCCGGTGGTATCGGCTTCCGCCTGATGCCGCGCTTCATCAACAACCGCGGCGGCGCGGCGGCCTGACACCGTCTACGTACCTGGCGTGACGGCGACGCCCCGGCGCGCCGTCACGTCCGTACGGACCCGGACAGACGCCACAGTCACAGGTACGGGTACAGGTACAGCCACAGGTACACGGCAGGGGCCCGGAGTGCACGAGCGCACTCCGGGCCCCTGTTCGCGTACGTGCGCTCCGCTGCCCTGTCGGTCCCGGCGGCCCCGTCTCCGTCAGCCCGTAGGCTCCGTCAGCCCGTAGGCTCCACGCTCCCGCGGTGTCGCGGCTCCGGTGACTACGCGGCCTGGTGCAGCAGCACGGCCAGCGCGACCAGCGCCACCAGCAGCACCGCCAGCGCCGCGGGCGTGAGCTGCCCGAAGATTCCGCCTTCCTGGTGCTGCAGCCGTTCCCTGCTCGCCCGGCACACAGGGCAGCGGCCCTCACTCACAGGGGCCGCGCAGTTGGCGCACACCAGTCGGTCGTACGTCATGCGACCTCCTTCTCGACAGCGCCAACGCACCGGGGACCGTATTCGTTCCCCTACCACTGTGCCAGCTCCCGGGCCATTCGGCGCGCCCTGTGGAACGCCGGCGGGAAGTGGAGGGATGCTGTGGGCGCCGATACCGCCCAAGAGCCGGAATGTGCTGGATTTGTCCCCCTAGGGGCCGTGAATAAACGCACCAACCCCGGACGGCGACTGCGCCGTCGCGCGAGGTTCGCGTATGGTCACGCTCACCGACGGGAGCCGCCAGCCGGCATCCCGTGCCGCTACCCAGGTCGACCGTGGTGCATCAGTGATCCGATTCGACAACGTCTCCAAGACCTACCCGAAGCAGAACCGCCCCGCCCTCAGGGATGTCTCCCTGGAGATCGAGCGCGGTGAGTTCGTCTTCCTGGTGGGCTCCTCGGGCTCCGGCAAGTCCACCTTCCTGCGCCTGCTCCTGCGGGAGGAACGCGCCAGCCATGGTGCCGTACACGTGCTGGGGAAGGACCTCGCCAAGCTCTCCAACTGGAAGGTCCCGCACATGCGGCGCCAGCTCGGCACGGTCTTCCAGGACTTCCGCCTGCTCCCCAACAAGACCGTCGGGCAGAACGTCGCCTTCGCGCTGGAAGTCATCGGCAAGCCGCGCGGCCAGATCCGCAAGACCGTTCCCGAGGTCCTGGACCTCGTGGGCCTGGGCGGCAAGGAGGACCGGATGCCGGGCGAGCTGTCCGGTGGTGAGCAGCAGCGCGTCGCCATCGCCCGTGCGTTCGTCAACCGCCCGCTGCTGCTCATCGCGGACGAGCCGACCGGCAACCTCGACCCGCAGACCTCCGTGGGCATCATGAAGCTGCTGGACCGGATCAACCGGACCGGTACGACGGTGGTCATGGCCACCCACGACCAGCAGATCGTCGACCAGATGCGCAAGCGGGTCATGGAACTTGAGAAGGGCCGGCTCGTACGCGACCAGTCACGCGGCGTGTACGGCTACCAGCACTGAAAGGACGCCATGCGCGCCCAGTTCGTCCTGTCGGAGATCGGCGTCGGTCTCCGCCGCAACCTCACGATGACCTTCGCGGTCATCGTCTCCGTGGCCCTCTCGCTCGGCCTGTTCGGCGCCTCGCTGCTGATGCGCGACCAGGTCGACTCGATGAAGGGCTATTGGTACGACAAGGTCAACGTCTCCATCTTCTTCTGCAACAAGAACGCGGCCGTCACCGGCGGCAAGTGCGCCAAGGGCGCGGCCACCGAGCAGCAGAAGCAGGCCGTCAAGGCGGAACTGGACCGGCTGCCGCTCGTGGAGAGCGTGCAGTACGAGTCCAGCGACCAGGCGTACAAGCACTACAAGGAGCAGTTCGGCGACACCCCGATCGCCGGGCTGGTCACCCCTGACCAGCTCCCCGAGTCCTACCGGGTCAAGCTCAAGGACCCGACGAAGTTCACGGTGATCAGTACGGCGTTCTCCGGGCGGCCCGGGGTCCAGGAGGTGCAGGACCAGGAGGCGGTGGTCAGACCTCTGTTCAACCTGCTGAACGGCATGAACGTGGCCGCGTTGTGCGTGATGGGCCTGATGCTGGTGGTTGCGCTGATGCTGATCGTCAACACCGTGCGGGTCTCGGCGTTCAGCCGAAGGCGGGAGACCGGCATCATGCGGCTGGTGGGTGCCTCCAGCTTCTACATCCAGATGCCGTTCATCCTGGAGGCCGCCATCGCCGGCTTCCTGGGCGCGGTGTTCGCCTGCGTGCTGATCGTCGGCGGCAAGGCCGTCCTGGTCAACCAGTGGCTGGCGGAGCGGATCAAGGTGATCAACTTCATTGGCTGGGACTCGGTGGTGGCGGTGCTCCCGCTGGTGCTGCTGATCGGTCTGTTGATGCCGGCGCTCGCCGCGTTCTTCGCGCTCCGCAAGTACCTCAAGGTGTGACGTACGCCTAGGGCGCCGTACGGTCAACTCCCCGTACGGCGCTTCTTTCTGGCCTAGACTCACCGGCATGTCGGGCCCGTGTCTGTTCGTCCGGCCCCGCCGCAGCCGCCGCGGGGCGGCGCTGACGTTGGCCGTCGCGAGCGTGCTGGTCACCGGCGCCGCGGCGGGCACCTGGGCCGAGGCCGGATCGCGCATCGCGGAACGGCGGATACCGGCCCGCGGACCCGCCGACTCCCGGCTCCCCGTGGCCCGGCACGCCGACCGCGCCGCCGTCGCGAAAGCCGCCGCCGCACCGGGGAAGGATGACGGTCGTGCCCGGGACTCCGGTTCCCGGGCGGCGGCCGAGGCGGCCGGCCGCGGCGGCGATCCCTGGTCGGCGGTCTATACGGCGGACGAGTACGAGGGCCTGCGCCGCGAGCTGGACGGCGCGTACGTGGGCGTGGGGCTGTGGGTCGGACAGGCGGCGGGCGGCCGGGTCGAGGTGACCCGGGTCCAGCCCGGCAGCCCCGCCGCGCTGGCCGGCATCCGCCGCGGGGACGTGCTGCGCGCCGTCGACGGCGGACCGACCGAGGGCCGGCCGGTCACGGACGTCGTGGCCCAACTGCGCGGCGACCCAGGCGCCGACGGCGGGTCCGGTGAACGGTCCGGGGAAAGGTCCGGGGAGCGGTCCGGGAAGCGGCCGGACGAACGGTCCGAGGAGCAGCCCGGGAAGCAGTCCGGCGAGCGCTCCGATGAGGGGCCCGATGACGCGCGGCGCACCGACGGCGGGCAGCACGCGCCCCGTAACCTCCGCGAGCCCGCACAGCCCCCGGAGCCCGGACAGCCCACGCAGCTCGCACACCCCGCACACCCCGCACACCGCGACACGGCCGCCCCCGTCGGCAGCCGGGTCGCGCTCGACATCGGGCGCGGCACCCGTACCTGGACCGTGGTCCTGCGCCGGGCCCGCCTGAAGACGCAGAACGTCACCGTCGACCGGCCCGCGGGCGCGGACGGCCCGACCCGGATCAAGGTCGGTGCGTTCACCAAGGGCGCCGGCAAGGAGGTCCGCCGGGCGGCGCGTACGGCGTCCCCGCGCGGCGGCGTCCTGCTCGACCTGCGCGGCAACCGCGGCGGCCTGGTCGGTGAGGCGGTGACGGCGGCCTCGGCCTTCCTGGACGGCGGCCTGGTCGCGACGTACGACTACCACGGCAGCCAGCGCGCCCTGTACGCCGAGAGCGGCGGCGCCACCCAGGCCCCGCTGGTCGTCCTGGTCGACGGCGGGACGATGAGCGCGGGCGAGCTGCTGACCGGCGCCCTCCAGGACCGCGGCCGGGCGATCGTGGTGGGCTCGCCGACCTTCGGCAAGGGGTCGGTGCAGATGCCCAGCGAGCTGCCGGACGGCTCGGTCGCCGAACTGACGGTCGGCCATTACCGCACCCCGTCGGGCCGTGGCGTGGACGGGAAGGGGATCACGCCCGACCTCGCCGCCGAGGACGCCGCCGAGCGCCGGGCCCGTACGGTATTGAGTGGCCTTGGAGGCGGTGCGTAGTGCGAAAATGGCCGCACTATGGCTAAGGACAAAGGCAAGGGCAAGGACAAGGACGGCGGGCGCAAGCTCGTCGCGCAGAACAAGAAGGCGCGGCACGACTACCACATCCTCGACACCTATGAGTGCGGTCTGGTGCTCACCGGTACCGAGGTGAAGTCGCTGCGGCAGGGGCGGGCGTCGCTGGTGGACGGCTTCATCCAGATCGACGGCCACGAGGCGTGGCTGCACCACGTCCACATCCCCGAGTACGCCCAGGGCACGTGGACGAACCACAGCGCACGGCGCAAGCGCAAGCTGCTGATGCACCGCGCGGAGATCGACAAGCTGGAGTCCAAGACCCAGGAGACCGGCCACACGATCGTGCCGCTGTCCCTGTACTTCAAGGGCGGCCGGGCGAAGGTCGAGATCGCGCTGGCCAAGGGCAAGAAGGAGTACGACAAGCGGCAGACGCTGCGTGAGCAGCAGGACCGGCGCGAGGCGGACCGGGCGATCTCGGCGGTACGGCGGCGGCAGCGGGCCTGACCGGGGGAATACGCTGGCATCGGCGTGCGTTGGTCACGTACGATGGGATCGCACCCCGCGAGGGTGTGCAGCACCTTTGAAAACACAACATGGGGATGATCGGTTTCGACAGCGGATGTCGAAGCAGGGGAAGCGAGTCGAGGAAGCGGCAATGATCTCGTAAACCATGTGTCGCAAAAAATAATCGCCAACACCAAGCGCGATTCCTTCGCCCTCGCTGCCTAAGTAGCGACCTGCGAAGTGTCAGCCCGGGGCTGTTCCCGACCCGGATCCTGGCATCAGCTAGGGAACTAAACTTCTAGACCCGGTCACGGGGCCTGGAAGGAAATCAAACAGTGACTGAGCCCGTCGGAGACTTGTCCGCGTGATCTCCGGGGCCGAGAAAATCGCAGCGGACTGCACTCGGAGAAGCCCTGTTTCCGCACCGTTGGACGCGGGTTCGATTCCCGCCATCTCCACTCATCCCATGTGAGGCCAAGGCCCCGTGTGTCCGCCCGGACACCGGGGCCTTTGTCGTGCGGGGCTTTTGTGGCGCGGGGTCTTCGTCGTGTGGGGTTTTCGTCGTGCGGGGCCTCTGTTGCTGTGGCGCCCCCGACGTCACTCCGTATGCCGCGTACGGGAAAAGGCGCGGCCGGGGTCCGGGACGCGCCGGGAGCTGACGGCGCGGGCCGCCGCCGCGACCAGGGTGACGGCGAGGGCCAGCAGCGCCGCGGCGGCGGGCACGGTGTACGCGGCGGCGGTGGCGGGCAGATGCTCGACGCCCCAGCCGCCGGCCGCCGAGCCCGCCGCGATACCGCCGAGCAGACCGGTGACGGCCAGGGTCATGCCCTCGTTGAGCTGGGAGGGCGCGACGCGGGACTGGACCAGGTTCATGCCGGTGACCATGGTCGGCGCGGTCGCCATGCCGGCCACCAGCAGCGCGCCGGCCAGCACCGGCAGGCTCCCCGTCGAGGCGGCGAGCAGCGGCAGCAGCATCAGTACGGCCATCGCGGCCACACAGCGCGCGAAGCGCCGCCCGACCGGGCCCGCCGGCCGCAGCAGCCCGTACAGCAGGCCCGCCGCGCAGGAGCCGGCGGCCTGGAGCGCCAGGACCACACCCGTCGTGCCCCGCTGCCCGAGCCCGTCCGCGAAGCCGATCGTCACCACCTCCAGCGACCCGAAGACCGCGCCGGTGGCGAGGAAGGTGAGCAGGAGCGCGGCCAGATGGGGGTCGCGTACGGGGGAGCGGGCGCCGGCGCGCGGGGCGCAGACCGGGGGCTCGGTACGGCGCTGGGCAGCGAACAGCAGCACACCGGTCAGCAGCAGGACGGCCCCGGTCAGCGTGCCGGCCTCCGGGAAGAGCGAGGTGCACAGGAAGACCGCGAGGACCGGCCCCAGCATGAAGCACACCTCGTCCGCGGCCTGTTCGAAGGAGTTGGCGGTGTGTACCGCGGCCGGGTCGTCCCGGAAGAGGTGCGCCCAGCGGGCGCGGGACATTCCGCCCGTGTTGGGCGTGGTGGCGGTGCAGACGTAGGCGGCGAAAAGGGTCCAGTCCGGCGCCCCGAGACGTACGCACAGCACGAGCGCCAGGGAGCCGGTGCCCGCGATCAGCGTCGCGGGCACGGCCACCCGCGCCTGCCCGTACCGGTCGACCAGCCGCGCCGTCCACGGTCCCAGGACCGCCGTCGCCGCCAGCCCGGTCGCGGTGACCGCGCCGGCCAGCGTGTACGAGCCACGGGAGCCGACGATCATGATGACCGCGCTGACGCCGAACATGCCCATGGGCAGCCGCGCGACCAGGTTCCAGCAGGTGAACGCGCGGGCGCCCGGGACGGCGAAGATCCGTCCGTACGCGCCGAAGCGGGAGCGTGAGCCGGAGCGCGGACCGGCGGGCGGACCGGAGCGTGAGCCCGGGTGCGAGCCGGAGCGCGACCGCAGCGTACGCGGGCCCGAGCGCGGCCGGACGCCGGATACGGGCCGGGCACACGGAACGCGCCGGGCGGTCACCGGGCGGGAGGCGAGGAAAAGGATCACCCCTCCACGGTCGCGGCCCGCCGTACCCTCCGTCCAACACCTTCCCGGCGCCCATTGACGCACCCCGGTTGTCAATGCCGGTGATGCCGGTGATCAGCACGTCACCGGGTGGTCAGCACATCACCGGCAGCTCGCCGGCTGGCACGATGACCGCGTGCCGCACGACATAGATCCGCGACTGCTCCGCGCGTTCACCGCCGTCGCCGAAGAACTCCACTTCACCCGCGCCGCCGCCCGCCTGTACGTCGCGCAGCAGGCGCTCAGCCGCGACATCCGGCGCCTGGAGCACACGCTCGGCACCGACCTGTTCACCCGTACGACCCGTCAGGTGGCCCTCACATCCGAGGGCGCGCGGCTCCTCCCGTACGCCCGGCGCGTCCTGGAGGCGCACGACGACCTGTCCGCCGCCTTCGGCCCCGACCCCCGGCGCCCTCCGCGCCCGCTCCTGGTCGATGTCGGCGTCCCCATGGGAACCGCCCACGAGATTCTGGAGGACGCCCGCCGGGCCGCCCCCGACATCGAGCTGATCGCGCGCTACCACACCGGTCTGACGGGCGCCGCCGCCGAGTTGCTCGCCGGGCGCCTGGACGTCTCCTTCGGCCGTGTCGCCGGCCTGCCGCCCGAGGTGCGCTCCCGCCTCGCCCACCAGCCCGTACGGTACGAGGCGATGGCCGTACTGCTGCCCGCCGACGATCCGCTGGCGGCGCGGCCCGCCGTCCCGCTGGACGCCCTGGCCGGCCGGACGCTGTACGCGGGCGCCGGGAACCCGCACACCGCCGAGTGGACCGATCTTGCCGAACGCCTCTTCGCCGGGCGCGGTATCGCCGTGGCGGCGCCCTTCCCGGAGATCGACGGCTCGGCGGAGTTCATGCGGGTGGTGCGCAAGCACGGCTGGTCGGTCCTGGCCACCACCGAGTTCATCGACGTCCCCGGCACGGTGCTCCGCCCCATCACCGACCCCGTACCGCTGTCCCCGGTCTCCATGGTGTGGCGGCGCGGGCTGCGCCACGGGGGTCTGGACGCGCTGCGTACGGCGGCCCGGGCCCGCTCGGCCGGCAACTGCTGGCTGGAGCGGCCGGATCACGGAACGTGGCTGCCCGACGCCGATACACAACTGATGTCTGAATCTCATAAGGATGATCGCCCGAAGAAGCAACCTTCACGGCCCCTTATGCATCCCTAACCAAGGAGCGATGCCAGAACAAGCAGGGGGTCCCGTGCGCAAACGTTCACTTATCGCGGCTTCCATGGCCGCGCTCACACTCAGCGTCGGGCTGGTCGGGTGCGACGAGCCGCGCGCCACCGCGCTGCGCGCCGACTGCACGACGAAGAACCTCCAGTGGAAGGTCACCGTCCTCAAGAAGAAGCCGGCCGACGGCATCCACCACAGAGCCCGCCTCACCGCGAAGAACACCGGTTCGCGCGAGTGCTCCTTCCGCGGCTTCCCGAAGCTGGAGGTCCGCGTGGGCAAGGGCCCCTCGGTCAGCGGCAAGGGAACCGGCACCGTGCTCCCGGTCAGCGTGGCCACCGGCAGCTATGTGTCGCTCGACCTGCGCTACGACGACGCCACGCGCAAGGGCGGCGGTCCCGAGGACTGCTCGGTCCAGAACGGCGCGGCCTACGCAACGGCCCCGCACGACAAGCAGGTCCGCGGCATCGGTTCGATACCCGTGGTGGACGAGAAGGGCGGCCCCGCCTCCTTCAACGTCTGCAGCGCCACCGTCCGTATGTCCCCGCCCAAGCGCCCGGCGGCGAGCTAACCTTTCCGGACAAACCCGGTGAACGCCCCCCAGGTCGCCGCCCCCACCGCAATCCGCGGCCCCTCAGGATCTTTGGAGTCCCGCACCAGCACCACGGCAGGCAACGCGGCAACCTCCACGCACGCGTCGCCTTCGCTTCCACTGCGGCGCGACTTACGCCAGTCGTACGCGACCTCCACGCACGCGCCGCCCTGGTCGCTGCTGTGGCTCGACTTGAACCACGTCAACTCGGGTGAGGTGGAGGGAGAAGGCGTGTTCATCATGTCTCTCCTAGCAGCCGATCCAGCAGATTTCGGGTTTCTTCGGCGTTGAGAGCCTGCATTCGCAGCATTCCGTACTTCTGAGTGAGGATGCTGACGTCGTCGGGGTTGGCCGTCAAGTGACTCCCGAGGTAGGTCTCGGAGTAGGCGAGATGCTCATGGTCGGGTGTCTCCAGCAGAACGAAGGGTCCTGCAAGCCCCGCATGGCTTTCGCGGTTGAGTGGGAGAGCTTGGATTGAGACCCCTGGAAGGTTCGAGCAGGTGAGCAGGAAACAGATCTGCTCGCGCATCACATCCCGACCTCCGAGAAGGCCGATGAGGACTGCCTCGGAGACGATGAAACTGGCCAGGGGTGGCGGCACGTGACGCAACACCTCCTGCCGCTCCAGCCGAGCGGCCACCCGTTGCTCGATCTCGGCGTCGGAGAGAGGCGGCACGAAGCTGCGGAACGTGGCTCGCGCGTACTCCTCGGTTTGAAGCGGCCCGGGAAGCACGGCGTTTTCGAACCAATTGAGTGCGATCGCCTCCTGCTCATACAGGATGAAGTCCTCGGCCCACACCGGGTACTTGTCCCGCTCCGGTTGTTGTTCGACGCCTACGGCCAGCGCGCCGCCCGTGTTCAACAATTTGTCGAGATGTTCCGCGAAGTCCGGGAGCAAGGGACGCCGTCCCTGCTCGATGGAGGCGATCGTCTCCTCGGAGCTTCCGGCCAGTTCGGCCAGGCCCTGCTGCGTCAGGCCCGCGTTCTTGCGGAAGAGTGCGACCTGGGCGCCGATGAGGCGCATCGCGGTTGCGTGCTTCCGGGACTTCTTTTGTGGGCGCATGATGTGGATTCCCCCTTGTGGCGGGCCGCTTGACGCCGGTTCCGGATCCGTACTCCGGATTTGTACGCGTTGACCCTCTGTTCAACCCTAGTTACGCAGTGCGACCGTTGTCTCATGAAACAGGAGATCCACCTCCTCCGTGCCCGCGAGCGGTTCTACCGGCGCGAGAGGCGATCCATCCCGCTGGCCAGGGATTTCGTACATCAGGCACTGGTCGAGTGGGGGGTGGGGGAGCGTACGGACGAAGTGTTGCTCTGCGTGAGCGAGCTGACCACGAACGCGTTGCAGCACGGTGTGCCACCGGGGCGCGGCTTCCGGCTGCACCTGTGGGTCACGGATGAGGGAACGTTGCGGCTGGAGGTGCACGACAGCGGCGCGGGCCACCCCCGCGTCCGCGCGGTGCCCGAGGACGCCTCCGACGGCGAGAGCGGCCGTGGGCTGCTGCTCGTGGAGACGCTGGCCGACCGCTGGGGGGTGGGCCGCCGCAACCCGGGCAAGACCGTCTGGTGCGAGTTCGAGGTCCGTGGGTACTCGTAGGTCTCCGTGCGAAGGGAGACCGGTCACCCATGGCCGAGGAGAGCGCAGCCAGCCGGCGGGACAGCAGGACCAGGATCACGGTGTGGGTGGCTCTCGTGGCCAATCTGGCCATCGCGGTGGCGAAGGCGGCCGGCGGCGTGTTCGCCGGTTCCCCGGCGCTGCTGTCCGAGGCCGCCCATTCGGTGGCCGACAGCCTCAACGAGGTCTTCCTCCTGGCCTCCTTGACCCGCAGCAGGCGGCCCGCGGACGCGGCCCACCCCTTCGGCTACGGCAAGGAACGGTTCTTCTGGTCGCTGCTCGCCGCCGTCGGCATCTTCGTGACCGGAGGCTGTTTCTCCTTCTTCCAGGGGATCGAGGCGTTCTCCTCCGGGGGCGGTGAGTCCCGGACCGGGTACGTCGTCGGGCTGGCGGTCCTCGGGATCGCGCTGGCCGCCGAGGGCACCTCGCTCGTACGGGCCGTACTCCAGGCGCGCGGGCAGGCGCGTGCCGCGGGCCACGGCACGCTGCGCGAGGTGCGCACCGGCCGGGACCCCGCGCTGCGTACGGTGCTGGCCGAGGACAGCGCGGCCTGCCTGGGTGTCCTGCTGGCCCTGGCGGGCATGGCGCTGCACATGACCACCGGCGAGGTGGCGTACGAGGCGGTGGCCTCGCTGCTCATCGGCGCCCTGCTGGTGTACGTCGCATATCTGCTCGGCAAGAGCGCGCGGGACCAGCTCATAGGCGAGGCGGCGGACCCGCTGCTGCGGCAGGAGATCCACGAGTTCCTCGACGAGCAGCCGGAGATCGACACGGTGACGGCGGCGCTCTCGATGCGGCTGGGGCCGGACTCGGTGATGCTGGCGGTGAGCGTGGACCTGGTGGGCGGGCTGGACAGCGAGCAGGTCGAGGAGGTCCTCGTACGGATCAAGTCGGCGATCAAGGAGCGCTGGCCGGAGGTCGGGCAGCTCTTCCTGGACGTCACCGACGCCTCCTCGGACGACCGGCGGCGGGCCGGGCGTGAGCGGCGGGAGCTGGATCTGGCCGTCCGCAGGGCGCGGGAGGCGGGCGGCGGCTGACCCGCCCTGTCGACGACCCGGCCTGCCGACGACCCGCCCTGTCGACGACCCGGCTTGCCTCAGCGGCTCACCGTCCTCGTACGTGCGCCGTGAGAGCACGTTTTCGTGGCGGTCACCTGTTGGTACGGAGCGGAAACGAACCGTCCTTAGCGTCGTGGGCAGGGAGTTCCCCCCGACGCCCGGGAGGCGCGATGACGGCGGAGATCACCACCCGCACCGGTACCCCCACCCACACCGATACCCCCACTCACACCGATACCACCGCCGCCGAAGGCACGGATACCACCGCCCCTCGTTCTCGCCGGGGCCGCCGCTGGATCGAGCACTGGGACCCGGAGGACGAGGCGTTCTGGCAGGCCGGGGGCAAGCGGGTGGCGCGGCGCAATCTCGCGTTCTCCGTGCTGTGCGAGCACATCGGGTTCTCGGTGTGGAGCCTGTGGTCGGTGATGGTGCTCTTCATGGGGCCGGAGTACGGGATCGACCCGGCCGGGAAGTTCCTGCTGGTGGCCGTCCCCACGGTGGTGGGCGCGGTGCTGCGGGTGCCGTACACCTTCGCCGTGGCGCGGTTCGGCGGACGCAACTGGACGGTGATGAGCGCGGCGCTCCTGCTGGTGCCGACCCTGGCGTCGGCGTACGTGATGCGGCCGGGGACCTCGTACACCACGTTCGTGCTGGTCGCGGCGCTGACCGGGGTCGGTGGCGGCAACTTCGCCTCGTCCATGACCAACATCAACTCTTTCTACCCGCTGCGCGAGAAGGGCTGGGCACTGGGGCTGAACGCGGGCGGCGGGAACATCGGCGTACCGGTGATCCAGTTGCTGGGCCTGCTGGTGATCGGGACGGCCGGAGCCGCCCACCCGCGCCTGGTTCCCGCCGTCTACCTCCCGCTGGTGGTGCTCGCCGCGCTGCTGGCGGCGCTGCGGATGGACAACCTCGGGCCGGTGGCCAACGACGGCGGGGCGGTACGGGAAGCCGTCCGGGATCCGCACACCTGGATCATGTCGTTGCTCTACATCGGGACGTTCGGTTCCTTCATCGGCTACAGCTTCGCCTTCGGGCTCGTCCTGCAGAGCCAGTTCGCGCGTACGCCCTTGCAGGCGGCGTCGCTGACCTTCATCGGGCCGCTGCTCGGCTCGCTGGCACGGCCCGTCGGCGGGCGGCTGGCGGACCGTTTCGGCGGCGCCCGCGTCACATTGGTGAACTTCGCGGCCATGGCCATCGCCACCTGTGTGGTGATCGCCGCGTCGGCGGCGGGGTCGCTGCCGCTCTTCCTCGTCGGCCTCATCGCCCTGTTCCTGCTGACGGGCCTGGGCAACGGGTCCACGTACAAGATGATCCCGGCGGTCTTCCACGCCAGGGCGGTGGCCGGCGGCCTGGCGGGGGAGCGGGCGGCGGCGTACGGGCGCAGGCTCTCCGGCGCCGCCATGGGCCTGATCGGCGCGGTCGGCGCGCTCGGCGGCCTCGGCATCAACCTGGCCTTCCGCCGGTCCTTCGCGGTGGCCGGGTCCGGCACGGCCGCCTTCGTGTCCTTCCTCGCCTTTTACGGGCTGTGCTCCGCGCTGACCTGGGGGGTCTACCTGCGGCGTAAGGGCTGGGCAGCGAATCCGGGGGCAGGGAAGTCCTCCCGGCTACTCGGGCGTAACATCCGGGAAATACCGGTGAACCAGGCCCGACATGCGTACTTGGGAGAATTGGACCATGCACGACGAGGAGAGGCAGGGCGGGAAGCGGCAGGGCGGGAAGCGGCAGGGCGAGGGGCGGCCGGGTGAGCCTCGGCGGGGCGGTGGAGAGCAGGACACGGTCCACCAGGACCAGACACGCCACAACCGGGCACATCGGGGCCAGATGCAACAGGGCCGCATGCAACAGGGCTCGGTGCGACAGGGCTCGGTGCAACAAGGCTCGGTGCAACAAGGCCGGGAGCAACAGAGCTCGGCGCAACAGAGCTCGGCGCGCCAGGGCCGGGAGCAACAGGGGCAAGCAGGCCGGGACCAGGCACACCAAGGCCAGGAGCCGGGCCCGGCGCGGTCCGTGGCCGTACGCCCCTTAGAGGGGTTCACGGTCGGAGTGACCGCGGCCCGCCGCGCCGACGAACTGGGCACGCTGCTGGAACGGCGCGGCGCGCACGTCCTCCACGCCCCCGCGCTGCGCATCGTGCCGCTGCCCGACGACACCGAACTGCTCGCCGCGACGAAGGCGCTGACCGCACACGCGCCGGACGTAGTGGTGGCCACCACCGCCATCGGGTTCCGCGGCTGGATCGAGGCCGCCGACGGGTGGGGGCTGGGGGAGGCGTTGCGTGAACGGCTGGCCGGCGCCGAGCTGTTGGCGCGCGGACCGAAGGTGAAGGGGGCCATCCGGGCCGCCGGCCTCACGGAGGAGTGGTCGCCCCCTCGGAATCGATGGCGGAGGTGCTGGACCGGCTGCTGACACGCGGTGTGGCGGGCCGGCGGGTGGCGCTCCAGCTCCACGGCGAGCCGCTGCCGGGCTTCGTGGAGTCGCTCCAGGCCCAGGGGGCGGAGGTCATCGGCGTACCGGTGTACCGCTGGATGCCGCCACGGGACATCGCCCCGGTGGACCGGCTGCTGGACGCGGTGGTGGGGCGGTCGGTGGACGCGCTGACCTTCACCAGCGCGCCGGCCGCGACCTCGTTGCTGAACCGGGCCGAGGAGCGCGGCATGCGGGAGGAGTTCCTGGCGGCGCTGCGGCGCGATGTACTGCCCGCGTGCGTGGGACCGGTCACCGCGCTGCCGCTGGAGGCACACGACGTGCCCACCGCGCAGCCCGAGCGGTTCCGGCTGGGGCCGCTGGTGCAACTGCTGTGCCGTGAACTGCCCGGCAGGGCCCGTACGTTGACGGTGGCCGGCCGGACGGTGGAGATCCGCGGGCACGCCGTCCTGGTCGACGGTGAACTGCGCCCGGTGCCGCCCGCGGGGATGGCGCTGCTGCGCGCGCTCGCCCGCCGCCCCGGCTGGGTGGTCGCCCGCAGGGAACTGCTGCGGGCCCTGCCGGGGGAGGGGCGGGACGAACACGCGGTGGAGACCGCGATGGCCCGGCTGCGGTCGGCGCTGGGGGCGCCGAAGCTGATCCAGACGGTCATAAAGAGGGGGTACCGGCTGTCGCTGGACCCGCGGGTCGGGGCCAAGTACGGGAACGTGTAACAGCGTTACGCAGGCCCGGCCGGGAGCCTGTCGGCCTGCTTGCCCGCCTGCCCGTCCGCCTGCCGTGGCCGTCCGCCCGCTGCCGTACGTCGGGTTGCCGTGGCCGGGCCGGCCGCCCCGGTCAGGACCGAGGCTTGCGGACGCGGATCTTGGACTGGCCGTGCGGCCGGGACTCCCAGTCGTCCATGAAGCGGGCGTCCAGGCCGTGCTTGCGGGCCAGCGCCAGCAGCGTCTCGGTGCGGTAGTAGAAGTCCTCGCGCAGCACCTGGTGTTCGCTGCCCTCGGTGCGGTCGAAGGTGAAGTCGAAGAAGCCGTCCGGGGCCAGGATGCGGCCGACGTGGGCGAGCGCCTCGTCGATGACCGGCAGCGGCGAGTGGGAGAAGACGCTGTGCGCGTGCACGACGTCGAAGTGCCCGCTCGGCAGGAAGTCGAAGGTCAGGTTCTGCGTGATCGTCAGATGCGGCAGCTTGTCCTGCAACTCGTAACGGGTCAACGTTCGCTTCGCCGCTATGAGGATGTCGGGCGAGATGTCGATCCCGTAGTAGTGGCCGGTGTCCAGGTACGAGATGAACCGCCAGCCGGCCCGCAGGTTGCCGCAGCCGATGTCCAGCATCCGGTTCTCAGGCGCGAGGCCGTGTTCCTTCAGGTAGTCGAACTGCATCGCCCCCAGCGCCAACCACCGGTCGTGGCTGCGGCTGCCGACCGCCGCCTCCGGGTTGCGGCTGGTGTCCGAGGCCATCACCGCCCGGTAGTAGGCGACGTGGTCGGGGTGCTTCAGGCGCAGCCAGGTGTCGCGCGCGGTGCGCTTGAGGTACGGGGTGATGCGGTCCGGATTCTGCACCGCGTAGCGGACCTTGTGGGTGAGGCTGGCGCGGTTCTTGAGCATGGTTCTGGGCGGCATGGAGACTCTCGTCCGTGGGGAAGGCGACACATGGCTGGTCCCGCAGCCGACGTTGGCGGCTGCTGACCGTCGTCACTTCCACGACTGTACATCATGCGTATACATCCGCTGTATACGTGTCATGCATACATGCTGTGTATACCTGCATGCATATGTGCCGTGCCTGCACGCGCGTCACGCATGCATCCACCGCCTGCGCGGCGGTCCCGCATGTGGGCCGTCAGCCCTTCAGTGCCCGCGCCATGCGGTCGAGGTCTTCCAGGAGGCCGGGCAGGCGCTCCTCCGGGACGGCCTGGATCATGCGGGACTCGATCGCGTACACGGCCGTCTGTGCCGCGTGCAGCCGGCGCCGCCCTTCGTCCGTGAGGGTCGCGGGGCGGGCGCGGCCGTGGTCGACGGCATCGGGCCGGGTGAGCAGTCCGCTCTCCTGGAGTCCGCGCAGGACGACGTTCATGGACTGGCGGGTGACGAAGGTGGCCCGGGCCAGCTCCGCGTTCGACAGGCCCGGGCGGGCGGCGAGGACTTCCAGGCAGGCGTACTGCGGCACGGTCAGGCCGTGGTCGCGCAGTACCTGGTCCATGGCGCCGCGCAGGGCGGCGTGCGCGCGTTTGAGGCGGTATCCGACGTGATCGAGGACGTCGTCGGCCGGGTGGGGCGGAGCCTCGTGCTTCTGCATGTCCATATTTTGACATCCACTGACGGGCGGCGTTAGCGTCATTGATGTCAAAGTCCTGACATTCAGAAGGAGAACGCCATGCCCGTCAGCATCGACGGCCCCGACTTCGTGGCTCTGCAGGTCCGCGACGTCACGGCCGCGGCCGACTTCTGCGAGAAGCACCTCGGCCTGCGCCGCGTACCCGCCTCGCCTCCCGGGGCGGTGGTGTTCGACACCAAGCCCTGCCCGATGGCCGTACGGGAACCGCTGCCCGGCACCGACCTGGACGCCGGCCGCCCGGGCCTCGGCGTCGCCTTGTGGTTCGCCACCTCCGACGCCCCGGCGCTGCACGAGAAGCTCACCGCGGCCGGCGTCGAGATCCTCACCCCGGTCACCGAGAGCCCGTTCGGCCCGACGTTCTCCTTCGTCGGCCCCGAGGGCTACGTCCTGACCGTCCACGGCGCCTGACGGGGCCTGGCCCCCGTTCGCCCCGGCCTCGCCGCCCCGGCCTCGCCGCCCCGGCCCCCGGACAGCTCCACGCCCGCCGGTACCGAGGGTTCCGGACCGGGGCCGGGGCGGGCACTCTGGGAGAACACATGTTGTCTCCGTAAGGAGTGGCAGGCACATGGCGGCGCCTTACGACCTGCGGTTCGACTGCGGGCGGATCTGCCTGGACCTGGTGGCCACCACCGGGGGCCCGCACGCCGAACGGCTCGTCGGCCCCGAGCAGTTGACGGCCTGGCTCGTCGGCGCGGGGGTGGTCCCCGGCGGCGCTCCGATCGCCGGCGTCGACACCGCCTGGGTCGCCCGTTTCCGGGCCCTGCGCGAGCTGCTGCGCCGGGTGCTGCACGACGAACTCACCGACCGGGCGGCCGATGCCGACCTGACGCTGCTCAACGACACCGCCGCGCCCGCGGTGCCGCCCGTCCGCGCCGTACGCGCCGAGGGCGGCGACCTGGTCCGTACGCTGGCCGGCCCCGCCGACTGCGCCGGGCTGCTGGCCGCGGTGGCGCGGGACGCCATCGGACTGCTGACGGACGCGGTGGCGCGCGGCCAACTGCGCCAGTGCGAGGGCGAAAGCTGCTCGCTGGTCTACCTGGACACCTCACGCGGACGGCGGCGGCGCTGGTGCTCCAGCGAGGTGTGCGGGAACCGGGAACGGGTGGCCCGTCACCGCCGCCGCGCCACCCGCCGCGGCACGGATACCGCCACCACGTCCGTCCAGGGCACCGTCCCGGCACCGTCCCCCGCCGCCACGCCCACGGGCGCCCCCGCCGCCGTACGGTGAGGCCCGCGCGGCCGGAGCCGAGGGGCAGAGGAGCCGAGGGGCAGAGGCGCGCCGGAGCGGGAACCGGCGCCGGAGCGGGAACCGGCGCCGGACCGCGGCCGGCCGGCCCGAAGCGGCTTGACCTTACCCTCAAGGGCAAGGTCTAGCGTTCTTCGAGGTGAGCGGCAATGCGGATCGGTGAGCTGGCGCGCCGTGCGGGTGTGACGCCCAAAGCGGTGCGCTACTACGAAGCGTTGGGGCTGCTGGCACCGGAGCGGCTGGCCAACGGGTACCGGGACTACGGCGAGTACGACGTACGCGTCGTGCGGGAGATAAGGGCACTCAGCGGTCTCGGGATTCCCGTCGAGCGCACCAGGCCGTTCCTGGACTGCCTGGCGGCCGGCCACCGGCACGCCGACGACTGCCCCGCCTCGCTGGCCGGATACCGGGACGCCATCGACGAGCTCACGCAGCGGATCGAGGGGCTCACCGCCCGCCGGACGGTGCTGCTCGCGCACCTGCGGGAGGCCGCCCACCGCAACAGCCGGGTCTCACCGGACGACGAAGAAGAGGACCTGATGACCACACACGCAAGCCTGCCCGCCTCATACACCACCCTGCCCGCCGGCCTGCCCGTCCCCGAGGACGACGGCGCAGCCGCGCATCTGCCCGGCATGAAGGTGCCGCCCCTGGAACTCCGGGGCACCGCGGACACCGCCGTCCGCCTCGACGCGCTCGGCACGGGACGTACGGTGATCTACGTCTACCCGCTGACCGGCCGCCCCGGCGCCGACCTGCCCGACGGCTGGGACTCGATCCCCGGGGCGCGTGGCTGCACTCCCGAGGCCTGCGGCTTCCGCGACCACCACCGAGACCTGCTGGCCGCCGGCGCGCACGGCGTGTTCGGCCTGTCCAGCCAGGACACCGACTACCAGCGCGAGGTCGTCCAGCGTCTCCACCTGCCGTTCCAGATGCTTTCCGACCCCGAGCGGAGCCTGGCACAGGCGCTGGGCCTGCCCACGTTCGTGACCGGCGGGCTGACGCTCTACAAGCGGCTGACCCTGATCGTCCGCGACGGCGTGATCGAGCACGTCTTCTACCCGGTCTTCCCGCCCAACGAGCACGCCGCACAGGTCCTGACCTGGCTGCGGGACAACCCTCTGGAGACTCCCGGTAAAAGGTAGTAGAAGTGCGTGGAAGGGCGCGCCCCAGAGCTGGTCGACCAGCACTTCGGGGTCGATGCCGACGCGCAACCGGCCCCGCACCTGGGCGCGGCACATGGCCTTGGGCGCGAGCGTGGACGTAACCGTCGAGGGCGAGCGTGCCGCGTGAAGGCCACCACCTCGGCGCGCACTTCGTCCGCGGGACGCCGTCCTCGTCCGCGCCGTGCCGGCGTACGCACCGCCTGCTGGACTGATGACCTGCTTCGACCTGCTTCCACCGTGCTCCGACTCAAGGCGAACGGCGAGCCCGCCGGGCAGGTGGTCAGGTGCTCAGGTGGTCAGGTGGGGGCAAGCAGGCCGCTTGTGATCACCGTCCGCGCGGTCGCCCGGATGTCGGGTGTGACGGCCCGGACACTGCGGCACTACGACGACATCGGCCTGTTGCCGCCGGCCTGGGTCGGGGCCAGCGGCCACCGTTACTACGAGGAGCGCCAACTGCTGCGGCTGCAGCAGGTTCTCGTGCTGCGGGCGCTGGGCCTGGGGCTGCCCGAGATCGGCCGGATCCTGACCGCGCAGGTCGACGAGCTGGAGGCCCTGCGGGGTCATCACCGTCGGCTGCTCGCCGAGCGTGACCGGCTGGACGCCCTGGTCGGCACCGTCGCCCGCACGATCACCGAGCTGGAGGAGTCCAGGAAGGACGGCACTGACATGATCAGCATCAGCCGGCCGGAGAACCTGTTCGAGGGCATCCGGTCTGCCCAGTGCATAAAGGTCGTGCACGGTTTCCCGAAGGTGGTCGGGGCCGTCGAGCGGCATACCGCGGCATTGAGCAGGGCCGAGATCGAGGCCGACGGGCGCGAGCGCACGGCGCAGATGGTCCGGCTGGCGGAGCTGCTGGCCACCGGTCTGCCCGCTGACGCCGACGCGGTGCAGGCCGAGACCGACGCCCAGTACCGGACGCTGGCCCGGAGCCGGGCAGCCACCGCCGAGGAGTACCGCGCGATCGGGCGGTGCTGCGTGGAGAACGAGCACTGGCGCACGGCGTACGAGTCGATCGCGCCGGGCCTGGCCGCATACCAGCGGGCCGCCATCGAGGCGTACGCCGCAACTCGGCTGCGCCGAGCCGGGACGGGGCCGCCGCCACGGTGGTGCGGCGGCCTTGCCGGATCTCGTGAACAGAACCAGGTGGGCGCCGCGCGTCCCCGGTCACCGGGGCGCGCGGCGCCGCGTTCGAGAGGCAGCAGGCCGCCGCCCGGCGTGAAGGGGTGGAGCGTGGGGCGGCGCCGTGACCCCCGTTCGCGGCGCCGCCTGGTCCGTGGGCGGTGGTACGGCTGCCACGGGCCGTACCACCGCCTCTTCTTCGTGCGGGCCTCGGCGTGCGCCTCGGCCACGGGTGCGCGCTGCTGCACGGCGGCCCTTCATCGATCCCCCGATCCCCCGATGAGCCGGTGTCCCGCAGCGGCCCTACGGGAGGCTGTACGCAGCGGGCTCGCGGCCCGGTTCACCGTACGGACGAGTTGCGAATGAGTGCTGCGTCACACCCTGCGGGCTGAACGCGGCGGGGGCGGAGTCCGTATAGGGGAAATCCGTGAAGGGCGCCTGCCACGCGCGGGCGGCCGTTGCGGAATTCTTCGTGCCGCCTCTGAGTCGAGGCCCGGATCGGCGCGTACTGAGGACCGAGGGGCCGGCCGGCCCCGCCCCGTACGAATGGGGATCGCAAAGGTCCGACTCGGGCTATCGACCGGGGAGTTGGCGTGCGCAAGGATGCCGTCGTGGCCGACAGGGCGAGACCCGACGAGGAACTCATGCGGGCTCTGTACGAAGAGCACGCGGGCCCGCTCCTCGCCTTCGTCCTGCGCCTGGTGGCGGGCGACCGTCACCGCGCGGAGGACGTGGTGCAGGAAACCCTGCTCCGCGCCTGGCGCAACGCCGAACAGCTCCAGCGCGCGACCGGTTCCATACGCCCCTGGCTGGTGACCGTCGCCCGGCGCATCGTGATCGATGCCCACCGCAGCCGCCAGGCCAGGCCGCAAGAGGTGGATGCCGCTCCCTTGGAGTCGATGCCGGCCGCCGACGAGATCGACCGGGCCCTGCGCCTGATGACGATCTCCGAGGCGCTGGGCGACCTCAGCCGGGCTCATCGGGAGGCCCTGATCGAGACGTACTTCAAGGGACGTACGGTCAGCGAGGCGGCGGAAGTGCTGCGCGTACCGGCCGGGACGGTCAGGTCCCGGGTCTTCTACGCCCTGCGCTCCCTGAAGCTCTCGCTAGAAGAACGAGGAGTGACGGCGTGACCCCGCCAACGCAGCCGATTCACCACACCGACGTCGGCGCCTACGCGCTGGGCGTCCTGGACGCCGCGGACGCGGCACGGTTCGAGGAGCACCTCGCCGAGTGCGAACGGTGCGCCGCCGAACTCGACGCGCTGATGGACCTGCCCCCGCTCCTCGCCGAACTCGCCGCTCCGCGACGCGAGGACGTGGGGGAGGACGGCGTGTGGGGAGACAGCGTACGAGGGGACGGCGTACGAGGGGACGGTGTTCCGGGGAACGGTGCGCGGGAGAACGGTGCTTGGGAGAACGGTGTCCGGGGCGACGGCGTACGGGAGGACGGTGCGGGGCGCCGGGCCGCCCGCCCCGTACCGGATCTGGAAGCGCTCACCCCGGCCCCGGGCCCCGGGCTCCTGGACGGGCTGCTCGACGAGGTCGCCGCCGCCCGCCGCACCCGGCACCGGCGCCGGCTCTACCTGGTGGCCGCGGCTGCCGCGCTGATCGTCGGCGGCCCCCTCGCGACGGCCGCCCTGACCTCCGGCTCCGGAGGCGAGGAGACCCCGGAATCCCTGGCGGGCTACGCGCGGACGGTGTACGAGTACGGCGAGAAGGCGGGCACGGTCGACCCCGTGACCAAGGTCGCCGCCAGCGTCGCGATGGAGCCACGCCCCTGGGGCACGCACGTCGCCCTCAAGCTCGGCAACGTCAAGGGCCCGCTCACCTGTGATTTGGTGGCCGTCGGGAAGAACGGCGCGGAACAGACCGTGACGACCTGGGCCGTACCCAAGGGCGGCTACGGCCTGAAGGACGGCGCCGCGAAGTGGAACAGGGAGCCCCTCTACACCCACGGCGGGGCGGCCATGAACCGCCGGGACATCGATCACTTCGAGGTCCGCACCCTGGACGGCAGGCGGCTGGCCGAGGTCAAGGTCTGACCGGCCGACGACCGGGGCCGACCGGCCGCCGACCGGGACCGACCGGCCGACGACCGGAACCGGCCGGCCGCCGCCGGGCTTCGCCCGGCCGCTCGCCCCGGGGCACCGGACGCAACCCCCCGCAGTCGGGATCCCGCCCCGGAAAAATCTCCGGGCCGCGTTGCCCGTTTCCGTCCGAGAAGCCGGATGCGCCCGGTGCCCCCATCGCGTACGGTTGACGGCTGCCCTACGCACAGCAGAAGGGGGCCTGGGTGGCCGCGCAGAACGCCACGCACGCGCCGGATTCCGTTCGCGACCGCGAGATCGAAACCGAGCAGACGCACCTCGACCGCGTCTACCAGCGTCTTGAGGAGAAGATCCACGAGGCCGAGTTCCTGATGGACGACGCCGCCAAGCGCGGCCAGGTCGGCACGCCCGGCGCGCTCGCCGAGCGGGACGCCCAGGTCTTCCAGGCCGGCGTCCATCTCCACCGGCTCAATTCCGAGTACGAGGACTTCCTCTTCGGCCGTATCGACCTGCTCCTCGGCAAGGACGGCAAGAAAGGGCCCGACGGCGCGTACACCTCCGTCGAGCCCGCCGACGGCGCCATCGCCGACGGCCGCGCCGAGATCGCCGAGACGCTGCACATCGGCCGTCTGGGCGTCCTGGACGCGGACTACAGCCCGCTGGTCATCGACTGGCGGGCGCCGGCCGCCGCGCCCTTCTACCGCGCGACGCCGGTCGCGCCGGGCCGGGTCGTACGCCGCCGGGTCATCCGCTCCAAGGGCCGCCGGGTCCTCGGCGTCGAGGACGACCTGATGCGCCCGGAGATCACCGCCTACCTGGACGGCGAGGAGCTGCCCGCGGTCGGCGACGGCGCGCTGATGGCCGCGCTGGGCCGGGCCCGCAGCCACTCCATGCGGGACATCGTCTCCTCCATCCAGGCCGAGCAGGACCTGGTCATCCGGGCGCCCGCCGCGTCCGTGACGGAGGTCGAGGGCGGGCCGGGCACCGGCAAGACCGCGGTCGCCCTGCACCGCGCCGCCTACCTGCTCTACCAGGACCGCCGCCGCTACGCGGGCGGCATCCTCATCGTCTCCCCCACGCCGCTCCTGGTGGCGTACACCGAGGGCGTGCTGCCGTCCCTGGGCGAGGAGGGGCAGGTCGCCATCCGGGCCCTGGGCTCCCTGGTGGACGGCGCCGAGGCGACCGCGTACGACACGCCTTCGGTGGCCCGGATCAAGGGGTCGAGCCGGATGCAGAAGGTGCTGCGCAAGGCCGCCCGCGGGGCCCTGGAGCTGTCGGGCGCCACCGTCCACGGGACCGGCTCCGGGACGGCCGGCGGACAGCTCGCCTTCGGTGACGTGGAGGAGGCCGCGGACGGACCGGCCGCGCCCGCCGGCCCGCCCGACCGGCTGCGCGTCGTCGCCTTCGGCTCCCGTATCGAACTGGACGCCGAGGAACTGCGCCGCATCCGGCACACCGCCCTGGGCGGCACCGCGCCGGTCAACCTGCTGCGCCCGCGCGCCCGCCGGCTGATCCTGGACGCCCTGTGGTCCAAGTCCGGCGCCGCCAGGCGCTACACCGACCCGGAGCTGGCTGCCGAGGCGCGCCAGGCGTTCGACGAGGACATCACCACCGAGCCGGACTTCGCGGACTTCCTCGCCGCGTGGTGGCCCGAGCTGACCCCGCGCCGGGTGCTGGCGGCCCTGGCCGACGAGCGCCGGCTCGGCCGCTGGGCCCGCCGGGTGCTGAACCCGCGCGAGGTGCGTCAGCTCGCCCGCTCGCTGCGCCGCCTGGACGACCGGGGGCAGGGGCCGCTGTCGGTCCACGACGTGGCCCTGCTGGACGAGCTCCAGTTGATCCTGGGCGCCCCGCCCCGGCCCGCCCGGCCGCGCGAGGCCGACCCGCTGGACCAGCTCACCGGCCTGGAGGAGCTGACGACGTTCGCGGACCGTCATTCCGGTGGCCGCGGGCGGCGCGAGCGGCTGGAGGAGGAGCGTACGGACTACGCCCACGTCATCGTCGACGAGGCACAGGACCTGACGCCCATGCAGTGGCGGATGGTCGGCCGCCGCGGCCGGCACGCCACCTGGACGGTCGTCGGGGACCCGGCGCAGTCCTCCTGGTCCGACCCCGACGAGGCGGCCGAGGCCCGCGACGAGGCGCTGGGCACCCGCCCCCGCCGCCGCTTCACCCTCACCGTCAACTACCGCAACCCGGCGGAGATCGCGGAGCTGGCCGCCAAGGTGCTGGCCCTGGCCATGCCGGGGATGAGCGCGCCGACGGCGGTCCGCTCCACCGGTCTGACGCCGCGCTTCGCGGTCGCCGGCGAGGACCTGGCGCAATCCGTACGGGAAGAGGCCCGGCGGCTGCTGGCGGAGGTGGACGGCACGGTCGGCGTGGTCGTGGCGATGAACCGCCGGGCGGAGGCCCGCCGCTGGCTGGCCGGTCTGGGCGACCGGGTCGTGGCGCTGGGCTCGCTGGAGGCCAAGGGCCTGGAGTACGACGCCACGCTCGTGGTCTCGCCCGCCGAGATCGCCGACGAGTCCCCGGCCGGTCTGCGGGTGCTGTACGTGGCGCTGACCCGGGCCACCCAGCAGCTCACCGTGCTCTCCGGCCGGCGGGACGAACCGGATGCGCGGGGGGTTCCGGACCTGCTTCGCGACTGAGGTCGCGGGACGGGATTCGCTTGGGGAGATGGTTTGTTAGCCTTGGTGGTGGCACCGGCTCGATCCAAGCCCCCGGGCCCAACCATAGTCGCTACGAGCGACCACTTGCCGCGAGGCGAGCATGGCGGGTCGGTGCCGCCTTACGTACGCGAGGGCGCCTGTCATCAACGCATGACAGGCGCCCTTCGCCGTTCCCGGGGCTGCTTCCCGCCGCGTCGCCCCCTCCCTGCCGCGCATCGCTCCGGGGTCTGTAGACGGCCGTTGCCGCGGGCTGCTGCGAACCGTTGCGACACCAAATCCCGCCGCGCCGCGAGCCTTCCGCCGCAACGATCATCTCTCGTATGGTGGAAGTACCTTTCCGTAAACCAGGGCAGGGCGGGCGGCTGGTTACCACGTACCGGCTGGTAGGTGGGACGATCGGACGACGCTCCGCGGACCCGGCCCCGGCCGGCCACGGAGCGGCGTGCACAGGGAAACAAGGGAAAGCAGAGGAAGTCGGCCATGGCAACGGCGCCTAGCGTCTCGTATTCGATGACGGTGCGACTGGAAGTCCCCGCGAGCGGCACGGCCGTCAGCCAGCTCACCACGGCTGTGGAGTCCTCCGGCGGTTCCGTCACCGGCCTGGACGTGACCGCCTCCGGCCACGAAAAGCTCCGGATCGACGTCACCATCGCCGCGACCTCCACCGCCCACGCGGACGAGATCGTCGAGAAGCTGCGCGGCATCGAGGGCGTGTCGCTGGGCAAGGTCTCCGACCGTACGTTCCTGATGCACCTCGGCGGCAAGATCGAGATGTCGTCCAAGCACCCCATCCGCAACCGCGACGACCTGTCGATGGTCTACACGCCCGGCGTCGCCCGCGTCTGCCAGGCCATCGCGGACAACCCCGAGGACGCCCGCCGGCTGACCATCAAGCGCAACAGCGTCGCGGTCGTCACGGACGGCTCCGCCGTGCTGGGCCTGGGCAACATCGGCCCCAAGGCCGCCCTGCCCGTCATGGAGGGCAAGGCCGCCCTCTTCAAGCGCTTCGCCGGCATCGACGCCTGGCCGCTGTGCCTGGACACCCAGGACACCGACGCGATCGTGGAGATCGTCAAGGCCATCGCCCCGGGCTTCGCCGGCATCAACCTGGAGGACATCTCCGCGCCCCGCTGCTTCGAGATCGAGGCGCGGCTGCGCGAGGCCCTGGACATCCCGGTCTTCCACGACGACCAGCACGGCACCGCCATCGTGGTCCTGGCCTCGCTGACCAACGCGCTGCGCGTGGTCGGCAAGAAGATCGGCGACGTACGGGTGGTGATGTCCGGCGCCGGCGCCGCGGGCACCGCCATCCTCAAGCTGCTGATCGCCGCCGGTGTCCGGCACGCGGTCGTCGCCGACATCCACGGCGTGGTGCACGCGGGCCGTAAGGACCTGGTGGACGCCGACCCCGACTCGCCGCTGCGCTGGATCGCCGACAACACCAACCCCGAGGGCGTCACCGGCACCCTCAAGGAGGCCGTGGTCGGCGCGGACGTCTTCATCGGCGTCTCGGCCCCCGACGTCCTGGACGGCGACGACGTGGCGAAGATGGCGGACGACGCCATTGTGTTCGCACTTGCCAATCCGGACCCGGAGGTCGACCCGGCGGTGGCCCGGCAGACCGCCGCGGTGGTGGCCACCGGCCGCTCCGACTTCCCGAACCAGATCAACAACGTGCTGGTCTTCCCGGGCGTCTTCCGCGGCCTGCTGGACGCCCAGTCCCGTACGGTGAACACCGAGATGATGCTGGCCGCGGCCCGCGCCCTGGCGGACGTCGTCCTGGACGACGAGCTGAACGCGAACTACATCATCCCCAGCGTCTTCAACGACAAGGTCGCGGGCGCGGTGGCCGGTGCGGTGCGCGACGCGGCGAAGGCCGCCGGCTCCGCCGTGACGGCCGACACGGCGTCCGCCTGAGCGGCGGGCGGGCCCGGCGGCGTGGCAACGGCGCCGGGATGCGGCCTGACGGCGGCCTGACAGCGGCGTGGAGGCGGCCTGTGACGGTTGCCACGGCGGCTCCCGCACGGCGCGTCGCGTGACACGGCGCCTGTAGGGCCCCCATAGGGTGGCGGGCAGCAAACGGCCGCAGCCCTGTGGGGCCGGTCCTGAGCGGCACGGTGCGGAACGTCACCACTATGAGGCAGTGGCGCTTTTCGTGTGACCCTCCAGGGTGCCGGATTGGCTTTACCGCCGCAGGTGGGGGCAGGATGCGTATTCGGGCGCGAGGGTCTGTCAGCAGACCCGGGTCCGGGGACTGTCCTAGGACCCTGGCAGCATCGGCTTCGATCTCACGCCTCATTGGCAAGAAGAACACGGGAGTACATACATGAACCGCAGTGAGCTGGTGGCCGCTCTGGCCGATCGCGCCGAGGTGACCCGCAAGGACGCCGACGCCGTTCTGGCCGCGCTCGCCGAGACCGTCGGTGAGGTCGTCGCCAAGGGCGACGAGAAGGTCACCATCCCCGGCTTCCTGACCTTCGAGCGCACCCACCGTGCCGCTCGCACCGCGCGCAACCCGCAGACCGGCGACCCGATCCAGATCCCGGCCGGCTACAGCGTGAAGGTCTCCGCGGGCTCCAAGCTCAAGGAAGCCGCCAAGGGCAAGTGATCCGGCGCCCCTGTGACGACGGGGGTGCGGGAGACAAATGACCTGAGAGGCAGCCGTCCGGCGCGGACGGCTGCCTCTCGCGTATGCGGAGAGTCAGGTACGAGCCCTGCGTGCCGCCAGGGCCTCACGGGGCCCGTCGGCAGCCGTACGGCCCCACGGGCCCCGGGCGCCGCGCAGGCCGCGTACGGCGCCTTCAGAGCCCGCAGGACCGCGAAAAGGGCGGCCACCCGGTCTTCGGATGGCCGCCCTCTTGGCGTACGGAGGCGGATCAGGCGCCGACAGCGCCGTTCGGCAGCTCCACGTGGGCGCCCAGGGAGGTCAGCTTCTCCATGAAGTTCTCGTAGCCACGGTTGATCAGGTCGATGCCGTGGACCCGCGAGGTGCCCTGTGCGGCCAGGGCGGCGATCAGGTACGAGAAGCCGCCGCGCAGGTCGGGGATGACCAGGTCGGCGCCCTGGAGCTTGGTGGGGCCGCTGACGACCGCGGAGTGCAGGAAGTTGCGCTGCCCGAAGCGGCAGGCGCTGCCGCCCAGGCACTCCCGGTAGAGCTGGATGTGCGCGCCCATCTGGTTGAGGGCCGAGGTGAAGCCGAGCCGGGACTCGTACACCGTCTCGTGGACGATCGACAGGCCGGTGGCCTGCGTCAGCGCGACGACCAGAGGCTGCTGCCAGTCGGTCTGGAAGCCGGGGTGGACGTCGGTCTCCAGGGCGATCGCGCTGAGCGCGCTGCCCGGGTGCCAGAAGCGGATGCCCTCGTCGTCGATCTCGAAGGCGCCGCCGACCTTCCGGTAGGTGTTCAGGAAGGTCATCATCGAACGCTGCTGGGCGCCGCGCACGTAGATGTTGCCCTCGGTCGCCAGCGCGGCGGACGCCCAGGAGGCGGCCTCCAGGCGGTCCGGGATGGCGCGGTGGTTGTAGCCGCCGAGCGTGTCGACACCGGTGATCCGGATCGTCCGGTCGGTGTCCATGGAGATGATCGCGCCCATCTTCTGCAGGACGCAGATCAGGTCCTCGATCTCCGGCTCCACGGCCGCGTTCGACAGCTCGGTGACGCCCTCCGCCAGGACGGCGGTCAGCAGCACCTGCTCGGTCGAGCCGACGGAGGGGTACGGCAGCCGGATCTTGCAGCCGCGCAGGCGCTGCGGCGCCTCCAGGTACTGCCCGTCCGCCCGCTTCTCGATGGTCGCGCCGAACTTGCGCAGCACGTCGAAGTGGAAGTCCACCGGACGGCCGCCGATGTCGCAGCCGCCCAGGCCCGGGATGAAGGCGTGGCCCAGGCGGTGCAGCAGCGGGCCGCAGAAGAGGATCGGGATACGGGAGGAGCCCGCGTGGGCGTCGATGTCGGCGACGTTGGCGCTCTCCACGCGAGACGGGTCCAGGATCAGCTCACCGGGTTCCTCGCCCGGGCGCACGGTGACCCCGTGGAGCTGGAGCAGCCCGCGTACGACGCGCACGTCACGGATGTCGGGCACGTTGCGCAGCCGGCTCGGGCCGCTGCCGAGCAGGGCGGCGACCATGGCCTTGGGCACGAGGTTCTTCGCGCCGCGGACCCGGATCTCGCCCTCGAGCGGGGTGCCGCCGTGGACAAGCAATACGTCGTCGGTCATGGATCTCGCGTTCCTGGAGACGGGCAGGGGCCAAGCAGAAATGGTAAGGGCGCCGGAGGGGGTGTCCGTAGGGGCGGGCGGCCTCGGGGCGTGTAATGGCTTTGTCACAACACGCTCCGCTGCGGTCCGACTGTGCTCCGTAATCACTTTTGGTATAAGACATCCCTGTTTGCGATGAGCTGCGTTCCGCCCGGAAGTCGAGATTCCGGGAGCGGAAGTGCCGCTCGTGGCTCCATGGCCCCTCGGGCCCGTAAAGGGACGAAGGGGGGCAACGTGCCTGGCGGGGCCGGAATGGCCGTGCGCCGGTACTGCCGTCGTACGCCCCTTCCCTGCTCTTCACCGGGTCCGGCCGTTGACTCCCCCCGACGGTCCCAAGTGCGGGATCATGTGGTCATGACCGAGGTGTCCTCGCTCACAGGCCGGCTGCTCGTCGCCACACCGGCGCTCGCCGACCCGAATTTCGACCGCGCGGTGGTGCTGCTCCTCGACCACGACGAGGAGGGGTCCCTCGGCGTGGTCCTCAACCGCCCCACTCCGGTGGGGGTAGGCGACATCCTCGAACCCTGGGCGCCGCTGGCCGGGGAGCCGGGCGTGGTCTTCCAGGGCGGACCGGTGTCGCTGGACTCGGCCCTGGGGGTCGCGGTGGTCCCCGGCGGCGCGGAGGGCCCCGGGGGAGAGGTGCCGGGGGACGGCCCGCTGGGCTGGCGCCGGGTGCACGGCGCGATCGGGCTGGTGGACCTGGAGGCCCCGCCTGAACTGCTCGCCGCGGTCCTCGGCAGCCTGCGGATCTTCGCCGGGTACGCGGGCTGGGGCCCCGGCCAGTTGGAGGACGAACTGGTCGAGGGTGCCTGGTACGTCGTCGAGTCCGAGCCCGGTGACGTCTCCGCCCCTGACCCGGAGCGCCTGTGGCGGTCGGTGCTGCGCCGGCAGCGCAACGAACTGGCGATGGTGGCCACCTACCCGGACGACCCGTCGCTGAACTGAGCCGGGCGGGACGGCCGGTGGCCGGTGCCGGTGTCGATGCCTGTGCCTCCGGTGCGTCGCGGCAGGTCAGCGGCATGCCGACGGGCAGGGCAGGGGCATTGTCAGACCCCCTCGCTAGGGTCTGGTGGCAGTGGAGCCGTGCCACGGCCGACCGGTGTCACCGTCGGCGCTGTCGGCGCTGCCCCAGGTTTGTCGGTCGGATGTACGGGTCGGAGGGTCCGGGGCGGTGCGGGGCGGTCCGGACGGGGTGAACGGGGGAACCGTGATGTGCGAGCCGAGTGGGCCCGGGGAGCCGGACCATGCGGAACGGGTGGGGGAGCGTGCCGTGCCGCCCGCTCCGACGGCAGCCGCGCCGGGCGGCGGTGACATCTGCGCACGGGGGAGCCGGGGCCTGGCTGGGAGGACCCCGGGTACGGCCTTGAGGGCGGCGGCCTGGGGGACGGCGGCCTGGAGATGTTCGGGGCGTGGGGCCGGGGCTGGTGCGCCGGGCCGCTTCACCGCCCGCGTACGAGCGCGTGCCGTCGGTGGGACGGCCGCCGGCGGGCCGGCCGCCGGTGGGCCGGTGAACACCCTGCGTCCGCCGGGGGACCGGGAGCGTGTCTGCCGGGAAGCCGCCCTGTCCCCGGCCCCGGCCGCCGGACCCGGCCCGGCTCCGGGCGCCCGGATACCGGCCTGACGCCCGGGTTCTTGCACACCGGCCTGACGTCCGGGCTCCGCATACCGGGCTGCTGTCCGGGTGGGGCGGTGCACGCCGGGACCGGCTTCCTGAGACCGGGCGCCGACGCGTCGGCGCCCGGCCCGCCCCTCGTCATCTCTGCTCCGGTCCCGCTGTGCGCTTGTTCTCCGGTGCGGGGGCGGCCGGGCCGGTGAGCCGGAAGAAGCGCTCGGCCAGGGGATGGGCGTCGCGGTCGGGGAGCGCCAGACGGACGGGTACGGGCGGCGCGTTCTTCAGCCGCACGAAACGCAGGCCCGGGTGGGTGTGGCGTTGGGCCACCGCCTCCGACGCCACGCCGATCCCGTGTCCGGCAGCCACGGCCTCCAGCCACTCGTCGAAGTTGTCGGCGGTGCAGGCGAGCCGGGGCCGCCGTCCCCGGGGCCACAGCTCGGGGCGGGTGGTGCCGGTCACGGTGTTGACGACGAGAGGGAGGTCCGCGAGTTCCGCCCAGTCCAGCACGCGCCGCCGGGCCACCGTGCCGGTCCGCTCGCGGGCCGGGCCGGTGCCGGGCTCCGTACGGGAGACGACGGCGACCCGTGACTCGTAGGACAGCAGCCGGGTACGGACCGGCGCCCCCTCAGGCGGGTCGCCGCGCAGCACCGCCACATCCGACTCGCCCGTGTCCAGCCCGGCCAGCGGGGTGTCCCGGCGCACCAGCCGGACGCCCGCGCCGGTCGCCGCCTCGAAGGCCGAGGTGAGTGCGGGGCAGCAGGCGGGCAGCGGCGCGGTGAAGCCCAGGCGCAGGATGGCCTGTTCGCCGGGCGAGCGCAGGGCGTCGGCCAGCCGGGAGAGGAGCGGTGCGATGTCGTCGTGGAGCTGGCGGCCGGCGTCGGTCAGTTCGACGCGGCGGGTGGTGCGGTCCAGCAGGCGTACGGCGAGGGCGTCTTCGAGGGCCCGTACGGTACGGGTCAGCGCGGGCTGGCCGATGCCCAGCCGGTCGGCGGCGTGGGTGAAGCTGCGCTCCTCGGCGACGGCCACGAATGCGCGCAGATGCCGCAGCTCCACACCATCGTGCCCACCCGTGGTACGGACACCGGAAGCGGTACCAGCGTGTGCGGGATTCATGCCGCACGAGCATAAGCGGGTCCGTGCGGGCATTTCCCCTCGTTCCGGAGACTGCCTACGTTTCCGTCGTCGCTTCGGACGATCACGGGAGTTGAGCACGGTGCGGAAGGTATGGCTACTGGCCCTGGGGGCGTTCACCCTCGGCCTGGACGCGTACGTGATGGCGGGACTGCTGCCCGTCGTCGCGGACGACATCGGTACGACGGTCTCCCTGGCGGGGCAGATGGTCACTGTCTTCACCCTGGCGTACGCGATCTCGGCACCGCTGGTCGCCGGCCTGCTCAGCGGGGTGCGGCCACGGGTGCTCGTCATGGCCGCGCTGGCCGTTTTCACGCTGGGCAACGCCATGACCGCACTGGCCCCCGCACTCGGCGCGCTGCTCGCCGCCCGGGCCGTCGCCGGGGTGGGCGCCGGCGTCTACTCGGCGCTCTCGACCGCCGCCGCCTCCGCCCTGGTCCCGGCCGAGCGGCGGGGCCGGGCGCTGGCCGTGGTGATGGGCGGCATGAGTACGGGCACGGTTCTCGGCGTCCCCGTGGGCGTCCTGCTGGCCGGGCACGCCGGCTGGCGTTCCACGATGTGGCTGGTCACCGCGCTCGGCGCGGTGGCGCTGGTAGGTCTGTCCGTCCTGCTGCCGCCGGTGCCCGCCGATCCGCCGGTGTCCGTACGGGCCCGGCTGGCAGCCGTCACCGACCGCCGGGTGGCCCCGATCGTGGGCGTCTCCTTTCTCGCGGCGGTCGCCAGTCTCGGTCTGTACACCTACCTGGCGCCGGTCCTCGCCTCGGCGGGCGGCGTGAGCGAGGTCACTCCGTACCTGTGGGCGTGGGGCGTCGGCGGGGTGCTGGGCAGCGTCCTGGCCGGCCCGCTGGTGGACCGTACGGGAAAGGCGGCGACGCTGGTCGGCGCGGTGATGGCGGTCATCGTCGCTTCTCAGGCCCTGCTGCCGCCGCTCGCCTCGGTCGCACCGCCCGCCGCGGCGGCGGCCCTGCTGGTCTGGGGCGCGGCGGGCTGGGCCCTCCAGGTCCCCCAGCAGCACCGGCTGCTCGCACTGCGTGCCGACCGCGGCACGGTGGCCCTGGCGCTGAACAACTCGGCCCTCTACCTGGGCAGTGCGGCAGGCTCGGCACTGGGCGGAGTGGCGCTCGCGCAGGGGCTCGCGCCGTACGTGCTGCCGTGGGCGGCAGCCGGTGCGGCGGCCCTGGGACTGCTCCTCCACCTGTACGTCCGGCTGTCCGCGGGGCGACGCTCCCGGCATGCCGCCTGCCTCGGTACCCTTGGCAGTTATGAGCACTCTTGAGCCCGAGCGCGGGGCAGGTACGGGAACCCTCGTAGAGCCGACACCGCAGGTGTCGAACGGCGACGGCGACCACGAGCGCTTCGCCCACTACGTCCAGAAGGACAAGATCATGGCGAGCGCCCTGGACGGGACTCCCGTCGTCGCGCTCTGCGGCAAGGTCTGGGTCCCGGGCCGCGACCCGAAGAAGTACCCGGTCTGCCCGATGTGCAAGGAGATCTACGAGTCCATGGGCACCGGTGGTGGCAAGGACGGCAAGGACGGCGGCAAGAAGTGACGTGATCCGGTGACCGGGTCCCGGCGGCCCGGCTCATTGGCACGCACGGTCACTGGTGCTCACGGCTACCCGTACGACCTGTACCGGCACGAACCGCGCCGCGCCGTCTTCATGAGACGCCCGGCCCGCTCCCGTACGACACGGTGAGCGGGCCGGGCGTCTTGCTGCGTTCCGGCGCCCTTGCGTTCCGGCATCCCGGCATGCCTGCGTCCCTGCGTCCCGATATGCCTGCGTCCAGGCGCGGCCCCGCCACCGCGCCGGCTCCCGTTGCACGTCGTGCTTCTCGTGATCACGGGATGGTGGAGTCCGCCCGGCGGCCCTTGTGGCCGCGGTGCGGGCGCGCTTAGCCTCCTGCCAATTGTGCAGCGCGAAACGCCCGTTGCGTATGCTGCAACGTTGATTCGGAGGCACCCGAATGCAGCTCTCTGCCCGAACGGCCGCCCGAACACCCGCTTCCACCCCCCGTAAGACCGCCCGCGCGGCGGCGCTGGTGCTGGCCGGCCTGGTCGCCACCGCCGCCTGTGCCCCCGCCACCTCCGACAACGCCGCCAAGGAGGACGCGAAGAGCGGGACCCTGCGCGTCTGGCTGTTCCAGGAGGTGAACAACGCGCCGAAGGAGAAGGTCGTCCAGCAGGCCCTCGCGGCCTTCAAGGCGCGGCACGAAGGCGTCGGGGTCAGCGTCGACTACATACCGGTCGACACCCGCGCCCAGCGCATCAAGGCGGCCTTCAACGACCCGAAGAGCGCGCCCGACGTGATCGAGTACGGCAACACCGACACCGCCGGATACGTCAAGGACGGCGGACTGGCCGACGTGAGCGCCGAGTTCGCGTCCTGGTCCGACGCCAGGGAGACCGATCCGGCGGCGAAGGAGTCGGTGACCGTGGACGGGAAGGTCTACGGGGCGCCGCTGTTCGTCGGCGTACGGGCGCTGTACTACCGCACCGACGTCTTCAGGGAGCTGGGCTTGAAGCCCCCCGCCACCCAGGACGAACTGGCCGCCACCGCGCGGAAGATCCGCAAGGAGCGGCCCGAGCTGTACGGGATCGCGGTCGGCGGCGCGTACACCTACGGGGCACTGCCCTTCCTGTGGGCACACGGCGGCGAACTGGCCAGGGGCGGGAGCGCGGCGAAGGCCGGCGGCTCCGGCACGTACACCTCCGCCGTCAACGAGCCGGAGGCCGAGCAGGGCATCAAGGCGTACACCAGCCTGTTCGGGGACGACAACTGCCCGGCGCGCAAATGCGCGGACATGGGCGGCAACGACACCGTCACCGCGTTCGCGTCCGGGAAGGCCGGTATGGCCATCGGCGGTGACTTCAGTCATCAGGCCATGGAGGACGGGAAGGTCAAGGGAAAGTACGCGGTCGTGCCGCTGCCCGGCGTCAAGGCGGGCACAATCGCCCCGGCGTTCGCGGGCGGGAACAATATCGGCGTACTCAAGAGCAGTTCGCACCGCACGCTGGCGGTGGACCTGATGAAGTCGCTGGCGGGCAAGGAGACCCAGCGCAAGCTGTTCGACGCGATGGGATTCCTGCCGACGTACGGCGACGTGCGGCGCGAGGCCGCCGGGAAACAGCCCTTCGTACGGCCCTTCGTCAAGACCCTGGAAGCGGGCGCGAAGCCCGTGCCGGCCTCGCCCGCCTGGTCGGCCATCGACTCCTCACTCGTGCTGCCCACGATGTTCCAGGAGATTGTCAGCGGCCGTAAGAGCGTGGACGCGGCTGCCGACGACGCCGCGAAGAAGATGAACGAGGCATTCGCGAAGTGACCGCCGAGCGCGCCTTACGCGACCGCCCGGTACGCGACCGCCCCGCACACGACCGCCCGGGACGCGACGGCCCCGCGCGTACCCGCCTCGTACGTACCCGTCCCGTACGTACCCGTCCCATACGTCCCGGTCCCGCGCGAAGCCGTGGCGGCTGGACGCCCTGGCTCTACCTCGCCCCCGCACTGGTGGTGCTCGGCGGACTGCTGGTCTACCCCGTCTACCAGCTCGGTCTGATCTCCTTCCTCCGCTACACCCAGGCCCAGGTGAGCGGCGGCGAACCCACCAGTTTCCAGGGCCTGGGCAACTACGCCGAGCTGTTCGGCGACGGTGAGTTCTGGCGGGTGCTGCTGGCCACCGTGGTGTTCGCCGCCGCCTGCGTCCTTGGCACACTGCTGGTCGGCTGCGCGTGCGCCGTCCTGCTCACACGGGTACGGGCCGTGCCGCGCCTGGCCCTGATGCTGGCCGCGCTCGGCGCCTGGGCCACCCCCGCCATCACCGGCTCCACCGTCTGGGTCTTCCTCTTCGACCCGGATTTCGGGCCGGTCAACCGGGTGCTGGGTCTGGGCGACTTCTCCTGGACCTACGGGCGCTACAGCGCCTTCGCGCTGGTCCTGCTGGAAGTCGTGTGGTGCTCGTTCCCGTTCGTGATGGTGACCGTCTACGCGGGCATCCGGGCCATCCCGGGCGAGGTGCTGGAGGCCGCGGCCCTGGACGGCGCCTCGCAGTGGCGGACCTGGCGGTCGGTCATGGCGCCGATGCTGCGCCCGATCCTGGCCGTCGTCACCATCCAGTCGGTGATCTGGGACTTCAAGGTCTTCACGCAGATCTACGTCATGACCAACGGCGGCGGCATCGCCGGGCAGAACCTCGTACTGAACGTGTACGCGTACCAGAAGGCGTTCGCCTCCTCCCAGTACAGCCTGGGCTCGGCGATCGGCATCGTGATGCTGCTGATCCTGCTGGCCGTCACGCTCGTCCACCTGCGCCTGCTGCGCCGCCGGGGGGAGGAATGGTGAGTACGGTCCGTACGCCGCGCATCCGGCGGCCGGGACGGTCGGCCGCCGAGGCGGGCGCGCTGCTGCTCGCCGCCGCCGTCGCCTTCCCCCTCTACTGGATGGTGCTCTCCGCCTTCAAACCGGCGGGCGAGATCCAGTCCACCGACCCCCGCCCCTGGACCCTGCACCCCTCCCTGGACGCCTTCCGCCGGGTCTTCCAGCAGCACGACTTCGGGCGCTACTTCCTCAACAGCCTCTTCGTGGCGGGGGCCGTAGTCATCGCCTCCGCGCTGATCGCCTTCCTGGCGGCCACGGCCGTCACCCGCTTCCGTTTCCGGTTCCGTACGACGCTGCTCGTGATGTTCCTGGTCGCGCAGATGGTGCCCGTGGAAGCGCTGACGATCCCGCTGTTCTTCCTGATGCGGGACGTCGGCGACGCCGTACCCGGCATCGGCCTGAACACCCTCGGCTCGCTGATCCTGCCGCACCTCGCCTTCTCCCTGCCCTTCGCGATCTGGATGCTGCGCGGCTTCGTCAAGGCCGTACCCGAGGCGCTGGAGGAGGCGGCCTGTCTGGACGGTGCCTCCCGCACCCGCTTCCTGTGGCAGATCCTCTTCCCGCTGGTCTTCCCCGGGCTCGTGGCGACCAGCGTCTTCTCCTTCATCTCCACCTGGAACGACTTCCTGTTCGCCAAGTCCTTCATCATCAGCGCGACGGAGAACTCCACCCTCCCGATGGCCCTGCTCGTGTTCTTCAAACCGGACGAGAACGACTGGGGCGGGATCATGGCGGCGTCGACGGTGATGACCGTACCCGTGCTGGTCTTCTTCGTCCTCGCACAGCGCCGGCTCGTCTCGGGACTGGGCGGAGCGGTGAAGGACTGACACCACCATGACCGATGGACGGCACCGATGGGCGCCGATGGCGCCGATGGTTTCGACGACAAGGACACACGCATGACCGACAGGACGGAAACCAAGGCGGACCAGGGCGGCGGCGCGGAAGCGGAAGCGGTCACCGACCTCGTCCCCGCACCGCGCCAGGCCCGCCGCACCCGGCCCGCGACCGGTGAGCCCTGCGTCCTGGACGAGCGGACCGTACTGGACGCGGGCCCCGGCACCGAACGCGTCGCGCGCTGGCTGCGCTCGGCCGTCGGCGCGGCCACCGGCCTCCCGCTGGCACCCGCGCCCGCGCCCGGCGCCACCAACTGGACCGGGGACCACGCCTCGCCCCAGGACCGAGGGAACCGCGTCCTGCTCCGGCTGTCCCCGGACACGGAAAGACAGCTCGGCCCCGAGGGCTACTCCCTCGAAATCGGCGGTCCGGAAGCGGGGCCGTGTGTCGTCATCGACGGCGGTGACGAGGCAGGGCTGTTCTGGGGCGCCCAGACCCTGCGTCAACTGCTCGGCCCGGACGCCTTCCGCAGGGCACCGGTCGACCCGGACCGGCGGCAGTGGCCGCTGCCCGCCGTGTCCGTACGGGACGCGCCCCGCTTCTCCTGGCGCGGCATGCTGCTCGACGTGGCCCGGCACTTCATGCCCAAGGACGGCGTGCTGCGCTGGATCGACCTGCTCGCCGCGCACAAGCTGAACGTGCTCCACCTCCATCTCACCGACGACCAGGGGTGGCGCGTGGAGATCAAGCGCTACCCCAGGCTCACGGAGACCGGGGCCTGGCGCAGGCGGACCAAGGTCGGGCACCGCGCCTCACCCCTGTGGGACGAACGCCCGCACGGCGGCTACTACACCCAGGACGACCTCCGCGAGATCGTCGCCTACGCCGCCGAGCGGCATATCACCGTCGTCCCGGAGATCGACGTCCCCGGGCACTCGCAGGCCGCCATCGCCGCATACCCGGAGCTCGGCAACACCGATGTCATCGACACCAACTCCCTCGAAGTCTGGGACACCTGGGGCGTCAATCAGAACGTACTCGCCCCCACTGACAACACCCTCCGCTTCTACGAACACGTCCTGGAAGAGGTGCTGGCCCTCTTCCCCTCCCGCTTCGTCCACATCGGCGGCGACGAGTGCCCCAAGGACCAGTGGCGGGCCTCGCCCACCGCCCAGGCGCGCATCAAGGAACTGGGCCTGGCGGACGAGGACGGGCTCCAGAGCTGGTTCATCCGGCACTTCGACCGCTGGCTCGCCGCGCGCGGCCGACGGCTCATCGGCTGGGATGAGATCCTCGAAGGGGGCCTGGCCGAGGGCGCCGCGGTCTCCTCCTGGCGCGGCTACGCGGGCGGCCTCGCCGCCGCCCGGGCCGGCCACGACGTCGTCATGTGCCCCGAACAGCAGGTGTACTTCGACCACCGCCAGGACGGCGGCCCCGACGAACCCGTACCGATCGGCTACGTACGGACCCTGGAGGACGTCCACCGCTTCGAGCCGGTCCCGCCGGAACTGACGGACGAGCAGGCCGCACACATCCTGGGCACCCAGGCCAACCTCTGGACCGAGGTCCTGGACAGCCCCTCGCGGGTGGACTACCAGGCGTTCCCGCGGCTGGCGGCCTTCGCCGAGGTCGCCTGGTCGGCGCTGCCGGAGCCGGCCGCCCGCGACCACGCGGACTTCCTGCGGCGAATGACCGTCCACTATGCGCGCCTTGACGCCCTCGGGGTCGACTACCGCCCGCCCGGCGGCCCGCGGCCGTGGCAGCGGCGGCCCGGCGTGCTCGGACGCCCGATCGAGGGGTCGCCCCCAAACGTGTGAGCCGGAGCGGAAGGGACGCGTCCGGTGGGCAGATCCCTGGGACCGTGGTGCCCCCACACTGCCGCCGCCGGGCAATCACGGCATGCCGGATGTATCAGTTCATTCCGGCAGATGCGACACGTGGTGCAAGCGCGATGGCGGAGGCAGGAGTTACCGGCGGGATGTGGCGTGTGGTCTGTTACGTGAGGTATGCGCGATACGCGGACTGTGCCACGGGCTGCGCCAGGGACTGCGCCAAGGGCCGTGCCACGGACTGTGCAAGCTCCGTGCCCTACGCGGGGTACATGTGTGACATGCGAGATGTGCTGTAGATGCGATACACGCACTATGTGCCGTAGGGGTGATAGTGGGGGTGACAGCGGGGGTGACGGCCACCCCGGGTACGCCCATGCGTCCGCGGTCCTTCATGAGGACCGGCGGGCGGGCCCGCGGGCGGGCCGCCGGACGAAGGGGTGCAGCGGGGACGGATCGCCCGTTCGCGCACCCTCGCGCCGCGGCCCTGGGATGATGTGCCAGAGTTGCCACGTCCGGGCCGTGAGCACGTACCGTACGGCGGAGCGGAACAGCCGGGACACCGGGGAAGGGGCAGCTCGTTGACCACGCACGCACCGCAGGCGTCGCAGACGGTGACGTTGCCGGCCTCGCTGGACGAGGCGGTGGCGGCACTCGGCGCCATGCCCGCCGCCGTGCCCGTCGCGGGCGGCACCGACCTGATGGCCGCCGTCAATGCAGGGCTGCTCAGACCCGCGGCCCTGGTGGGCCTGGGCCGGATCAGCGAGATCCGCGGCTGGCAGTACCAGGACGGCCATGCCCTGCTCGGCGCGGGGCTGACCCTCGCCCGTATGGGACGCCCCGACTTCGCCGCGCTCATCCCGGCCCTGGCCGCCGCCGCCCGCGCGGCCGGCCCCCCACAGGTCCGCAACGCCGGCACGCTCGGCGGCAACATCGTCACCTCCGCGCCCACCGGTGACACCCTGCCCGTGCTCGCCGCCCTCGAAGCGACCCTGATCATCGCCGGGCCGCACGGCGCCCGCCGCGAGATCCCGGTCAGCCACCTGCTCGCCGGGCGCGAGATGCTGCGCCCCGGTGAGCTGCTCGGCTTCGTACGGGTGCCGCTGCTGCACGCCCCGCAGACCTTCCTGAAGGCCACCGGCCGTACGGGCCCCGGGCGGGCGACCGCCTCGGTGGCCCTGGTCCTGGACCCGGCGCGGCGCGGGGTGCGCTGCGCGGTCGGCGCGGTGGCCACGGTGCCGCTGAGGCCGCTGGAGGCCGAGCAGTGGGTGGCCTCGATCATCGACTGGGACGGCGAACGGGCCCTGGTCCCCGAGGCGCTGACGGCCTTCGGCGAGTACGTCGCCGCCGCCTGCATCCCGGACCCGATGCCCCGGCCCGGGTCCCCGGAGGGCACGGACGGCGGCGCACCGCAGGCCCTGCCGCCCGCCGCCCTGCATCTTCGTCGTACGGTGGCAGCCCTGGCCCGCCGAGCACTTGGGAGGGCGCTCTCGTGAGCGACGCACCGGACCAGCAGCCGCAGCAGCCCCAGCAGCCGCATCCGCACCCGCAGCAGCGGTGGGAGCCGCTGCCGCCGGGCGGGGAGTACGAATCGGAGGCCACGGCCTTCGTGCAGCTCCCGGAAGGCTTCACCACGGGCTACCCCGGCGCGTACGGCGCCGGGGCGTACCCGGGTGCTCAGGGCGCGACGGACACCGGGGGCGGAACGGGCACTTCGGGCGATTGGGGTGCGTACGGCGAGGACCCGCTCGCCGCACCCGGCCACGGCTACACCCCGCCGTCCTCCTTCGCCCCGCCCACTCCAGCCGCGAGCGCCGACCCCGGGGGGACCGGCCAGTGGACGATGCCGTTCGCGGACGCGGTCCCCGGCGCGGTTCACGGTGTGGTTCATGGCGCGCTCCCCGGCGCAGTTCATGGCGCGGTCCCTGGTGCGCCGATGGGTGGCGCGACGGCCGCCACGGCGGACGAGGGTGCTTCGCCGCAGGCCCCGGGCGCTGCGCAGCCGGGGTCGGAGCCGGGGTCCGGTTCCGCCGTGTCCTCACCGCCCTCCCCGTCGGCGCCGCAGGTGCCGCCCGGCGGTCACGGCGGCACCGGGATGCAGGTGGACTGGCCGGTCGCGGGCGGTACGGCGGCCGGCAGCGGGACGACCGGTCACTGGACGATCCCCACGGTCGCGGACGAGAGCCTGGAGGAGTCCGGCGAGTACCTGGTCGACCGGAACGGTACGGACGCGGGCACCGGGTACGCGGGTGCGTACGGCGCCGGTGCCGCGTACGGGGCGTACGGCGCCTCGGACGTGCACGGTGCTCCGGACGTACAGGGTGCTTCGGATCCGCACGGTGTGCCGGACGTGCACGGCGTGCCGGACGCACACGGTGTGCCGGGCGTGCACGACACCAACGGCGGCGCCGCGACCGGTCACTGGGACTTCGGCGCGGTCACGGCGGACGGCGCCACGGCCCGTACGGGGAACGGGGGGGAGCACGCGGCGCCCGAGTACCAGGGGCACGAGTACCCGGCTCAGGAGTACCCGGGCGCGGGCCGTACGAACGCGGCATACGCGGACGAAAGCGCCGGCTATCAAACGCACGCCGGCCATGAGGGCCTCAGCGTTCGCGAGAGCCACGGCGGGCACGCGGGCACGGCGTACGGGGACAGCCTCGGGGACGGCGTTCCCCTGGCCTCCGCCGGGCAGTCCGCCGACGAGCTGTCCGCCGCGTCCGCCTCTGCCGCCGAACCGTCCGCGGGCGACCCGTCCGGCGCCGGCCCGTTGGCGGCCGGACCCGCCCCGGCCTCGACCGGCCACTGGTCGCTGCCGGCCGACGCACTGGCCCAGTGGCCGCCCGCCGCCCCGTCCGCACCCGAGCCGGGGCCGGAGCTGGAGCGGGAATCAGAGGGCGCGCATGCCCTCGGGGCCACCGGTACCCCCGGTGCTGCCGGGGACGCCGCCGCGCCCGCCGTCGGGACGGGCCAGTGGTCGATCCCCGTCGCCGACGCGGAACAGCCGGACACCTCCGGCACGTTCGCCGTCGCCGTCGAGCCGGAGACCGCCGCCAAGGCCCCGGACGCCGGCGAACCTTCCGACGAATCGGCCACCGCCCAGGCCCCGGCTGCGGAGGAGGCCCCCGAGCCCTCCGCCGCATCGGAAGCCCCAAAGGCCGCAGAAGCCACGGAAGTCACGGAAGCTACAGAAGCCACAGAAGCGGCACCGAAGGCAGCGGAACCGTCCGAGCCGGCGGAACCGTCGGAACTGCCCGAGCCGGCGAAGCGTACGGAAGCAGCGGAACCGGCAGCAGCCGACCAAACGGCAAAAGCCGGCCAAGCGCCCGAAACCGTCGACCGGGCCCCCGGCGCCGAGTCCGCCCCCGAGCCCACCCCCGCCGCGGACCCGGCTCCGGACGCCCCCCGGCGCCCCCCGCCGACCAGGCACCCGCCACCCACGACCCCGACCCCGGGGCCCACCACCCCGACCCCCAGGCCCACGAACCGGACCCCCACACCGAACACCCCCACACCTCCTACGTCCTGCGCGTCAACGGCGCCGACCGCCCCGTCACCGACGCCTGGATCGGCGAGTCCCTCCTGTACGTGCTGCGCGAGCGGCTCGGCCTCGCCGGGGCCAAGGACGGCTGCTCGCAGGGTGAGTGCGGGGCCTGTTCCGTACAGGTCGACGGCCGGCTGGTGGCGTCCTGCCTGGTGCCCGCCGCGACCGCCGCGGGCAGCGAGGTCCGTACGGTCGAGGGCCTGGCCCAGGACGGCGCGCCGTCCGACGTCCAGTGCGCGCTGGCCGCGTCCGGGGCCGTGCAGTGCGGTTTCTGCGTACCCGGCATGGCGATGACCGTCCACGACCTGCTGGAGGGCAATCACGCCCCCACCGAGCTGGAGACCCGGCAGGCGCTGTGCGGCAACCTCTGCCGCTGCTCCGGCTACCGCGGTGTGCTCGACGCGGTCAAGGAGGTCGTCCAGACCCGTCAGGAGGCCGCCGAGGCCGCGGTTGAAGCGGCGCAGGCGGCCGAGGCGGCGGAGGCAACCGAGGCGGAAGCCGCCGGTGCCTTCGGCGCGGGCGAGCCACCGGACACCGCCCGCATCCCGCACCAGGCGGGCCCCGCCGACCTCCAGGGCAACCACCACCCTCACGGCCACCACCCGCACGCCCCCCACCACCAGGGCCCGGGCGCCGACCCGCAGACGGGAGGCTCCGCATGACCGGCACGACCGACGGCGCCGGTGCCGTCACCGCGACGCCCGCCGCGGGCACACAGGTCCCCGTCGAACCGCCGCCGCACGGTCTGGGCGTCTCCCTGCCGCCCGCCGACGCGCCGGCCAAGACGCAGGGCATCTTCCCCTACGCCGCGGACCTGTGGGCCGAGGGCCTGCTGTGGGCCGCGATCCTGCGCTCACCGCACCCCCGCGCCCGCATCCTGTCCATCGACACCAAGCCCGCGGCCGAGATGCCCGGGGTACGGGTCGTGGTCACCCATCAGGACGTGCCGGGGGACGCCGGGCACGGCCGGGGCACCCCCGACCGCCCGGTCTTCGCCAAGGACGAGGTGCGCCACCACGGCGAGCCGATCGCCGCGGTCGCCGCCGACCACCCCGACACGGCCCGGCTGGCCGCCGCCGCCATCGCCGTCGAGTACGAACTGCTGGACCCCGTCACCGACCCGCAGCTCGCCTTCGAGGCCGAGCCGCTGCACCCGGACGGCAACCTGATCCGGCACATCCCCCTGCACTTCGGCGAGCCCACCGCCACCGGCGACGTCATGGTCGAGGGCCTGTACCGCATCGGCCGCCAGGACCCGGCCCCCATCGGGGCCGAGGCCGGACTCGCCGTGCCGCGGCCCGACGGCGGCGTGGAGATCTACACCGCCTCCACGGACCCGCACACCGACCGTGACCTGGCCGCCGCCTGCTTCGGGCTGGAGCCGGAGCGCGTCAAGGTCGTCGTCACCGGCGTCCCCGGCGCGATGGCCGACCGCGAGGACCCGGGCATCCAGCTCCCCCTGGGACTGCTGGCGCTGCGTACCGGCTGCCCCGTCAAGATCGTCGCCACCCGCGAGGAGTCCTTCCTCGGCCACGCCCACCGCCACCCCACCCTGCTGCGCTACCGCCACCACGCGGACAGCGAGGGCAAACTCGTCAAGGTCGAGGCGCAGATCCTGATGGACGCCGGCGCCTACGCGGACACCTCCGCCGACGCGCTGGCCGCCGCCGTCTCCTTCGCCTGCGGCCCGTACGTCGTCCCGCACGCCTTCATCGAGGGCTGGGCGGTCCGTACGAACAACCCGCCGTCCGGACACGTACGCGGCGAGGGGGCCCTGCAGGTCTGCGCCGCCTACGAGGGCCAGATGGACAAGCTGGCGGCCGAGCTGGGCCTGGACCCGGCCGAGATCCGGCAGCGCAACGTCATGGCCACCGGTGACCTGCTGCCCACCGGCCAGACCGTCACCTGCCCGGCGCCGGTCGCCGAACTCCTGCGCGCCGTCAAGGAAGCGCCGCTGCCCGAACTCCCCAAGGACACCCCGGAGGAGGACTGGCTGCTGCCCGGCGGACCCGAGGGCGCCGGCGAGCCGTCCGCCGTCCGCCGTGGCGTCGGCTACGCGCTCGGCATGGTCCACATGCTCGGCGCGGAGGGTACGGACGAGGTCTCCACGGCCACCGTCAAGGTCAGCGGCTCGGTCGCCACCGTCATCTGCGCCGCCGTCGAGACCGGCTCCGGTTTCTCCACGCTGGCCCGCCAGATCGTCCAGGAGACCCTGGGCATCGACGAGGTCCATGTCGCGGGCGTCGACACCGACCAGCCGCCCGCGGGTCCGGCCTGCCACGGCCGCCACACCTGGGTCTCCGGCGGCGCCGTGGAGCGGGCCGCCAAGATGGTCCGTACGCAGCTCCTCCAGCCGCTGGCCCACAAGTTCGGCATGTCCACCGAACTCCTCCAGATCAACGACGGCAAGATCACTTCGTACGACGGGGTCCTGAGCACCACCGTCGCCGAGGCCCTGGACGGCAAGGAACTGTGGGCCACCGCCCAGTGCCGCCCGCACCCCACCGAACCCCTGGACGAGGCCGGCCAGGGCGACGCCTTCGTGGGCCTGGCCTTCTGCGCCATCCGCTGCGTCGCCGACGTCGACATCGAACTGGGCACCATCCGTGTGGTGGACATGACGGTGGCGCAGGACGTCGGCCGCGTCCTGAACCCCCGCCAGCTCCGCGCCCGTATCGAAGCCGGCGTCACCCAGGGCCTGGGCGCGGCCCTGATGGAGAACCTGCGCACCACCCGCGGCCAGGTCCGCCACCCCGACCTCACCGGCTACCCCCTGCCCACCGCCTTGGACGCCCCCGACATCCGCATCGTCAAACTCGTCGAGGAACGCGACGTGGTGGCTCCCTTCGGCGCCAAACCCGCCGGCGCCGTCCCGGTCGTCACGGCCCCCGCGGCCGTCGCCTCCGCCGTCCGCGCCGCCACCGGCCGCCCCATCGGCCGCCTCCCCATCCGCCCCCAGGCGGCCGTGGCGCAGCACTGACGGCCGTTTCCGGGCCCCGCGTGTACCAGGGCCGTCCCCGTACGCGCGGGGCCAAGCGATCCGCGAAACGGACACCGCACCGCCCGGCCGGCCGTCAGGCGGAACGAGGGAATCCTGGTCGCTGGTCCGGTTCGCGGATGCAGTCGTGGAGCGCGCCCGGTTCGGTGAAGCAGTGGTGTCCCGGGCATGAACGGCGGTGCTCACCGCCCGCGCCGGATTGCGCCAGTTCTCTATATGTAAGCTGTGAATTGATGTAGCTGTCACGCATCTTCCGTGGCAGTCTTTTCGGCATGTGAAAATCGCGGCACCAGGCATGCGCTCATCAATTTCTCGGCGTGCAGTCATCGCTCACTTATGCAACCCGAAGAGCCGGCCGCGCCAATCTGAACGTACCGGCCAGTTTATTTATCTTTATTGCGCATTGATCACTCGTCGGGTAGCGTCCGGTGTCAAGTTCTTGCCTACGGGAGCCAGATGGCGTTCGCCTGGGGCAGAGAATCGGAAGGGTATATTCCATTTTATGGTCCGGGCATTCATTCTCCGCTGAGAGGGCCGGCCTTGCGGTGTGGACAGGGGTGGAGTGGTGACGGACCTGCTGGGGTGTGCCGATCCGAAACCCGCCGGGCGGCGACAGTTATCCATACTTGCCGGGGCGTTGATTGCCTGGGCGACAAGGCGTCCGCTCGGCGAAAACGGGGAAGGGGTCACCCTGGTCCGTCATTCGTCGAACTTCCGACAGATGGTGGCGGTGCTGACGTTTTCGGAAATTCCGCTCGCTTTTCTCGTCTCCAGTATCCTGCCGCCTCACCTGCGCTGGGGGCATGCGGTACTGGAAGCGCTGGTGATTCTCACGGGGTTCGGCGTACTGGCGGCCCTGGCGCGGCACCCTCATGTCGTCTCGCGCTCGAAGGTCCTGCTGCGTACGGGGTTCCTGGGGAGCGTAACGCTGCCCCGTCAGTCTGTCCGGTCGGCGTCGAGAGGGATACGGACGATCGAGGGCCGGGGGCTGCGCCGCGTTCCCGGAGCGCCCGCGGAGCTGGTCTGCGCCGTCGGAAGCTCGGTCAATGTCCGGATCAATCTGGATCCGCCGGTATCAGTCGACCTGGGTGACGGGGAGCCCTTCGAGGTGACCGCCATTCATATCTCTGCGGACGTACCGGAGCAGTTGTTCAAAGCTCTGCGTGCCGAACGCGCACCCGAGGAGTAATGCGTGAACATGAAGGCTCCGGACCGCGAATTACCGGGCCCGGCTGGTCATGCCACCGCGCACAGCGCCGGGGCGGATTTATTGAGGGTATGCGGACAACCGGCGCCAGGTCGCACGGAAACCAACGTATTCCCGGAGGTTCCATGACCGCCACCTCGTTATCGACCCCAAAAGTATCCGTCTTCTTTCCGGGATCGGTACTCCGGGCGGAAATGGTGGAAGGCTTCGCTGAACTGGTTCGGGAGGCCGGCCTGGCCCGGTTGTGGATGGGGCAGAACCTGACCATCGATACGCATCACCTTTTCGCGTACCTCGCCGGCAGGGGGATAAAAGTTCCCGTCGGGACATCGGTCGGCCTGATGCCGCTGCGGCATCCCTTCGAAGCCGCCGTTCAAGCACGTTCGGCAGCCATGCTCACCGGACAGCCAATGGTGGCGGGATACGGCCCCGGAGCCGTGGAATTTGCTTCTTCCCTGCGCGGGACGGCGTACGCGAGTCCACTGACCGCTGCCCGTGAATACCTGTCCATGGTACGGGCGCTGGTGAACGGGGAACTGGTCGAGCGCTCCGGTGACTACTACTGCCTGAACGGCATGATTCCTCCGCTGCCGTCTGGCCGGCCGGAGGTCGAAGTCGGTGCCGGCGTGCTCCGCGCCAACATGGCGAAGGTCGCGGGAGAGGTCGCCGATGTGGCCATCACCTGGCTCACGCCCGCGCCGTACATCAAGAACGTGCTGGCACCGGCGTTGTACGAAGGCGCACAGAGCCGGGGCAGAGCGGCCCCGCGCATCGTGACGTTGCTGCACTTCGCGGTGGACCGCCCCCGACGCGACCCCCGGGAACTGGTGCTGGCGGCGAACGGCGGACACCTGGGCGCGGCGCCCTACGCAGCCATGCTGCGTAGGGCCGGGGTGGACGTCGATCCCGGGGAACCCGCGCGGAGCGCCGCCGCACTGGTGGATTCCGGTGTTTTCCTCACGGGTTCTGCGAGCGAGATCGCCGAGCAGGTAGCCGATTACGCGCGCTCGAACGTGGACGAGGTGGCGCTCTCTCCCGGAGGCGTGTTGATCCGGTACGGGGTGGAGGCAGCACTGGCTGATCTTCGGGAGGTCGTCGCGGAACTGAGAGGCAAAGATGTCTGAGACTTCCGAACCGGCCGGCGCGGGGTTCACCTTCACCCCGCGACGGCTCCTCCTGGTGGGTACGGGAGCGATCGGCGTCACCTTCCTGCCCTACTGGGTCAAGTGGATGAGCATCGTGCTGCCGGATGTGGAGTGCCGTGTCGTGGTGACACGCAGTGCTGAGCGTTTTGTGACGCGTGAGGCGCTGTCGGCCATCAACTCCAGTGAAGCGCTGCTTGACATGTGGCCGGACGAACCACGGACCAAAGCGCTGCACGTCGAATGGTCGCTGTGGGCCGAGGCCGTGGCGGTGTACCCGGCCACGGTGCACTTCATCAGCAGGCTCGCCACCGGCATGGGCGACACTCCGGCCATGCTCGCGTTGCAGTGCACCCAGGCGCCCATCGGCGTGGCCCCGTCCCTCCCGCCAGGGGCCATCGACAACCCGGTGCTGGCCCGGCACATGAAAGAACTGCGGGAGCGGCCCAACGTCTGCGTCATACCTCCTCAGCCCGGCCCGAGCAGCACCACCGGCCGTGACGATGCCTATATCCCGCCCGAGTTGCCGAAGCTGCTGAGACTGATGGAAGCGTTGCCGGCACGGTCGGCCTGAGCGAGCGGTGCGAGGAGGGGATCCGGTTGCACTCCGATGGAGAACTGATCGCTGAGTACGGTACCGAGCTCACCCGGACCGCCGTGTATCGGTGTCCTGGGCCGGCAGCGTACCGATGGGTGCGGACCGCCGGCCCCGGACAGCCGCACCAGGAACGTATGCCCTCGGCCACCACGCTGCGCCACCTGCGCGCCCTGCCGGCCGTGGGGCTGCGCCTTTCGCTGCCACAACAGGAGGGCCACCGGCTCATCTACCCGGTGGGCGGTCCCGACTCGTTGGCGACCCTGTTGATGACCAGCCCGCCGGAGGACGCGTACGCGCAAGGCCGCGTGTTGCTGAGGGACCTTGCCCGCACCCTAGGCGCACTGCACACCGTGCCGGCCGAGGGGCTCACGCGGCGGAAATACCCCGGTCTGCTCAGGTTGGAGCCTTGGTTCTCCCGCGACTTCCGCAAAGAGGGGACCGTGCGGTTGTACACCGTGGTCAGAAGGCGGCTGGGAGACACTCGGTTGCGGCATCTGCGGGAGCGGTGCCGGTGGTTTCTGACGGACACTCCAGCTCCGGTCCTCCTGCACGGGCGACCGGGAACCGGAGTGGTCGTGCCCGACCTGACCAATGGTTCGGGCAGCCTGCTGGCCGGTGAGGACATGGCCGCGGGCCGGCCCTGCCTCGATATCGGGTGGGTACTCGGCGAACTGGCTGAGTTGCGTGGCATGGTCCGCAGGAGAATCGGGGCGGAGGCGGCGGCGCAATGGTCGTTGATCACGCGTGCTTTCGCCGACGCGTGTGATCGGCCGGCGTTGGAAGATGCCCGTGAAGTCGCCGTACTGGGAATGCTCGCGCACATGAGGGATGCTTGTGATTACGTCGGATGGGGCGATGAGTGGGCGACCCTCACCGTGGACATCCTCGCGGAGGAGGCAGAGCGTGCCGCCCAGGGGAGCTGAAAAATAGCTCGCCCTTTTCTGGTTACACATACTCGCATTCCATATCGTCAACGGCCGGATGAAATCGCACCCGGCCCTTTCTGGCATGCCCGCACGGATGTCTTGCCAAAGTTTCAATGCGCCGGGAAAAGTCTTCCCTTGAATGCTTGTCCGGTGCTATAAAAGACTTCGTAAGCAGCGCCCGCGGAAAACCGGGGCGTGGATGTTCAACAGAAAGGAAGTCCCATGGACGCCGAGCAGCTTTTCGAGGGTTACACCACCTACGCCGACGCCGAGGAGCTGGCCGCCGCGACGCAGGACGTTGATGGCGCGCCCGGCTCGCTCGTCACCGTCGCCAGCGTCGTGGTCTCCATCTGGCAGGGTTGCTGACGCTGCTCAGTGCCGGTTTCTGAATGGGAATGCCGGAGTCGACTGATCCCGTCAAGTATCGAGTCGTCCCCAGCATCCCCGCTCAAATGATAGCGCGGGGGCGTGGACCGTTCCACGCCCCCGTTGGCCTGGGGCCCGTCTTCGCGAGGGGGCTCGTGGAAGGAGTCCGGGTGCCCGTGGTGCGCCGTATCGTTCTGGACAATGGCCTGAAAGTCCTGCTCGCCCCCCGGCGAGGGACATCGCTGGTCGCGGTCTGTATGCACTATGACATCGGTTTCCGGTCCGAGCCGCCGGCATTCAGCGGTTTCGCGCATCTTTTTGAACACCTGATGTTCCAGGGCAGCGGGAAATACCCGAAGCTGGCGCACTGGAATTACGTACAGGGCCTCGGCGGTTCCATCAACGGCACCACGCATCCGGACTACACCGACTACTTCCAGTTGTTGCCGAAAAACGGCCTGGCCGAGGTCCTCGCCATGGAGGCCGACCGGCTGGATTCTCTGGTCGTCAGTGACGAAAGCCTCGGTAACCAGCGGGCAGTGGTGAAGGAAGAGATCCGGACGAACATTATGAACCGGGCGTACGGTGGGTTCCCGTGGATTCCGTTGCCCGCGCTTCTGTACCGTACGTACCCCAATGCGCACAACGGGTACGGTGAATGGTCCGATCTGGATGCTGTGACTGTTGCGGACGCGGTGGAATTCCACCGCACGTATTACGTCCCGTCCAATGCCGTGCTCACGGTATCCGGGGATTTCGATGTCCCCGGCGTGCTGAAGCTGATCCACAAGCTGTTCGGTGTATTGCCTTCCCGGCCCCGCCCGCCCGCGCCGACGCTGCAAGAGCCGGTGCCCGAACGCACCGTGCGGGGCACGCACACGGACGTGCACGCTCCGCTGCCGGCCCTGGCACTCGGGTACCGGCTGCCGGACCCTGGCTCCGACCTGACCGCCTACCTGGCCCATATGGCACTGTGCGAGATCCTCGCCTGTGACTTCTCCGGCGCGCTGCACACGAGGCTGGTACGTGACAAGGCGCTTGCCGTCCGGGTGTCGGCGGGCTGTGGTCTGTTCAACTCTCTGGACGCCCGCGCGCCGGACACACTGGCGATCGTCGTGACCTGCCGGCCGGGCGTCGAACCAGAGGACACGGTCGCCGAGATCGACGAGGAGCTGGCCCGGCTCGCGGCGAGGGACACCATCGGCGCACTCGTTCCTGGCGCGCGAAACCGTCTGGCGGCCCGGCTTTACCGGCGCAACGCCGATTTGCTGGCACACACCCGCACCATGGGGGCATACGAACTGCTCCATGGCAGAGCGGAACTCGTCGACGAACTGCCCGAACGGGTCGCGGCGTTGGATACCACATCCGTCCAACGGGCGGTCACCCGTCTGCTGTCCCCTTCACGAGCGGTGCTTCGGCTTGTCCCGCGAAGCGCGCCTCCCGGCCGTACCGCCGGGACAGAGGTGGCCGTCGCGTCATGAACTCCTTGACGACAGCACGGCACCTGCTGGACACCACGCTGCCCAATGGCCTGCGGCTGATCGTGGTGCCGGACCACAGCGTGCCACTGGTCGAGATCCGGCTCAGTATCCCTTTCGCGGGTGTGGGCGAGGCGCACGCCGCGCATGCGCATATCCTCGGCGCCGTGCTCCTGCGCCCCGCCGCAGAGGTGTGTTCCACGCGGCGCGAAGCATGGGCGACAGCGGATATCAACGCCGCCAGAGGCATCGACCGCCTTGGCATCTTCGGCTACACGCCGACAGTGTTCCTGGAGCCGGTGCTGCACGAAATCGCAGCCTGCCTGGCCCGGCCACGTTACGGTGATGACGCCATCGCCGAGGCTCGGCAGAAGCACACCGCGCATGTCGGCATAGGGCGCGCGGAGGCCCGGTGGATGGCACTGGCCGCACTGTTACGGCGGTGGTATCCCGCGTATGCCCAGCCCTGTGACCTGCCGCCCCCCGCAGCCCTGGCTCGTGTCGAGCCGGAAAAGATACGACATCTGCATCACAGTCGGCTCAACCCGGCCGGCGCGACCCTGGTCCTGGTCGGGGATGTCGAGGCAGCGCAGCTCGCCGACCTGGTGCGCCTGGCCTTCATGGACTGGTCCGGCGGGCCGCCGCCCCACGATGTCTTCCCGCCGCCGTCGATTCCGTCGGCCGCCGGTGAACTCACCCTTCTCCACCGCCCGAAGTCGGCCCAGGCGGAAGTCCTCATGTTCGGCACGATGCCTGAGCGAACCGATGACCGCAGTCCCGCCTTCGACATCGCCAACGTGGTGTTCGGTGACGGCGTGGGGTCCCGGCTGACCAGGAAAGTCCGGGAGGACAGGGGCTACGCGTATCTCGCCGGCTCCGCCATGGAAATCATCGCGGGCCGATCCACCCTCCTGATCCGGTTGGCGGTGAACGAGCGTGACGCGGCAGCCGCTGTGAACGAGACACGGGCGGAACTGGCGGCCATGGTGCACACCCCGCCCGACCCGGCGGAGATCGCTGCCGCGAAGCAGTTGCTGGCCGGCCGACTGGTCACTTCCACCGCCTCACCGGCCTCGTACGCGACCTCTCTGGTGAACGTCGTCGCGGAAGGCGCCCCGCCGGACTGGGACCGGGCCTATGCGCGGCGTCTCGCCGGCACCGGCCGGACGGAGGTGGCCGAGGCCGCGCTCGCCCATTTCTCGCCGGAGGTGCTCGACACCGTGGTGGTGGGAGACGCCGAAGCCCTCGCCGTACCCCTGGAGCAAGTCGCTGACCTGCGGGTGCTTCGGTACGAGCGATTGGAGGACGTTCCCGCCCTGCCGCGGTCCGCGGCCTTCAAGACTTCGCCACGGGAGGCACGATGACACTGGTGGACCATCGGTACCGGGCCCGGCCCGAAAGCCTGGAATCGGTACCAGCAGTAGCGCGACTACTGCGGCGGCTGGGCCTCGGCACCTTCGACCCCGCCCATCTCACCTCGTACAACGGACGCAACAACAACTGGTCGGGCCTCACGACCGAGGGTACCCAACTCTTCGTCAAACACCTGAGCGGCCCCTTGGACGACGCACGGCGGCGCCTCACGAACATCCTCGCCTTCCATGAGCTGCTGAGGTACACGGAGCAGAGCATCGTGCGGGGGCCACGCTGTTTGGGCTGGAGCATGGAGGACGTCCTGGTCGTCTTCGAATGGCTGCCGGACACGGTGACCGGGGCCGAACGGGCGGATTCGGGTGCCTTCGGAGAGGAGGACGCCCACCGGATCGGTGAGACCATCGGTGCCCTGCACGGCCTGGACCCCTCGGGCCGGGTGAGCCTTGACCCGACACCGCACGCGCTGCCCCCCGTATCCGGGCTGAACGCCTTGTCCTTGGAAAAGCACCGGACGGCAAGCGGGGCGGAACTCAGGATGTGGAGCATCCTGCAACAGGACGGGGAACTGGCAGAAGCCATCAGGCGGCTGCGGAAGCCGGAGAGCGATGGCGTCTCCCGGCCCGTGCACGGCGACTTCCGACTGGACCAGGTGCTGTTCGCGCGGGATGCCATGTATCTGCTCGACTTCGAAGAGTTGCGGCGCACCGATCCCGCCCGGGACATCGGCGCGTATGTGGGTGAATGGCTGTACCGCGCGGTGCGGAAACTCGCCGGGCCGGAAAGCCCGGAAAGCGACGCCGCATCGGGAGCACCCGGAAGCATGCGGGCGCAGGCTGCAGGGGAGCCCCGGGGTCACGGTGCGGTCGCCCGTGCCACGAGCGAACTGGCCAGGTGCCGGCCCTTTATCGAACGATTCCGTGCGGGCTACGCCGCGCGGGGAGATGCCGCGCACGACGAAGCCCTGTGGATCCGCAGCGCGGGGTTCGCCGGCTGGCACCTGCTCGACCGGGTCATGGCGCGGTCGGCACAGCGGTCGGTACTGACGGCCGGAGACCGCGCTGCGATGGGTATCGCTCGTACGCTCCTGCTCTCTCCCGGCGCTGTGACGAGAACGCTCGGGCTGGAGGACTGATCCGAAAATGAACGGATACCGCAGTTCAGGACGTGACTGTTGCCGATGTGGTGCTGGTGATGAGGTCGCAGCAGACCGTCGGTCCCAGGGCGTTGGCCTCGCGGGTCATGTGCTGCACCGCACGGGCCGGGTCGCGCCGGGTGACGTGTGCGGCGCCCAGGTCCAGGTGGTCGACGTGGCTGTGCAAGACATGCCAGATATCGCCGATCTGACATCCGGACTCACCCGGCAACAACCTCCTACCGGCTTGCCGGGCGACCCGCCCCCATTTCACTGCCCCCGTGGGGCTTGCGCAGCGAACTGGAGCATCTGACATGCCGCATCCGAGACAGGCGGAACAGGAGAGGGCGACGGCGCCCCTGCACTGGCGTCTGAGCGCGGAGCTCGATACGGCCGAGGTGGACTTGACCCGGCTCACCGCACGCATCCGCGACCGGACCGTGGACGCGGACACCGTGCACGACTTGCAACACGCACTGGCGAATGCTCTGTACGAAGTGCTCCACACGGGCTTGGACATATCCGGCGCGCCCCGCCTTCGCACGCTGCGGGACCCGTCCTACGAGCGGCTCCTCGCGGACGCGGTGCCGCACCGTGACACGACCTTCGCGGTGCCGTACGCGGCGGTCGCGGAATCAGGGGACGACCCGTCCCACCGGATCGTCACGCTGGAAGGAGTACGCACCCTCGTCCCGGCAGCCTCGGTGACCGCGAGCGCCGGGGAAGGACGGGCCGTGGTGCACTACCCGTGCGCACGCCCCGCGCTGTCCGCGGGCTTCTTCCTGGTGGACGGTTCAGCCGGACGCCCTGATGAGGTGAACTCCATCGTCCGCTTGTACATCCACCTGAAGGATGCCAGGACCGCACCGCCGCTCTGGAGGGACCTGTTGCATGGGCTGGAGGCTCGCACCGTGCGCTACCGGGCCAAGATCAGTTCCTCTCCGCTGCTGTACCCACGGCGTGACGCGGCCGTCGTCTACCTGAGCACCGCCGAGGCGGGCCACACCGTGGCCCAGGATCTGGCTGCCGGCCTTGCGGGCCGGCCCGGTCTCGGCCGGTCCACCTCAGTGTTCGCGCGGGAGATCGTCCCGGGGCTGGCCGTGGCCGAGGAACCGGACGATCCTCGCACGGGTCAGGCACACCTGAGTTTTGGTCTGCACCGGGCCCACGCCGTGGCACAAGGGTTGATCGACCACGCCCGGTCTCCCCGTGACTCAGACGTGCGCACCGTAGTGTGCGCGGCACTGGCCCGTGCGCACATACGGCCGGACGCGCCCTGGCGCAACGCGTCCCGATGACGGCTGGCGCGCTTCCCGGCCCACCGCCCTGGACGCCCCCGACATCCGCATCGTCGAACTCGTCGAGGAACGCGACGTGGTGGCCCCCTTCGGCGCCAAACCCGCCGTGGCCAACCAGCAGTGAGTACCGGGGGCGCCCCCGGATTCCCCCGGAGGCGGCCCCGGAAAACCGGGAGCCGCACTTGACTGCGTGGGCGTGCGTGAAATGAACACCGGGATCTGTCGACTCACCCTGCGGAGACGGGAGTTGCCGGCGTTCGGTCTCCGTCCTTTTCGTCCGTTGACGTGTGGTGGCCGGACCTCATCATCGGCAGGAAGGCGAGAGCCGATGTGGCCAGCAGGAGATTCACGCCCAGTCCCCACGTAAAGGCGGACGTCGCTGAGTAGACCGTACCGAGCAATGCCGGTCCGAGGGCGGAACCGATCTGGATTCCGGTCTCCAGCGCTCCGGAGGCGGAACCGGCGTCCCGCTCCGGGACTCCGGCGAGCACGATGTTGATGAGCGGGGTGAATCCCAGCCCCTCGCCGAAGCCGATGACCGCCAAGGGGATGACGATTGCGATCTCGGGCATCTGACGGCCATATACCGCTGCGGAGCCGAGCAGCGCGGCCGTTCCTGCGATGTTGATGACATATCCGATGGTCAGTACGTGGTGGCCCGCCTTCGGCCCGATTTTCGGGGCGACCAGGGAGGCGATGCCGAAGCACAGCGCGAGGGGGGTGAACAGAAGGCCGGCCTTCAGGGGGGAGAAACCGAGCGGACCCTGGAAGTAGAGGGAAATGAGGAAGAACAAACCGATGTTCCCTGCCACGAAGGTGAGGGACAGCCCCACTCCCGCCCGGAAGGTGCGCCGGCGCAGGAGTTCCGGATCGATGAGCGGCAGGTGATGGTGTCGTTTGGCGCGGTTCTCCCGGCGAAGGAACACGGCCATCGCGGGAATGGCCGCAAGTACCAGCAGGAGCAGCAAGGGGTGTCCGTGCTCTCCGCCGCCGAAGACGAGAGGGGCGATCACACACAGCAGGGCCACGGTGAGCAGCCCGACTCCGGGCAGGTCCAGGCTGGGACGGTCCTTCTTCCGGTTCTCGGGGAGGAGCAGCAGGGCCCCGATGACGGCGGCGAGGCCGATGGGGAGATTGATGAGAAAGATGGCCCGCCAGGACAGGCCCGCGATGTCCAGCCCGATGAGCAGGCCGCCGACGATCTGCCCGATGATGGCCGCGATACCGGTGACGGCCCCGAAAAGGCCGAACGCCCTGGCCCGGTGACGCCCGGAGAATTCGAGCTGGATGATGGACAGCGTCTGCGGGAGCATCAGGCCCGCCGCGACCCCCTGCAGTACGCGGAAGCCGATGAGGGGAATGGGCTCCCAGGCCAGCGCGCACGCCAGGGAAGCGGCGCTGAAGGCGGCGACACCGATGATGAACATCCTGCGGTAGCCGTGGATGTCGCCCAGTCTGCCGCCGGTGACCAGCGTCAGACCGAACGCGAGGGTGTAGCCGGAGATGATCAGTTCCAGTTCGCTGACACCGGCGCCGAAGTGACTGCGGATGGGCTGGAGTGCCACGTTGACGATGGACAGGTCGAGCTCGACCAGGCAGGTGCCGGCCAGGACCACGACGAGCGCGAGCCATTGGCGCAGATCGGGATGGCGTATGTCCACCGGCGGTGGGGCAGCTTGGGTAACCATGTCGGTCAAGTCTTGGCAGCCGGCCCCTCATGATCAACGGCGATCTGCGAATGAACCGATAAGCGGAACTGAAGAATGCCGACCGCGTCCCCCTGCCTTCGCGCTCACACCCGGACGTACGCCGGCGCGCTCAACCCCGGACGTACGTCGGCGCCCTCACCCCTGGACGTACGTCTCGGCGGTCTCCGCGAACGCCGCCACGACAGGCTTCCGGCCGGTCTTGCGCCACACCAGCGCCACATCGGCGTTCGGCAGGTCGTGGATGGGGACGAAAGCCACGTCGGGACGGGCGTAGAACTCGGCGGTCGACCGCACCATCGGAGCGAGACCTTGTCCCGCGGCGACGAGGGAGAGCACTTCGTGCACGGTGGCCACCGGCTGACCGCGGCGGATCGGCTTTCCCGAAGGCGTACAGGGCGGTGACTGAGCATCCCACCAGTACTGCGGGGCGTTTCCGGCGGGCGAGAACACCTGCTGCTCCGCGAGTTCTTCGACCGATATGGACTCGCGGGAGGCCAGCGGATGGCCCAGCGGCACGGCAAGCGTCCTGGGTTCGGAGGACATCGTGGGGCCCACCTCCAGGTCGTCCTCCAGAACCGGGAGCCAGTGGCTGAGAACATCGATCTCGCCCCGCCGCAGCGGTCCGAGAGGATCGGCGATATGCACTTCGTGCAATTCGGTCGCGCAGGCGGGGAAGCGCGCCCTGAAACGCCGGATGATCTCGGGCACGACCATGGTGGCACACAGGAATCCGACCCGGAGGGTCTCCTCGATACACCGCGTGGCCCGTCGTGCCTCATCCAGCGCGTCACGCAGCTCCTGGAATGCCGGAGCCACGCGCTCGCGATACCGCTCGCCCACATCGGTGAGCCGGACGCTGCGCGTAGTGCGCTCGAAGAGGCGACCGCCGACGCGGCGTTCAAGAGAACGCGTCAATTGGCTCACCCGCGCCTGCGAGACCATCATCCGCTCTGCGGTCCGGCCGAAGTGCAGTTCTTCGGCCAGGGTGAGGAAACACTCCGTCTCCTGGTAATCCATCAGCCCCCACCCGTACTCCCGGTACCGGACGCCCTGAACAGGTGGACCGACCGCCTACGGTGAGTCCCCCGCCGCTCCAGCATTGTCCGCACCCGCACCGGACGACGCAATCAACGCCGGCCGCTCGAAGCAGCGGTCCCGCGGCCCATGGCCGCCCGGCCCGGCCGGGTTCCGGCAGGGCGGCCTCTCGGCAGCGTCGTATATGAGTGCCTGGAGCGCTGCGGCGTCCAGGCATCGGAGGCCGTGACCGGAATCGAACCGGCGTAACTCGCTTTGCAGGCGAGCCCCTCAGCCACTCGGGCACACGGCCGGGCTGTGGTGTTCTGCGCGGGCCGGTGGAGCGGGGCCCGCGTGTGGTGACGACCATAGGCCCGGGGGCGGGGGCCGGGGCAAGAGTGGTGGGGGGCCTGTCATGAAGGTGCAACACGCGGTTCATGTAAGGGGGTTGGCGGGCGCGGGTGGGTCTGTCCCGGCCGCGGGGGATGTGCTGTGATCCGTACTCGGTCCTTGGGAGTAGGTCGGGGGGACGGCCCGGTTCCCGTCCCGGGACAGGGGTGACCGGCTTTCGAGCCTCTTACCCTGACCGGATGACTGCCGTAGACCCGGGCGACGCCCTCGCCGAGACCGCCGCTGCCCAGATACCCGAGCCACCGCCCGCCAACGCCCGCGGCGGTGGCGTGCTCTCCCCTGCGTACCGGGCGCTGACCTGCGGCATCATCTCGGTGATCTCGTTGATCGCCTTCGAAGCCAGTGCGGTGAACACCGCGATGCCGGTGGCTGCCCACGCTCTGGACGGCGTCGGACTGTACGCCTTCGCCTTCTCCGGCTTCTTCACCGCGAGCCTGTTCGCGATGACGCTCTCCGGCGAGTGGTGCGACCGCACCGGGCCGTCGGCGCCGCTGTTCGCCGGGATCGCCGCCTTCGGTGCGGGTCTGGTGGTCGCGGGCTCGGCCCAGAACATGTGGATCTTCGTGGCGGGCCGTGGGATCCAGGGCCTCGGCGGCGGGCTGGTGATCGTCGCCCTGTACGTCGTCGCCAGCCGTGCCTATCCGGACCATCTGCGGCCGTCGGTGATGGCGGCCTTCTCTGCCGCCTGGGTGCTGCCGGTGATCGTCGGCCCGCTCGTCGCCGGGACCGTCACCGAGCACCTCGGCTGGCGCTGGGTGTTCCTGTCCATCCCGGTCCTGATCCTGCCGCCGCTGGCCGTGATGCTGCCGGCGCTGCGCAAGCTGTCGCGGAGGGAGGCAGCGGGTACGGAGGGAGCGGGTACGGAGGGAGCGGGTACTGGGGCAACGGATACGGAGGCAACAAGTACTGAGGCAACGGGTAGCGAGGCGCGTACGGACAGGGGCGTCGGAGGCATGGACCGGCGGCGGATCGTGCTGGCTCTGGCCGCCGCCACGGGTACCGGTCTGCTCCAGTACGCGGGCCAGGACCTGCGCTGGCTGTCGCTGATCCCCGCCGTGGCCGGGCTGGCCCTGCTGGGGCCCGCCATCGTCCGGCTGCTGCCCCGGGGCACCTTCCGGGCGGCGCGCGGGCTCCCGTCGGTGATCCTGACGCGGGCCCTGGCCGCCGGGTCGCTGTTCGCCGCGGAGAGCTTCGTACCCCTGATGCTGGTGACCGAGCGCGGCCTGTCCCCGACGCTGGCCGGGCTGTCCCTGACGGGCGGCGGGCTGACCTGGGCGCTGGGCTCGTACACCCAGAGCAGGCCGCGGCTGGAGCCGTACCGGGAGCGGCTGATGGTGCTGGGCATGCTGTTCGTGGCCGCCGCCGTCCTCGCGGTGCCGCTGGCGCTGATCGAGGGGGTGACGCCGTGGATCGTCGCCGTCGCGTGGGTGCTCGCCGGGTACGGCATCGGGCTGACGATCTCCAGCGGCGGTGTGCTGCTCATGAAGCTGTCCCGGCCGCAGGAGGCGGGCATCAACTCGGCCTCCCTCCAGGTGTCGGACGCGCTCGGCAACATCGTGTTCGTGGGCATCGGCGGCGTCCTGTTCGTGGCGTTCGGCGGCGGCTCGGTCGCGGCCGGCGGCCACGCGCCGGCCGTGGACACCGGCGGGCAGCCGTCCCACCTGGTGCATCCGACCCACCCGGCCGCCTTCACGGCGGTCTTCGTGGCGATGACGGTGGTGGCGCTGGCAGGCGCGTACTTCTGCACCCGTCTGAAGCCGGAGGAGCCGCAGAAGCCGGAGAGGGAACGGCGTAGCGGGGTACGGAACGGCGTAGCGGGGTACGGGGCGGCGCTGCGGGCTGTACGGCGCGTCCGGCGGCCGGGCCGGCCGCCGCCCCGAAAAGCCGTACCGCGGCGGGGCCCGTGATCAGTATTGTCCCGGTATGACGATCGATCTGCGGCTGGACGAGGACCGGCGGGAAGCGCTGCGGCTCCGGGCCGAGCGGGAGGGCCGTGACGAGCACGCGGTCGTGCTCGCCGCGCTGGACCGCTACCTGGAGCAGGAGCGGGAGGCGGACCGCGCCACGGTCCGCCGGCTCGGGGAGACCTACGCGGCCCGCCACGCGGATCTGCTGCGCAGGCTGGGGGAGTGATGAAGTACCTGACCGTCCAGGAGACGCTGGACCTGGTGGAGCCGGCCTGCGCGGGGCAGAAGGTCGCGATGCGCGATCCGGGACTGTTCAGCTCGGCGGTGCACCGCCCGGGGTCCCGGATGTACGGCGTGCAGGCGTACCCCGGCCCCTTCGAGAAGGCGGCGGCGCTGCTCCAGTCGATGGCCGTCAACCATCCGCTGGTCGACGGGAACAAGCGGACGGCGTGGCTGAGCACGGCCGTGTTCCTCGCCGTCAACGGGATCGACATGCTGGAGATCGATCAGGACGCGGCGTACGACCTGGTCGTGGCGGTGGCGGCGGGCCGGACCGGGGACGTCGGGGAGATCGCGGACGGGCTGCGGGCACTGCGCCGCCCGGCGGCGCCGGCGCACGGCAGCGGACCGGCGACCGCGGCGACGCCCGACAACGTGCCTGGTCAGGCGTAAGGGAACAGATCCGGAGCGGGTCCGGAACGGTGCCGGGGAACAGGTTCGGACCGGCGCTTGGAACGCCGTTCGCGGTGGTGTACGGAGCGGCGTACGGCACGGTGTGACGTGCGTCGCGCCGACGGGTGACCCGGCGCCGTCGCCCCGAAGTGCGCCTCCCCGCCCGGGTAGGCTGGCGCGGTTGCCGATCGCCGAGCCAGCCGACGGAGACCGTGACTACCACCACCAGCGCCACCAACAACCACCACCTGTCCCCCGCCTTCCCCGGACGGGCCCCCTGGGGTACCGCCAACAAGCTGCGAGCCTGGCAGCAGGCGGCGATGGACCGGTACATCCAGACCCAGCCGCGGGACTTCCTCGCGGTCGCGACGCCCGGCGCGGGCAAGACGACGTTCGCGCTGACGCTCGCCTCCTGGCTGCTGCACCACCACGTCGTCCAGCAGGTGACGGTCGTCGCGCCGACCGAGCACCTGAAGAAGCAGTGGGCGGAGGCGGCGGCCCGGGTGGGGATCAAGCTCGACCCCGAGTACAGCGCGGGGCCGCTGGGCCGCGAGTACCACGGCGTCGCGCTGACCTACGCGGGCGTGGGCGTGCGCCCCATGCTGCACCGCAACCGGATCGAGCAGCGCAAGACGCTGGTCATCCTGGACGAGATCCACCACGCCGGTGACTCCAAGTCCTGGGGCGAGGCGTGCCTGGAGGCGTTCGAGCCGGCCACCCGGCGGCTCGCCCTCACCGGCACCCCCTTCCGCTCCGACACCAACCCCATCCCCTTCGTCACGTACGAGGAGGGCAACGACGGCATCCGCCGCAGCTCCGCCGACTACACGTACGGATACGGGAACGCGCTGGCCGACGGCGTGGTCCGCCCGGTCATCTTCCTCTCCTACAGCGGCAACATGCGCTGGCGTACGAAGGCGGGCGACGAGATCGCCGCCCGGCTCGGCGAGCCGATGACCAAGGACGCCGTCTCGCAGGCGTGGCGTACCGCGCTGGATCCGCGCGGCGACTGGATGCCGAACGTGCTGCGGGCGGCCGACCGGCGGCTGTCCGAGGTCCGCAAGGCCATACCGGACGCCGGCGCGCTGGTGATCGCCTCCGACCAGGAGCAGGCGCGCGCGTACGCCAAGCTGATCCGCGAGATAACGGGGGAGGGCGCCACCCTCGTCCTGTCCGACGACAGCGGGGCCTCGCAGCGCATCGACGACTTCTCGCACTCCGACGACCGCTGGATGGTCGCGGTGCGGATGGTGTCCGAAGGCGTGGACGTGCCCCGGCTGGCGGTCGGGGTCTACGCCACGACGATCTCCACGCCGCTGTTCTTCGCCCAGGCCGTGGGCCGCTTCGTACGGTCCCGCAAGCGCGGTGAGACCGCCTCGGTCTTCCTGCCCACCGTCCCTTCGCTGCTCGGTTTCGCCAACGAGATGGAGGTCGAGCGCGACCACGTCCTGGACCGGCCGGAGAAGGACGGCGAGGAGGACCCGTACGCCGAGTCCGAGAAGGAGATGGACGAGGCCAACAAGCAGCAGGACGAGGACACGGGGGAGCAGGAACAGTTCTCCTTCGAGGCGCTGGAGTCGGAGGCGGTCTTCGACCGGGTGCTCTACGACGGCGCCGAGTTCGGCATGCAGGCGCACGCGGGCAGCGAGGAGGAGCAGGACTACCTCGGCATCCCCGGGCTGCTGGAGCCGGACCAGGTGCAGATGCTGCTCCAGAAGCGGCAGGCGCGGCAGATCGCACACAGCAAGAAGCGGCCGGACGCGGAGGCCGACCTGCTGGAGCTGCCGGCGGAGCGGCGCCCGGTGGTCACGCACAAGGAGCTGCTGGAACTGCGCAAGCAGCTCAATACGCTGGTGGGGGCGTACGTCCACCAGAGCGGGAAGCCGCACGGGGTGATCCACACCGAGCTGCGGCGGGTGTGCGGCGGGCCGCCGAGCGCGGAGGCCACGGCCGGGCAGCTCAACGAGCGGATCAAGAAGGTACGGGAGTGGGCCACGCGGATGCGCTGAGCGCCCGCGCGGATGCGTCGAGCGAGGCGCGCGCGGCGGACGTGGCGTACGTGGCGTACGTACGCGCCGGGCGTACGCGCTGAGCCCCGGCGCGTACGCCGTCGCTCCGCGCCGGGGCGCATCGCAGCGGACGCCGGAGTGGACATCGGAGCGCGGATCGGACGTGGGCCGGTCCGCGCTCCGGCGTATGCGACCCGTACCGCGCCCCGCCTCCTGATCCGTACCCCCGAGGTCCGAAAGCGGTGGCCGCAGCCCCGAAAGCGGGGGTCGCAGAGAGGACATACCGGGCGGCGGAGCCCGGATTCTGGACGGACTCTTCCGCTGACCGGACTAGCTCGCTACTGTCCCCGTCACGCACACGCCCCGTGGCAGCGCCGCCGCGGAGCGCAGCCGGTGCCAAGCGGCCGGCGGCCTCTGCGCGCGCGCTGCACCGGGACCGCAGCGCGACGTGCCAGTCGGAGCCGCCACTCACCCGAGGAGGGGCGTCGTGACCGCGGAGACCTCCCAGACGCTCGACCGGGGACTACGGGTCCTCAAACTGCTCGCCGACACCGACCACGGCCTGACCGTCACCGAACTCTCCAACAAGCTCGGGGTCAACCGGACCGTGGTCTACCGCCTGCTCGCGACCCTGGAGCAGCACGCCCTGGTACGCCGCGACATAGGAGGCCGGGCCCGCGTGGGTCTCGGCGTGCTCCGCCTGGGCCGCCAGGTCCATCCCCTCGTACGGGAAGCGGCGCTGCCGGCCCTGCGCTCCCTGGCCGAGGACATCGGCGCCACCGCCCACCTCACCCTCGTGGACGGCACGGACGCGCTGGCGGTCGCCGTCGTGGAGCCGACCTGGACCGACTACCACGTCGCCTACCGGGCCGGGTTCCGCCACCCGCTGGACCGGGGCGCGGCGGGCCGGGCCATCCTCAAGGCCCGCCAGGGCCGTACGGAGGACGCCGGGCTGGCCCTGACGCACGGCGAACTGGAGGCGGGGGCGAGCGGTGCGGCGGCACCGCTGCTGGGCGTCAGTGGCATCGAGGGCAGCGTGGGGGTCGTCATGCTCGCGGACTCCGTGCCCGAGCGGGTCGGCCCGCGGGTGATCGAGGCGGCCCGCGAGGTCGCCGAAGCCCTGCGCTGAAGCCGGGCCACGGGCCGGGGCGCCGCGCTGAGCCACATGCTGAACCACGGGCCGAGGCGCCGTGCTGAGCCACGGGCCGAGGCACCGCGCTGCATCATCGGCCGAGCCACGGGCCGCAGCGCGGCACCGGACCTTGGGACGCCGGTCAGCCGGTATCACCGGCGTCAACTAGGGTGGCGGGGTGTCTTCTCGCACCCGCGCCCTGCTGGTCAGCTCTGTCCTCGTCGTCGCGCTGCTGATCACCGCCGCCCTCGCGCCGCTGCCGTTCTCCCTGGCCTACCCCGGTTCGACGGCGGACGTCCTCGGCGAGCACAAGGGCAAGCCGGTGATCACCATCAGCGGTACCCCGACCCGTAAGACCACGGGCCAGCTCCGGATGGTGGCGATCGTGGCGACCGGCCCCGACGTCCCCGTACGCCTCGGTGACATCGTCAAGGGCTGGTTCGCGACCGACGAGGCCGTCATGCCGCGGGACTCCGTCTACCCCGTCGGCAAGAACAGCAGGGAAGTCTCCGAGCACAACGCCGCGCAGATGAAGGAGTCCCAGGACACCGCCGTCCAGGCCGCCCTCGGCCACCTCCACAAGTCGCCGAAGGACGTACGGATCAAGCTGAATATGGCGGACATCGGCGGCCCGAGCGCCGGTCTGCTGTTCTCCCTCGGCATCATCGACAAGCTGGACGGCGACGGCGCGGGCCACGACCTGACCGGCGGCCGGAAGATCTCCGGAACCGGCACCATCACCGCCGACGGCAAGGTCGGCCCGGTCGGCGGCGTCCCCCTGAAGGTCCAGGCCGCGGGCCGCGACGGCGCCTCGGTCTTCCTCGTGCCCAAGCAGCAGTGCTCCGACGCCCGGGCCACGGCCCCCGACGGTGTCCGCCTCGTCCCGGTCACCACCCTCACCGGCGCCCTCGACGCCCTGAAGTCCCTGCGCGCCGGCAAGAACGTCCCCGCCTGCTGAGACCGGCGCGGGGTCAGTCCGCTTCGACGGGATGGTGCCGGCGCAGCCCGGGAAAGCGGGCGAAACCGCGGTCCGCGGTGTAAAGGTCCGAGCCCGACTCGATGGCGAGCGCGGCGAGATAAGCGTCCGGAACAAGGTTGCCCCGGACGCCGGCCTTACGGCACAGCCGCTCGAAGATGTCCCCGTGGCGTGGGCCTTCTTGGAGACGAACAGCCACCGGTGAGCTGCGGATGTCCCGGAGGAACGTGAGCGCCGTCTCCATGGTGCTCGGCGGACTGTAGATCCGGGGGTGGGTCACGATGCGCTCGCCCGTCGTTGAGGGTGCCCACCTTCACCCCTCCTTGATGAAGCCCCGTTCGACCAGCCAGTTCTTGGCGACCTCGTGGGGGTCCTGGCCGTCGACGTCCACCTTGGCGTTCAGGGACTGGGCGACGGTGTTGTCCAGGGCGCGGGTGATCGGGGCGAGGACGTCGGCGATCTGCGGATACTTCTTCATCGTGGCGGCGTGCATTTCGGGGGCGGCGTTGTAGTTGGGGAAGAAGTGCCGGTCGTCCTTCAGGACGTGCAGGCCCATGGCCCTGATGCGGCCGTCGGTGGTGAAGACCTCGCCGAAGGTGCAGGTGCCGCCGCGTGACAGCTCGGTGTAGACGACGCCGCCGGTCATCTTGCGGATGTTGGTGGAGCGGATCTTCATGCCGTATGCCTTGGCCATGCCCGGCAGGCCGTCGTTGCGGGTGGAGAACTCGTTCTCCACGCACAGGGTGACGGCGTCCGGGTCCTTCCTGGACAGTGCGGCGACGTCGGAGAGGGTCTTGACGCCCAGCTTCTTCTGGTCGGCGGGGTTCAGCGCCAGTGCGTAGGTGTTGTTGAGGGTGGACTGCGGCAGCCAGTCCAGGCCGTTGCGGCGGTCCTCGGTGCGGACCGCCTCCCACTGCGCCCGGGGGGAGGCGATCGGCTTGTCGTGGCCCAGGTGGGTGATCCACCCGGTGCCGGTGTACTCGAACATGCCGTCCGCCGTGCCGGACTTGACCGCTTCGCGGGCGCCGATCGTGCCCTGGATGTTGGTCTTGTCGATGACGGTCGCGCCGGCCGCCTTGAACGCCAGGCCCATGATCTGGCCGAGCACGATGTTCTCGGTGAACTCCTTCGAGGTGACGGTGAGCTGGGCTCCTTTGAGGGGCTTGCCCCGGCCGGCCGAGCCCGGTTCGACGGCGTCGCTCAGCGGGCTGCCGCTGACCAGTCCGCAGCCGCTCAGTACGGCGCAGGCGGCGAGCAGCGTTCCCGCGGCGGCGGGCGCCACCGCTCGTACCCGTACGGTCGTGCGTGTGGCCATCAGTCCGTCCCCTCCAGTCCCCGTGGGCGCAGCAGCAGTTCGGCGAGCGAGGCCAGCCAGTCGACCAGCAGGGCCAGGACCACGGTCAGTACGGAGCCGAGGACCAGGACCGGCATCCGCTGGGTGATGATGCCCGCCGAGATCAGGTCGCCGAGGCCGCCGCCCCCGCCGAAGGTGGCCAGCGTGGCGGTCCCCACGTTCAGTACGAGCGCGGTGCGCACCCCGGCCAGGATCAGCGGTACGGCCAGCGGCAGCTCGACCCGGCCCAGGACGCCCAGCGGTGACATCCCGATACCGCGCGCAGCCTCGGTCAGCGTCGGGTCGATGGCGTTCAGTCCGGCGATGGTGTTGGCCAGCACCGGCAGTACGGCGTACAGGACCATGCCGATGACGGCGGCCCGCGCGCCGACGCCCAGCCAGATGACCAGCAGGACCAGCAGGCCCAGCGCGGGGACGGCCTGGCCGAGGTTGGCGGCGGCCATCGCGAGCGGGGCGGCCCTGCGCAGCCTGGCGCGGGTCAGCGCGATGCCCAGAGGGATGGCGATGATCAGGACGAAGAAGGTCGAGACGGCGGTCAGCGCGATGTGCTGGCGCAGGGCGATCCAGACCTTGCCGCCGTCCACCGCCTGGTGGGCGATGGAGTCGAGCTGGGCGCCGCGGAACCACAGCCAGGTGATGAGCAGGGCCGCGGCCAGTACGGACGGCAGGAAGGCGGCCTTGCGCCAGGTGATGCGGCGGGGGCGCGGGGCGGCGGGCCCCTTCTCCTCGGACGTACCGGGCCCGAACACCTTTTGTCCGAACGCCCTCGGCCCGAACATCTTCAGGCCGAGCGCCTTCGGCCCGACCGTATCCGCGTCGGCCGTGTGCGATCCGGCCGTACCCGATCCGGCTGCATGTGATCCGGCCGCCACGGTGTCCGGCTCCGCGGCCCGGCTCTCGTCGCGGAAGGCCGCCCCGCGGACCTCGTGCTCGCCCGGTGGCCGCTCACCGTGCCGCGGCCGGTCGCCGCCGCCGTCGCCGTCGCCGTTCCGGGGAGTCATGACCCCGCCCCCCGCGGGCCGCCGTCCTCACCGTCCCCGTCCCGGCCCCTGCCCCCGTTCCTCTCCCTCTCCCCGTTCCCCTCGCCCGCTTCGCCGGAGCCGCTCACCTGCCTCCCCACGACACTCGCCCCGGCCCCGGTATCCAGCCCCTCCTGCGCCGCCCGGGTCCGCCGGGCCCGCTGTTCCGTCAGTTCCTGCTGGTGCTCGGCGGCGTCCAGCCGGTCCGCCTCCAGCAGCTCGTGGACGTTGTTCATCAGCGTCTCCATGTCCACCACGCCGATGTACTCACCGCGCCGCCCGGTGATCGCAACCCGGCCCGCGTTGTCGGTGAGCACCGCTTCCAGCGCGTCCCGGAGCGTCGCGTCGCGGCTGACCGTGTGGTGGACCAGGGTGCCGGCCCGCGCCAGTGACCCCTTGGCGAGCGTCAGGTCGCCGCGCCGCAGCCATTTGTACGGGCGCCGGTGCCGGTCCAGCAGCAGCAGTTCGGTGACCGGGCCCGAGCCCAGCAGATCGAAGATCGTCTGGAGCGGGTCGTCCACCGCGGCGGTGGGGAAGGCGGCCACGCCCACGTCCCGTACGCGGGTGAGGTTCAGGCGCTTGAGGGCCGCGCCGGCACCCACGAAGCCGGAGACGAAGTCGTCGGCGGGGTTGGTGAGGATGGCCTCGGGGGTGTCGAACTGGGCGATGTGCGAGCGCTCGCGCAGAACGGCGATGCGGTCGCCGAGCTTGATGGCTTCGTCGAAGTCGTGGGTGACGAAGACGATCGTCTTGTGCAGTTCGTGCTGAAGCCGGATCAGCTCGTCCTGGAGGTGGTCGCGGGTTATGGGGTCCACGGCGCCGAACGGCTCGTCCATCAGCAGGACGGGCGGGTCGGCGGCCAGCGCCCGGGCCACGCCGACCCGCTGCTGCTGGCCGCCGGAGAGCTGGCGCGGATAGCGGCCGTGGAACTCGCCCGGATCCAGGCCCACCAGGTCGAGCATCTCCTCGACCCGTTCGGCGATCCTGCTTCTGGACCAGCCGGTCATTCTGGGGACGAGCGCGATGTTCTGGCCGACCGTCATATGGGGGAAGAGCCCGGAGGACTGGATCGCGTAACCGACCTTGCGTCGCAGCCTGACCGGGTCGATGCCGGTGACGTCCTCGTCCCCGATCATGATGCGCCCGGAGGTCGGTTCGATCAGCCGGTTGATCATCTTCAGTGTGGTGGACTTGCCGCAGCCGGAGGGGCCCACGAGGATCACCACCTCGCCGGGCTTGATCTCCATGGTGACGTCGTCCACCGCGGGCCCGGCGTTCCCGGGGTAGGTCTTGGTGAGGTTCTCCAGATGGATGCCGGCGCCGGACACCGCCCCCGCGACACCTGATGTGCCGCCTGGCCTGGTACTCGGCGCGACGCTTGATCCGGCACCCGATTCGGCGCCGCCTGGTCCGGCGCTTGATCCGGCATTGGGCGCGGCAGGCTCAGACACGGATCCCCCTGGAGATGGTCAGCCGTCCGATCAGGACGTACGCGGCGTCGAAGAGGAGGGCGAGCAGCACGATGCCCAGGGTCCCGGACAGCACCTGGTTCAGGGCGTTGGCGCTGCCCAGCGAGGCGATGCCGCGGAAGATCTCGTTGCCGAGCCCGGGCCCGGAGGCGTAGGCGGCGATCGCGGCGATGCCCATGAGCATCTGGGTGGAGACCCGGATGCCGGTGAGGATCGGCGGCCAGGCCAGCGGTAGTTCGACCCGCAGCAGCCGGACGGTACGGGACATGCCGATGCCCTTGGCGGCGTCGATCAGCGAGGGGTCCACACCGCGCAGCCCGACGACGGCGTTGCGGACGATCGGCAGCAGTCCGTAGAGGGTCAGGGCGATGACGGTGGGGGCCACGCCCAGGCCGACGAGGGGGACGAGCAGACCGATCAGGGCCAGCGAGGGGACCGTCAGGATCGTCGCGGTGGTGGTGGCGGCGAGGTTGCCGGCCCACTCGCTGCGGTAGGTGAGCACGCCCAGGGCGACCCCGAGCACGGTGGCCAGCACCATGCACTGGAAGACCGCGCTGGCGTGCTGAAACGTATCCGTCAGCAACTGTGCGTGCCGGCTGCCGACGTACTCCCAGAAGCTCACTCGTGGCCTCCTCGGTCACCCGCCCGACGTTCCTCGGTCAGTCACCCGTCGCCCGGTCACCGTCGCCCGGCCACCCGTCCGCCCGCGGCCGGCCGGCCCCCGGCCGGCCGGTCAGCCGCCCGATGCCTGCTTGACCAGCGGAATAATGCGCAGCGGAACCGGGTTTTCCATGACGATGGCCGTCGATGCCCGCACGATGCCATCAAAACCTACTACGCGGTCGATGACCCGCTGTAGATCCGCGTTGGATCTGGCGACGAGCCGGCACAGCATGTCGCCGTGTCCGGTCGTCGTGTGCAACTCCAGTACCTCTGGAACGGTCGCCAAATGGGCACGTACATCCGAACCTTGGCCCTGCTTGATCTCCAAGGTGGCAAAGGCGGTCACGGGATAGCCCAGCGCGGCCGGGTCCACATCCGGGCCGAACCCCCGGATCACCCCGTTGGACTGCAGGCGGTCCAGCCGCGCCTGCGCCGTACCGCGCGCCACACCGAGCCGGCGGGACGCCTCCAGAACGCCGATCCGCGGCTCCTCGGCGAGCAGTTCGAGCAGTCTTCCGTCCAAATGATCGATCGTCATGAGCGGTCCTCCTGTTGATGATGGTCATCATGTACAGATCGTCCGGCGTTTCCCATGACCGTCTATACACATTGCCCAGCAGGGGTACAAACTATTGCGCATCTTGTGCCTCAGAGGGAGGCTGCCGCCATGACTCAGACCACCGATCACACCCCTGACACCTCTCGGCAGGCCGACCCCTTCCCGGTCAAGGGGATGGACGCGGTCGTCTTCGCCGTCGGCAACGCCAAGCAGGCCGCGCACTACTACGCCACCGCCTTCGGCATGAAGCGCGTCGCCTACTCCGGACCGGAGAACGGCTGCCGCGAGACCGCCAGTTACGTGCTCGAATCCGGCAGCGCCCGCTTCGTGTTCACCTCCGTCATCAAGCCCGCCACCGACTGGGGCCGCTTCCTGGCCGACCACGTCGCCACCCACGGCGACGGCGTCATCGACCTGGCCATCGAGGTCCCGGACGCGCGCGCCGCCTACGCCTACGCGGTCGAGCACGGCGCCACCGGCATCGAGGAGCCGTACGACACCAAGGACGAGAACGGCACCGTCGTACGCGCCGTCATCGCCACGTACGGAAAGACCCGGCACACCCTGGTCGAGCGCTCCGGATACGACGGCCCCTACCTTCCCGGCTTCGTCGCCGCCGACCCGATCGTGGAACCCGGCCCGCGCCGCTTCCAGGCCATCGACCACTGCGTCGGCAACGTCGAACTCGGCAAGATGGACGAGTGGGTGGCCTTCTACAACAACGTCATGGGCTTCACCAACATGAAGGAGTTCGTGGGCGACGACATCGCCACCGAATACTCCGCGCTGATGTCCAAGGTCGTCGCCGACGGCACCCGCAAGGTGAAGTTCCCGCTCAACGAGCCGGCGATCGCGAAGAAGAAGTCGCAGATCGACGAGTACCTGGAGTTCTACGGCGGCCCCGGCGTCCAGCACATAGCCCTGGCCACCAACGACATCGTCGCCAGCGTACGGGCCATGCGCGCGGCCGGCGTGGAGTTCCTGGACACCCCCGACTCCTACTACGACACCCTCGGCGAGTGGGCGGGCGAGACCCGCGTACCGGTCGAGACGCTGCGCGAGCTGAAGATCCTGGTCGACCGCGACGAGGACGGATACCTGCTCCAGATATTCACCAAGCCGGTCCAGGACCGGCCGACCGTCTTCTTCGAGATGATCGAGCGGCACGGCTCGATGGGCTTCGGCAAGGGCAACTTCAAGGCTCTCTTCGAGGCGATCGAGCGCGAGCAGGCCAAGCGCGGCAACCTCTGATTCCACCGCCGGCCGGACTGCCTGCCCAGCCCTGGCACCCGCTTCCCGGCCGGCGGCCCGCCCAGGGGCCGCCACCCCCCGCTCCGCGGCCCCGCCGGACCTGACCCGGCGGGGCCGCGGCGTGCGGTCGTACGAGGAGGGCGGCAGCGGCCCCGAGGCTCTGCCCCGCCCCCGAGGCCCCGCCCCGAGGCGCCGCCCCCGGGCCTCCCGGAGGTGATCTTCCGTGTGCGGTCCATCGGTGCCAGGCTGGCTCTATGGACCTCATCGCACACCTGCGCGCCGGGCTCCCGGCGGAAGCGGTCGTCACCGACCCCGACGTCACCGGTTCCTACGCCCACGACATGGCGAGCTTCTGCGAGGCCGGCACGCCCGCCGTCGTCGTGCTGCCGCGCACCGTCGAGCAGGTCCAGCACGTCATGCGTACGGCCACCGCGCTGCGCGTACCGGTCGTCCCTCAGGGGGCGCGTACGGGCCTGTCGGGCGCGGCCAACGCCTCCGACGGCTGCATCGTCCTGTCCCTGGTCAAGATGGACCGGATCATCGAGATCAACCCCGTGGACCGGGTCGCGGTCGTCGAGCCGGGCGTCATCAACGCCGTCCTCTCCCGCGCCGTCAACGAATACGGCCTGTACTACCCGCCGGACCCCTCAAGCTGGGAGCAGTGCTCGATCGGCGGGAACATAGGTACCGCGTCCGGCGGCCTGTGCTGCGTGAAATACGGGGTGACGGCCGAGTACGTCCTCAGCCTGGACGTCGTCCTTGCCGACGGCCGGCTGCTGAAGACCGGCCGGCGCACCGCCAAGGGCGTCGCCGGCTACGACCTCACCCGGCTTATCGTCGGCTCCGAGGGCAGCCTGGGCGTCGTCGTACGCGCCGTGCTCGCCCTCAAGCCGGAGCCCCCGCGCCAGCTCGCGCTGGCCGCCGAGTTCCCCTCCGCGGCGGCAGCCTGTGACGCGGTCTGCGAGATCATGGCCCGTGGGCACGCGCCGTCGCTGCTGGAGCTGATGGACCGTACGAGCGTCCGCGCGGTCAACGACATGGCGCACATGGGCCTGCCGGACAGCACCGAAGCCCTCCTCCTCGCCGCCTTCGACACCCCGGAGCCGGCCGCGGACCTGGCCGCCGTCGCCGAGCTGTGCACGGCGGCGGGTGCCACCGAGGTCGTCCCCGCCGACTCCGCCGCCGAGTCCGACCTGCTCCTGCAGGCCCGCCGGCTGACGCTGACCGCCCTGGAGCGCGTCAGGCCCGCGACGATGATCGACGACGTCTGCGTACCGCGCTCGCGCCTGGCCGCCATGCTCGACGGCACCACGGCCATCGCCGAGAAGTACGGTCTGACCATCGGCGTCTGCGCCCACGCGGGCGACGGCAACACCCACCCCGTCGTCTGCTTCGACCCCGCCGACGCCGACGAGTCCCGCCGGGCCCGCGAGTCCTTCGACGAGATCATGGCGCTCGGCCTGGAACTGGGCGGCACCATCACCGGCGAACACGGTGTCGGCGTGCTGAAGAAGGAGTGGCTGGCGCGCGAACTGGGGCCGGTGGGGCTGGAGTTGCAGCGCGGTATCAAGCAGGTCTTCGACCCGCTGGGCCTGCTCAACCCGGGCAAACTGTTCTGACGTACGACTGCGGGACCGTAAGGCCGTGTAAGGCCATAGGGCGTCCCGTCGGCGCGCGCCGTCGGCCTTCCGTACCCCTCACCAGCCCATTCTTCACCTATCCGAGTGAATTTTCCGGGCGGCTGGAAGCACTCCGCGCGCGCACGGCCGGTGAGGGGAAAGCTGATCGTCACATGTGTACCCGCGCCCGCGCCCCCGCGCGCGTCGTGGGCGACTGGACGGAGACGACGATGAGCGGTGGCCTGTTCGACGGGCTGGAGAACGGCGAGGACGGTGCGGGGCCGCCCCGGAACGCCCCCGGCGGCATCCGCGACGAGCTCTACGAAGACTCCACGGGCCGTCTCGACGAGGACCCGGTGATCGCCAGGGCCAAGGTCATCCTGGCGGACGTGCTGCGGTGCGACGTCAGCGGTCTGTACCCGGACGCCGACCTCGCCAAGGACCTGGGGGCCGACGAGAAGGCCGTCACCCACGTGGCCACGCTCCTGGAGAGGGAACTCGACCTCGACGGCCTCACCGAGGAAGCCGACTTCTGGGCAACGGTCGAGGACATCCTGACCAGCGTCCGCGAGCAGGCGCTCCAGCCCTAAGCCGACAGGGCTCAGCAGCCGCACCGTCCGCCGCAGGCCGCCGCCCGCGCCAACTCCGGCGCGTACGCCCTGTGGCCGCGCGGGGCGCTCCGGCAGAGGATGGGCAGGGGCACGAGGCCGACATGCCGACGCAGGGAGCGATGAGCCGATGACAGGGACCGATGCGTACGACGTCGTGGTGCTCGGGGCGGGGCCGACCGGCGAGAACGTCGCCGACCGGGTCCGGGCCCAGGGGCTGAGCGTGGCGATCGTCGAGAGCGAGCTGGTGGGCGGCGAGTGCTCGTACTGGGCCTGCATGCCCAGCAAGGCCCTGCTGCGCCCGGTCGCCGCCCGCGCCGACGCCCGCAGGCTGCCCGGCCTGCGGCAGGCGGTGGCGGGCCCGCTGGAGACGGCCGCGGTCCTCGCCCGCCGGGACGCCTTCGCCTCCCATTGGAAGGACGACGGACAGGTCCAGTGGCTGGACTCGCAGGGCATCGACCTCGTACGCGGCCACGGCCGGCTCGACGGCCCCCGGCGCGTCCTGGTCGACGGCGGCACCGACCACGCGCGGCTGCTCACCGCCCGGCACGCGGTCGCCGTCTGCACCGGCAGCCGCGCGGTCCTGCCCGGCCTCCCCGGACTCGCCGAGGCCCGCCCGTGGACCAGCCGCGAGGCCACCGGCGCGCGGTCCGCGCCGCCGCGCCTGGCCGTGGTCGGCGGCGGGGTCGTCGGCGTCGAGATGGCCACCGCCTGGCAGGCGCTGGGCTCCGCCGTGACGATGCTCGTACGCGGCGAGGGTCTGCTGCCCAAGATGGAGCCCTTCGCCGGCGAACTGGTCGCCGAGTCCCTGACCGAGGCCGGCGCGACCCTGCGGACCGGGGTGTCGGTGACCGCGGTACGGCGGCAGGAGCCCGACGGGCCGGTGACCGCGACCCTGGACAGCGGCGAGGAGATCACCGCCGACGAGATCCTCTTCGCCACCGGCCGCGCGCCGCGCACCGACGACCTCGGCCTGGAAACGGTGGGGCTGCGCCCCGGCTCCTGGCTGGAGGTGGACGATAGCTGCCTGGTCACGGCCGTGACGGGCGGCTGGCTGTACGGCGTGGGCGACGTCAACCACCGTGCGCTGCTCACCCATCAGGGCAAGTACCAGGCCCGGATCGCGGGCGCGGTCATCGCCGCCCGCGCCCAGGGCGTACCCACCCTGGAGAACGACCGCTGGGGCGCCCACGCCGCGACCGCCGACTCCGCCGCCGTCCCGCAGGTCGTCTTCACCGACCCCGAGGCCACCTCGGTCGGCCTGACCGCCGCCGAGGCCGAGCGCGCCGGACACCGCATCCACGTCGTGGACTACGACCTGTCCTCGGTGGCGGGCTCCAGCCTGTACGCCGACGGCTACCGCGGCCGGGCCCGCATGGTCGTCGACCTCGACCGCGACGTCCTCCTCGGCGCCACCTTCGTGGGCCCCGGAACCGGCGAACTGCTGCACTCCGCCACCATCGCCGTGGCCGGCGAGGTCCCTATCGAGCGCCTGTGGCACGCCGTTCCCGCGTACCCGACGATCAGCGAGGTCTGGCTGCGACTCCTGGAGTCCTACCGCGACCGGGGGTAGGGCGTCAGGGCGCCCAAGGCGTCGGCGAAGGCCTGCCCGAGGTCCGCGCAGGACGCGCCTCCTCGTGCGTCAGGGCGTCAGCTCAGCTCACGGTGGGTATGTAGGGCGCTGCTGCGGCCTGGGCCATCGTCCGAAGTTTTGTGAAGTAGGAGGTGCAGTACTCCTCATTGATCAGAGGAATGATCTTGTCGAGGTCGGCGATGCAGCCCCGGAGGTAGGCGATGCCACTGTCGTCGAGTCCGCCCTTCAGTTCCCTCTGCACGAGGCCGGCGACGTCGGCGTCCAGGAGGACCAGGTCTGCACCGTCGAAGTCCACGCCGCGGAAGCCGTCGGGGAACGGCGCGCGCAGGTGGTCCTCCCACAGCCGGGCGAGTTGGCCTTCGGGCTGTGCTGCGTCCACGTCGGCGGCTGACGCCTCTGCCGTGGACGGTGGGCGAAGGAGCAGGGAGACGGCATCGAAGACGGCACGCACCAGTGCGACGGCCCGGAGCGGGCGGAGAGCAGCACTTGACTCGGCGCCCTGCGCGAGCTTGTCGCGCAGCAGTCGGCTGCGGTCGAGTTCGGCGGCGAGTCCGGCCGTGATGAGCCCTGCGTCGGTGGCCCGCTCAATGAGGACGTGCAGTGGTTCCTTCGTGGCCAGACGCTCGGCGAGGACGTGCTCCAAGGCGAACAGGGAATGCGTGACGGCGACGGTGGCGAACTCGTACCGGTAGTAGGAGTGCCGGATGAGCTCGCGGGAGGTTTCCAACGCGCTCATGACGTACATTGACGCGTCGCCGGGCAGCGCCAGGTCGGCAACCAGGGCGTGCATGTCCACATAGTCGAGAACGAGGTGGTGGGTGCGCGGGTCCCGTCCCGGCAGGAGGAGCGGGTCGGGCGTCGGTGGCAGGGTGTTCACCGGTGCAGTGTTGTCACCGGAAGGCTGTCGGTGCCAGCGGATTTGCTTGAGCGGTCCGCGTCCCGCTGTCGCATGACGCGACCGGTCCGGTCCGGCCTTGAAGAACAAGCTCAGGGCGTCAGGGCGCCAGAGTTGTCCGCAGGGTCGCCGCCGCCTTGTACGTACGCAGCACCGGCGCCGTTTCGATGCGCGTCACCGCCTCCCACGCCACGCGCCGCGTCAGGTACGCGTGGAGCGCCTCGGCGTCCCGGCACAGCGCGTGCGCGACCAGGTTCGTCGGCCCGGTCGTCGCCGCGACCACCGCCAGTTCCTCGTGGCCCGCCAGCGCGGTCGCCACCGCGTCCAGGTGCGCCGGGACGACCTGCATCCACAACAGCGCCGACACCGTGACACCCAGCAGCGCCGGCTCCACGTCCACATCGAAGAAGAACGCGCCGCGCGCCCGCAGTTCGGCGAGCCTGCGGGCCGCCGTCGCCGCCGAGACGCCGGTCGCCGCCGCCAGGTCCGCGTAGCTGATCCGCGCGTCCTCGCGCAGCGCGCCCAGCAGCGCCCGGTCCGCGTCGGTCAGCACGTACGGCTCACACGGCTCACACGGTGCGCTCGGGTCGTACGGCTCGCTCTCAGGGGCCGGGGCGTGCCCGCCCGTGCCGGTGGTGTCCCGTCCGGCCCGCAGCCGGGCCTGCTGGTCCTCGTCCAGGACGTTCACCCGCCCCCGCCACACGGTCGGCCCGCCGAGGTAGGTGTGCAGCAGGTGGTGGGCGGAGACCGAGGTGATGCCGGCGGTACGCGGGATGTCGCGCAGCAGCAGCGCGTGTGCGTCCGGGCCGGTCGGTGGCGTGTGGATGATCGCCGCGATCTCCGTGCCGCCGGACGTGAGCCGTACCCATGAGGTGTCCGGCCGGCGCGCGAGCGCCACCGCGATGTCGTGCGCGCTGCGGGTCGCGGCCGTCAGCCGTACGAACCACTGGAGCGTGCCCGCGCTGCGCGGCGTCGGCAGCGCCACCACCCGCAGCCCGGCCTGCGCGCACAGGCGCCGGTAGCGGCGGACGACGGTCTGCGTCGAGGAGCCGAGCACCTCGGCGACGAGAGTGAACGGCGCCCGCGCGTCCACCTGGAGAGCGTGGATCAGTCCCCGGTCCAGATCATCCAGTACGAGCATATTCAGCAAACTAGCCGACCCGGATGGAAGTAATCGCCTGTTGGACCCGGAGAAATGGAAGCCGGTACGGGGTGGCGGGCACGGTGGTCGCCGACCCGTCAACACCCGTACCTCCAGGGAGAGACCACATGTCCCGCGCCATGGGCAGCACACCTGGCACCGGTAGGTCCACCACCGGCACACCAACCAACCGCACATCCGCCGGCGCGCCCGCAGCGCCAGGAGCCCCCAGTCCGGCCGGCCCGCCCGCCGAGCCGTACCGGTGGCGCTGGATCGCACTCGCCGCACTCCTGGCAGCCGAGGCCATGAACCTCCTCGACGCCACGATCGTCCAGGTCGCCGCCCCTGTCATCCACACCGAGCTCGGCGGACCGGACGCCGGCATCCCGTGGTTCAGCGCCTCCTACACCCTGGCCTTCGCCCTCGGCCTGCTCACCGGCGCCCGCCTCGGTGACATCCACGGCCGCAAACGCGTCTTCCGCGCCGGGGTCCTCGCCTTCGCCGCGACCTCCCTGGCGTGTGCGCTCGCTCCCACCACCGCCGTGCTCATCACCCTGCGTGCTCTGCAGGGCGGCGCCGCGGCCGTGCTCGTCCCGCAGACGTTCGGGCTGATCCGCGCCATGTTCACCGGCTCCGAACTGCCCAGGGCCCTCGGCACGATCGGGCCCGTCATGGGGCTGTCAGCCGTCGCCGGTCCCGCACTCGGCGGCCTCCTCACCCACGCCGACCTGCTGGGCTCCTCCTGGCGCGCCGTCTTCCTCGTCAACCTCCCCCTCGCCGCCGCCGTCCTGGCCGTCCTACCCCGGCTGCGCGAAGACCGTGCCCCCGTCCGCCCCCGCCTGGACCCGGCGGGCACCGTACTGGCCATGCTCGGCACCGCCCTGCTGGTCTGCCCGCTCGCCACCGGCCACCCCGGGCCCGCCGCGTGGGTGACCGCCGCGGCCGGCGCCGCCGTCCTGGCGGTGTTCGTCGCCCAGCAGCGCCGTACCGCCCGCCGCGGCAGAGCCCCGCTGATCGAACCCGCCCTGCTGCGCGGCCGTGCCTTCCCCGCCGCGCTGGCCACCTCCACGCTGTTCTTCGCCGTCGTGAACGGCGTCATGACCACCGTCGTCCTCCACCTCGAACTCGGCCTCCACGACGGGCCGCTGACCGCCGGGCTCACCCTGCTGCCCTGGTCCACGGGGCTGGCCGTCGCATCATGGGCAGCCGGGTCCCACCTCGTCCCCCGGTACGGCGCCCGCGTCATGCACGCCGGCCTTGCCACCGTCGCCGGCGGGCTGGCCGGCGCCGTGCTCGCCTACCGCGCCGCTGCCCCCGGCGTCTACCCGACAGCCCTTCCGTTCGCCCTCGCACTGGCGGGGCTGGGCGCCGGGCTGTTCACACCGCCCTTCTTCACCACTGCGCTGGGGGCGGCCGGACCGCAGGAGACCGGATCCGCGGCGGGGCTGCTCAACGCCGTCCAGCAACTCGGCGGAACCCTCGGTGTCGCCGTCATCGGCGGGGTCTACCTCGATGCGGCCGGTGACGCGCGTGCCGCGACCGGGGCCGGGTACGCGCTCGGCGTGGCCGCGGTGCTCCTGGCCGTCGCCGCGGCGGCGGCCGGGCTGATGACGGCGCGCCGTGCCCGGACGGCCGTTCCCGCCGGCGAAGCGGGGGACGGGGCGGGACCGGGGTGACGCGGTCCGGTGCGGTCCCGGTCCGGTCCGGGCATGTGCCGTGGGTCGTGGGCCGTGGGTCGTAGGCCCAAATCCCGATACCGGGGTGGTCGGGCGGAGCCGTACGGTCAGGAGTGGACAGCACCAATGGCCCTGACAGCACCGACGGATGCAGGAGGCCCACCGTGCCCGTACAGCTCGATCACACGATCATTCATGCCACCGACAAGTTCGCTTCGGCACGGTTCCTTTCGGAACTGATCGACGGTCCTGAGCCGCAAGCCTTCGGCCCCTTCGCCGCCGTACCGGTCGGGAACGGACTGACCATCGACTACGCCGACTCGCTCGTCCCGGCCGACGCCATCGTCATGCAGCACCTGGCGTTCCTGGTCTCCGAGGAGGAGTTCGACGAGATCTTCGGCCGTATCCAGGAGCGCGGGCTGCCCTACTGGGCCGACCCGCACCACCACGAGCCACAGCGGATCAACCACCTGATGGGCGGCCGGGGCGTCTATGTGAACGACCCGGACGGTCACGCCATCGAGTTCCTCACGCGCACCCACACCCTCGCCGGCCTCGCCGAAGCGGGCGTGGGAGCGGGGGCGGGCGCGGGCTCGGGCGCCTGAGCGCCGGATCACGTGCCGGGCCGCGCGCCGGGGCACGTACCGGGGTGCGTTCCGGCCGCGCGCCGGGTTCCGTACCGCGGTACGTGCCGCGTCACGTGCCGGCTTCCGGGGACTCGTCGGAGGGCCATGGATCGTTGAGCCACAGCTCGTCCCGGGGGACAGCGCCATGAGAGCGCTCAGCCCTTTGTCGAGTCCCAGGTACTCCTGCTCGGTCCCCGGCGGCACCACCCGCAGTGTGCGCTCCAGCCATGCCGACACCGCCGCCGCCGGGGCCTCCAGCAGCGCGTCGCCGTCCGGCGAACTCAGCGCCACACACACCACGCTGCGCCCGTCCACCTTCGTCGGCCAGACCCGCACGTCCCCGTGCCCGCATGGGCGGAACACCCCCTCCACCAGCAGCTCGCGCGCGAAGGTCCAGCTCACGGGAGTGTTCGAGCCGACGTGGAAGGTGATGTGGACGGCGTACGGGTCGACCGTACGGTAGGCGAGCCGGGCCGGTACGGGGACGCTGCGCTCCGGCGACAGCACCAGGTCCAGCTCCAGCTCTCGTTCCACCACGGTGTGCATGACGCGGTCCGCCTCTCTTGTCTGCCTGCCCGGTGCGGGCCCCGGTGGTCCCGGTGAATGAGCCCGTACATGGATAGAGGCCATACCCGCGGGGCCATTACGCGACTTCGTACAACTTTTTTCGCGAACCCCTTCCAGGTGGTAGTGAGCGGGGACGGCCGCGGAGCCGGCCCCGGGTCTGATAGATGTGGACGCTGCGTTGCGGCAGACTGCACCTGAACCTGCCCCACCCAGCGCACACACCAGGCCGAGAACAGATACGGGACTTCGGACATGAGCGCCCCTACGTCAGGATCCGCCGGCGGCAGCCCCACGCCGGGCTTCTACCCGGACCCGTCCATCCCCGGCTACATCCGGTACTGGAGCGGTGCCGCGTGGGTGCCGGGCACGAGCCGCCCGGCGCCGGGCGAGGGGGAGCCGATGCCCGCGCCGCCCGCGGGCGTGGCGGTGGCGCCGCCCGCTCCGGCACCGGCGGCGGCCCCGGCGTCCGCACCGGTTACGGCCCCCGCACCGGCGGTGGAGGAGACCGGGCCGGTCTTCCTTGACGGGGAGGGCGAGCCGCAGGCCGCGGCGGACAGCGGGACCGGGAGGGAATCCGACGCCCGTCCCGCCGCCATCCCCTGGCAGGACCCGGCCCGGCCGTCCGCCGTGCGCCCCGCCGAACCGTCCCCGGCCTGGCAGGCGGACGCCTCGCAGCAGGAAGGCTTCGGCGGCGAGCAGGACCGGCGGATCTCCTGGGGCGCGCAGGGGGCCGGCCGGCCCGGTGAGGAGGCTTCCCCGGCGGTGCCGCCGCAGCGGGACGAGACCGGTGTCGCTCCTGCTGCCGGTGCTGCTGCCGGTGCCTCCGCCGCGTCCGCTGCGCCGTCCGTACCGTCGGCTTCGCCGTCTTCACCGGCTTCGGGCTCTTCGCCGTCCGCGTCCGACGGGCCGGACGCCCCGAGGTCGGACAGTACGGTCACCATCCGCGCGCTGGGGCGCGACCGGGACGCCGGCCCGCGTGAGAACACCGACAACAGGACGACCACGATCCGGGCGGTACGGGCCGAAGGGCCGGACGACGCCGGAGAGGGCGGTGCCGCCAAGAAGGGCGGCGAGACGATGTTCATCCGCCTCGGCTCCCGGGGCGAGGGAGGCGGGTCCGCGGCGCCCGGGATCACTGCCCCGCAGGTACTGCCCTCCGGCGGCGGCGCACGGCAGGCGCCCGGCAGGGCCGCCGCTCCGGACCAGCGCGTACCCGGACAGCCCGGGCCCGCCCGGCAGCCGGCCGCCGGCGGTCCGGCCGGCCGGACCACCGCGCAGCCTCAGCCGCAACCGCGGCCACCCGCGCAGCCGCAACCGCACTCCCAGGCGCTGCCCGGCCCGCAGATCCCGGCCGTCCCGGGCCCCGTACAGCCGGCTCCCACCGCCCCCGCCGCCCCCACGGCGCACGGCCCCCGGACGCCGGGCCCGGCCATGGCACCGCGGGGCGCGCCGCACGGGACCCCGCACGCCGCCGGATTCCCGCCGCACGGCAGCGCTCCGGCAACCCCCGGCCCGGTTCCCGGCGTCGGTGGTCCGGGCCCCGGTCCGGCGCAGGGCGGCGGCGCCCCCGAGGGCGTCATCCCCTGGAAGCCCCCGGTCAACGACCCGTTCGCGGCGGCGCGGGAGCAGGGCCGACCGGCCGGACTCGGCCGCCGGCTGCTGGCCCGGCTGATCGACACCCTCGTCCTGGGCGGCATCACCGGGGCCGTGGCCGTGCCGCTGTGGATCAAGGCCGGCGACCACATCGACGAGAAGGTCGAGGCGGCCAAGCAGTCCGGCCGGCAGGTCACGGTCTACCTCCTCGACGGTACGACCGCCCCCTACCTCGGCATCGTCCTGGCCACCCTGCTCGTCGCGGGCGTCCTCTACGACGCGCTGCCCACCGCCAAATGGGGCCGTACGCTCGGCAAGAAGCTGTGCGGCGTCAAGGTGCTGGACATCGAGGGGCACGACTCCCCGTCCTTCGGCGCCGCGCTGAAGCGCTGGCTGGTGTACGGCGTGCTCGGGGTACTGGCCGTCGGGATCGTCAACGTGGTGTGGTGCCTGTTCGACCGTCCGTGGCGGCAGTGCTGGCACGACAAGGCCGCGCGGACGTTCGTCGCCCAGGGCTGAGCGGCCCGGCGCGCCGCCTGATCCGGGCATCCGGTTCCGGGCGTCCGTTCTCGGGCGCCCGATCTCGGGCCTCGTCAACCGCAGTCCCGGCAGTCCCCCGAACGGCGCACGCCGGATGCGGCGGTCCGCCGCGCGGGTTCGACTCGGGCCATGAGCAGCGACCAGCCTGGGCCCGGATCCGGTGAACCGCCACAGGACGACCCGTTCCTGAAGAAGCCGGGGGAGCGGGAACCGCGTCCCCCGGCGGGCGCCCCGGCCGCGGGCTCCCCCTACGGTGGCTCCCCGTACGGTGGCGGCACGGACCCCGCGGGCCCGGCCGGCGGCGGCCCGTACGGTGGCGGCGGACCCGGTGGCGGCCCGTACGCCGACAACCACAACCCCTACGGCGGCGGGTACGGCATGCCCGATCCGCTCGCCGGTATGCCCCCGCTCGCGGGCCGCGGGCGGCGGCTGCTCGCCCGCATCATCGATTCCTTCATCATCTGCGTGACGGTCGGCTGGTTCATGACCTTCCTGGTGGGCGGGGTGGACTACACCAGCACCGACAGCGCGCAGGCCGCGCGGCAAGCCATGGTCTCCGGCATCACCATGCTCGCCTACCTGGTCTACGAAGGGCTGATGCTCACCAGCCGCGGCCAGACCCTCGGCAAGATGCTGATGAAGATCAGGGTGGCGATGCTGGCGGACGGGGCGGTACCGACCGGCCAGGCGGGCTGGACGCGCGCCGCCGTCTACACGCTGCCGGAGATCGTCCCCTGCTGCGGCTTCGTCTTCTGGCTCGTCAACGTCCTGTGGTGCACCTGGGACAAGCCGTACCAGCAGTGTCTGCACGACAAGGCGGTCAAGACCGTGGTGGTCTCCACCGCCTGACGGGCGCGGCATCTGACGGGCGCGGCACCCCCTCACGCACGGCGCCGCCGGGCCCTTCCCGCGCCGACGGGCGGCTGGTTGACTCCTCGTATGAGCAGCGACCAGCCGCCCGCCGCTTTACGAGGTGCCCCGGGCCCGGTCAAAGGGGCGCCGCCCCTCGCCTCGCTTGGACAGCGTTTCCTGGCCCGGCTGGTCGACCTGGTGGTGCTCTGCGTGCTGTGGATGCTGATGCTCGGCGTCACCGGCGCCACCCGTTACGCCGTGGAGCACCCCGGCAAGCAGGACGTCACCCGCAACATGATCGCCTCCGCGGCGGCCTTCCTCCTGTACTTCGTGTACGAGGGCGTGCTGCTGGCCCGCGGCGGTCAGACGCTGGGGAAGAAGCTGACCGGCATCCGGGTGGCGATGCTCGCCGACGGATCGGCGCCCGCGGGCCGGGGCTGGCTGAGAGCCGCGGTGTACGTCCTGCCGGGGCTGCTCACACCGTTCTTCGTCGGCACGCTCTTCTGGCTGCTCAACTCGCTGTGGTGCCTGTGGGACCGGCCGTACCAGCAGTGTCTGCACGACAAGGCGGCGCGGACCGTGGTGGTCCGTGCCGGATGAGTTCGGGTATCAGCGCGAGTGCTCGCCGACCCGGCCCGCCGCGGTGCCCGCCGGGTGCGCGCGCTGGCGGGATATGCGCTCGGTGCGCGGCGCGAGTACGGCGGTACGCGCCGGAGTGCGGGCGCCCGTCACCGTACGGCCGATCGTCACCGTACGCCGGCGTGCGGTCCCGGTACCACGGGCCGTCCGGGGCATGGGTGCGGTCATCGCCACGAGCAGACCGAGGCCGAGCCCGGCGATGGCGATGACGGCGATGCCGATTCCGGCCTGCGTCTGGGAGAGCAGCAGCATGGCGAGGGTCGAGAGGATGACGGTGGCCGAACCGTAGGCGAGCTGTGCGGCAGTCGGTCGAGGCATGACGGAGTCCGTCCTCAAAGGGTCGGTAAAGGGAGTCGGTCGACATGGCGCGCCGCCAATTGACTCTACGGTCCTTACTTCCCGAGGGGAACTGGCGGTAAGCGTGACCTAACCCACGGTCTCGGTGCATAGGGGGCGCACGGAATCACTCCAAGTTTGAACGGATGTGACCGGAGCGCCCGTTGACGTACGCGGGGCGCGTCACAGCGGACGAACGGCGGGCGTACGGAGCACATGGCAACGCCCGGTGCCCCGGTCCCGAAGCTTCGCGCCCGAAGCTCTGCGCCGGGGCCCTGCACCTCGTACCCGGGGCCCGGCAGCCGTAATCGGAGGGCCCGGTACCGTACGCGGCTGTCGTGCCCAAGTCAAGATCTGTTTTTTCGTCTCCCTTTCCGGTCCAATGCCCTCGAACAACGACCACTTCGAGGGGAGACCGCGCCAAGTGAGAGAACAGAAGAGGGTGTTCAGACCGGTCGCCCTGATCACGGCAGCAGCCGCGATCGGGGCGTCCGCTTTGTCGACCGGGCTGGCCCAGGCCGATAGCGTACGGCCGTTCGCGTCCGTCCAGCGACAGGACCCCACCTCCTCCGCCCAGCGGGCCGTGGACCACGATCTCAAGGGCCCCTACAGCGAACAGCAGACCGCACAGCGCAAGGAAGCGCTCCAGCAGGTGCTGTCCGGTGACGCCGAGGCGGAGCGGCGCGGCGCCTCCGAGGTCGTCAAGCTGACCAAGGGCAAGGACAAGGGCAAGTACGTCGAACTGGCACGGAAGAAGACCGACCGGATCTTCACGATCCTGGCCGACTTCGGCGACAAGGTCGACGACACCACGATGTACGACCCGGACGGCGACGGACCCAAGCCGCCCGTCAAGAAGTACGGTGGCCGGCCCGGCCCCGCGCACAACCAGATAGCCAAGCCCGACCGGGCGAAGGACAACAGCACCGCGTGGCAGAAGGACTACAACCGCGCGCACTTCCAGGACCTGTACTTCTCGCACGACAAGAAGAAGGAGTCCCTGGCCAAGTACTACGAGAAGCAGTCCTCGGGCCGCTACTCCGTGGCCGGCCAGGTCTCCGACTGGGTCCGCGTGCCCTGGAACGAGGCGCGGTACGGCTCCAACTACTGCGGCTCCACCAACTGCCCCAGCGCCTGGGACCTGGTCCGTGACGGCGTCAACCAGTGGGTCAAGGACCAGAAGGCCAAGGGCCGCACCGACGCCCAGATCAAGGCCGACCTGTCCACGTACGACCAGTGGGACCGCTACGACCACGACGGCGACGGCAACTTCAACGAGCCCGACGGTTACATCGACCACTTCCAGATCGTGCACGCGGGCGAGGACGAGTCCGCGGGCGGCGGCGCGCAGGGCACCGACGCCATCTGGGCGCACCGCTGGTACGCGTACGGCTCGGACTCCGGCAAGACCGGCCCGGCCGGCAACAAGGCCGGCGGTACCCAGATCGGGGACACCGGCATATGGGTCGGCGACTACACGATGCAGCCGGAGAACGGCGGACTGGGCGTCTTCGCCCACGAGTACGGCCACGACCTGGGCCTGCCCGACGAGTACGACACCACCGGCAAGGGTGAGTCCTCGGTGGAGTACTGGTCGCTGATGTCCTCCGGCTCCTGGCTCGGCCGCGGCAAGGACACCATCGGCGACCTCCCCGGCGACATGAGCGCCTGGGACAAGCTCCAGCTCGGCTGGCTCAACTACGCCAAGGCCAAGGCCGGCAAGAAGTCCACGCACAAGCTGGGCGTCGCCGAGTACAACACCAAGAACAAGCAGGCCCTGGTGGTCGAACTGCCCGCCAAGACCCGTACCACCGAGATCGTCAAGCCGGCCGAGGGCGCCACGCAGTGGTGGAGCGGCATGGGTGACGACCTGAAGAACACCCTGACGCGCCCGGTGGACCTCACCGGGAAGAAGCAGGCGTCCCTCACGCTCAAGGGCTGGTGGGACATCGAGGAGAACTACGACTACCTGTACGCCGAGGTGTCCACCGACGGCGGCGCCAACTGGACCCCGCTGGACGGCACCGCCGACGGCAAGGCCATCGGCCGGGACGGCAGCAACCAGCCCGCGCTGAGCGGCACGTCGGGCGCGTACAAGGACCTCGTCTACCCGCTGGACGCCTACGCGGGCAAGAAGTTCGACCTCCGCTTCCGCTACCGGACCGACGGCGGCACCTCGCTGAAGGGCTTCGCGGCCGACACCGTCGCCGTCGTCGCCGACGGCAAGCCGCTGTTCACCGACAACGCCGAGAGCGGCGACAACGGCTGGACGGCCAAGGGCTTCTCGCGGATCGGCGCCTCGTTCACCAAGAGCTACCCGCAGTACTACATCGCCGAGAACCGCCGGTACGTCTCCTACGACAAGACCCTCAAGTCCGGCCCGTACAACTTCGGCTTCCCCGACCGCCGCGGCTGGGTCGAGCACTTCCCCTATCAGGATGGCGTGCTGCTCTGGCTGTGGGACACCTCCCAGCCGGACAACAACGTCAGCCAGCACCCGGGCCACGGGCTGATCCTCCCGGTGGACGCCCACCCCAAGGCCGAGAAGTGGGCCGACGGCAAGGTGATGTCCAACCGCTTCCAGGCGTACGACTCGACCTTCGGCCGGGACCGCACGGACGCGCTGACGCTCCACAAGGGCGGCCAGACCAGCAAGATCAAGTCCAAGCCCGGGGTGACGGTCTTCGACGACCACAAGGGTGTCTACACCGACCCGGAGAACCCGACCGGTGGCGTGACCGTTGCTGACACCAACACCCGCATCAGGATCCTCAAGGAAGCCCATGACGGCTCCACGGTGATCCTCCAGGTGGGTCCCTCCACCCGGTAATCAGTAGAACCGCAGGTCAGATGCGAATCGGCCGTCGCCCACTAGCGGGCGGCGGCCGTTCGCGTTTAGATGCACCCAGCGATTCCTTGTTGACGAAACGTCTCGCGGGGGAGCTATGGGGTGATGTCCATGACCGGTGGCTCCGGCAGGTCCGGTGGCTCCGGCGGTACCGGTGGTACTGGTGGTGGATCCGGTCGTACTGGTGGTGGTTCCGGTGGGGGCTCGGGGTTCGCCAGGCTCCCGGGCGGGAGCGTGGTGGTCGCCCTCTCGCTGCCCAGGCCCGACGGCGGCAGCCGCCGCGTACGCGTCCTGGTGCACGCCGTGAACCGCCAGCGCGCCCTGACCAGGCTGCGCAACCTCGGTCTGCGCTCGGTCTACCTGCGCGGCAACACCCAGCCGCCGACCCCGGACGAGATCACCGCCGTACTGCACCACCCCGACGGGCTGGTCTGGCGCGCGGCACCGGAGGACGACACGGAGTCCTGGCACCCGATAACCGCCCTGCTGCGGCCCGCGGCACACACCTGAACAGCTTGGGCTCCCGAACAGCTTGGGCTCCGGTCCGCACCGCGTTGCCGGGTCCCGTCCCGCCAAAGGTCGGGTCGCCAAGGGGCGGTCAGTCCGTGATGAGCACCGGCTTCCCGGACAGTTCCACCGCCGCCTGCTGGAGCTCCTTGAGCGCCGCCTCGGTCGTCCGCCGGGCCACCCCCGCCGTCAGGTCCAGCAGCACCTGCGTGCGGAAACCTTCCCGTACGGCATCCAGGGCCGTGGCCCGTACGCAGTGATCGGTGGCGATCCCGACCACGTCCACCTCGCTCACACGGTGGTCGCGCAGCCAGTCCGCGAGCAGCCGGCCATTCTCGTCCGCCCCCTCGAAGCCGCTGTACGCGGCGGTGTGGGCGCCCTTGTCGAAGACCGCGTCGACGGCGCCCGAGGCGACGGCCGGCGCGAAGTTGGGATGGAAGCCGCCGCCCTCCGTGCCCGCCACGCAGTGGACCGGCCACGAATGCTCGTAGTCCGGCCGGTCGGAGAAGTGGTCGCCCGGATCGATGTGGTGGTCACGGGTCGCCACGACGTGCCGGTAGCAGCTCCCGGCCGCCTGCCCCACCAGGTCCGTGATGGCGGCGGCGACGTCCGCACCTCCCGCCACCGCGAGGCTGCCGCCCTCACAGAAGTCGTTCTGCACATCGACGACGATCAATGCCCGGTGCATGGTGCAGGCCTTTCGGCTGGAAATCATAAGGATGGGCGCGGGGTATGTGACCGAGGGTAGCCACTGCACCGCTTTTAGGGGAGTGGGCACTTGGGCCCCGCGGGAGCGCGCGGCGCGGACTCCCGAGCGGAACCCGGCGCTCCGCCCGGGCCCGCGCCCTCAGGCGTACTCGGTGGGCAGCACGGCCTCGCCGCGCGAGAGCTGCATCGCCGACATCGGCAGCCCCGCCAGCGCGGCGGTGTGCCGCTCGCGGGCGGCCTCCAGCGGCTCGCGGGCCACCACCCGCCCCTCGCGCACCAGCGGCACCGCCAGCTCCCGCCCGGCCAGCTCCGGCGGCACCGGCCCCGTGCCGATGACCTCCGCCTCGGCGATCCCGTCCTCGTCCAGCCGCCGCGCGGACCACTTCCGGCCGCCGAGCGAGGTCTTGGCGCCCATCGACTTCTTGGCCACCGGCCGCAGCGGGGCGTCCGGATCGTCGCTGTCGGCGCGCGCCACGAGCTTGTAGACCATCGAACAGGTGGGGTGGCCGCTGCCGGTCACGACCTGGGTGCCGACGCCGTAGGCGTCCACCGGCGCGGCGGCCAGCGAGGCGATGGCGTACTCGTCCAGGTCGCTGGTCACCACGATCTTGGTGTTCTTGGCGCCCAGCTCGTCCAACTGCTGGCGCACCCGGTGCGCGAGCAGCAGCAGGTCGCCGGAGTCGATCCGTACGGCGCCCAGGCCCGGACCCGCCACCTCCACGGCCGTACGGACCGCCTCGGCCACGTCGTAGGTGTCCACGAGCAGGGTCGTACCGCTGCCCAGCGACTCGACCTGCGCGGTGAAGGCGTCCCGCTCGCTGTCGTGCAAAAGAGTGAAGGCGTGTGCGCTGGTGCCGACGGTGGGAATGTTGTAGCGGAAGCCGGCCGCCAGGTCGGAGGTGGAGTGGAAGCCGCCGACGTACGCCGCGCGGGCCGCGGCCACCGCGGACAGCTCATGGGTGCGCCGGGCGCCCATCTCGATCAGCGGGCGGTCACCTGCCGCCACGGCCATACGGGAGGCCGCCGCGGCCACCGCCGAGTCGTGGTTGAGGATCGAGAGGATCACCGTCTCCAGCAGCACCGCCTCGGCGAAGGTGCCCTCCACCCGCATGACGGGGGAGCCGGGGAAGTAGACCTCGCCCTCCGGATAGCCCCAAATGTCGCCGCGGAAGCGGAAGTCGGCCAGCCAGGAGAGCGTGGGCTCGTCGAGGATGCCGCGGCCCCGCAGGAAGTCCAGGATCGTCGGGTCGAAGCGGAAGTTCTCCACCGCGTCCAGGACCCGGCCCGTACCGGCCACCACGCCGTAGCGGCGGCCTTCGGGCAGGCGGCGGGTGAAGACCTCGAAGACCGAGCGGCGCTCGGCGGTCCCGCCGCGCAGCGCCGCCTGCAGCATGGTGAGTTCGTACTGGTCGGTGAAGAGCGCAGTCGACGGCACGGCCACCGGCAGCCCCAGGTCTGCTGTGTTCATGCGGAAATGCTACCCCCGTTACTCGTCACTCTGACGATTTCCCTGGGCCGTTTGTCCCCGGGCCGTTTGTGCGATGCCCCACTGTGGGTGGCAGCATGGGGAAGGTGAGCGCCCACCTGTCACCCACCGCCGTCATCGCGTCGCCGCAGCACTGCGCGCTCAGCGTGCCCACAGAACTCGGCTTGCCCGCGGAACTGCACGTTCCCGCGGAACTGCGCTTCCCCGCGGGACTGCGCTTCCCCGCGGAACTCAGCGTGCCCACGGAGATCGAGCGCCCCGAGGCCGGTGAGGCACCCGTGGAGGCGCTGGAACCGGACCTCCCCTGGGTCACGGTCGTGCACAACGACCCGGTCAACCTCATGAGCTACGTGGCGTACGTGTTCCAGTCCTACTTCGGCTACTCAAAGGACAAGGCCCGCCAACTCATGCTCGACGTCCATCACAAGGGCCGCGCGGTGGTCTCCAGCGGCAGCCGCGAAGAAATGGAGCGCGACGTGCAGGCCATGCACGGCTACGGCCTGTGGGCGACCCTTCAGCAGGACCGCTGATGGCCGGCCACTTCGAGCCCCTGCCGGGCGGCGGTGCCGCCGCCCCCCTCGACGAGGTCGAGATCTCCATCCTGCGCAGCCTGGCCGTACAGCTCCTGGAGCTGATCGGGCCCGGCGAGGAGCCCGTCGAGAACGAGGACCCGCTCGCCGCGCTCTTCTCGGAGGGCCCCAGCGAGCCGCCCTCCGACCCGGCGCTGGCCCGCCTCTTCCCCGACGCGTACGGCGGCCCCGACGTCGTCCCGGACGACGACACCCACGCCGCCTCCGCGGAGTTCCGCCGCTACACGGAGAACGACCTCCGCGCCCGCAAACGCGAGGACGCCCTCGCCGTCGTACGGGCCCTGGACGCCCTCCTCCCCGACGGCAGAACCCCCACGGCCTCCGAAACCGCCACCCACAGCCCCAGCGCCCCCACCGGCCCCGGCGGCGCGGTACTCCGCCTCAAGCCGGACGAGAGCCGCCAGTGGCTCGGTGCCCTCAACGACCTCCGCCTGGCCATCGGCACCCGCCTGGAAGTCACCGACGAGGACGACGGCGGCGAACTCCTCCGCCTCCCCGACGCCGACCCCCGCAAGCCCATGGTCATGGCCTACCTGTGGCTGGGCGCCCTCCAGGAGTCCCTGGTGGAAACCCTCCTCCCCGACTAACCCCCCGCTCCCCTAGAAGCCACCCACCCCACTCCCCAAGCCCCCACCCGCCCGAAGCGAGCCACTCCGCCCGGGCAGCGCCACTCCGGCGCGGGGCCACTACTCCGCCCGGAGGGCGCCACTCCGGCAATTGGAGAGCGCTGCTCCGATGCGAGATCAGCGCTCCGGTTCCAGTTCACCGTTCCGGTTCAAGATCACCGCTCCGATACGAGATCACCGCTCCGATGCGAGATCACTGCTCCGGTTCGAGTTCACCGTTCCGATTCGAGATCAGTGCTCCCGGAGCGAGAGCGCTGCTCCGAATCGGGTTGCCTGATCTTGATCGTTCGTTCAACGAACGCTTACATCCGGATAACGATCGCATCACCGGGGCGGTGGGTGTTCCTGCCTGTTTCTGGGAGATGTCCCATTTTGTGGGTGTTTTTTCGGGAGCTTGATCCAAGTCATCACTGGTCGACATCCAAGCTGCCGTGATAGATGTTCACGACCTGCCGTGAGTGACGCCACCCCTGTCGCTGCGGGAGCGCTGAGCCGACCGACCGTCGGCGTGCAGGACTCCATCCGGGGGGATCGGGACCCGATCCGGAAGATCCGGGTCGGAATGGAGAAAGGCGCACCACTCATGACCTCAGTGCAGGTCGACAAGCAACACGACGGCAACGAGGCCGCAGGTTCCGCCCCGGAAGAGGGCTACCAGCGGGGTCTGGGCAACCGACAGATCCAGATGATCGCCATTGGTGGCGCCATCGGAACGGGCCTGTTCCTCGGAGCGGGCAAGGCGATCTCCAAGGCCGGCCCCAGCATCATCCTCGCCTACGCGATCGTGGGCCTGGTCATCTTCTTCATCATGCGGGCCCTGGGCGAGCTGCTCATGTACCGGCCGGTGTCGGGTTCCTTCTCGGAGTACGCCCGCGAGTTCCTCGGCCCGTTCATGGGGTTTGTGACCGGCTGGACGTACTGGCTCTTCTGGGTCGTCACCGGCATCACGGAAGTGACCGCAGCGGCCACCTATGTGCAGTACTGGAACAAGGGCATACCTCAATGGGCCGCCGCGCTGGTCTTCACGGTGGCGCTCTTCGGCATCAACCTGATCTCCGTCAAGCTCTTCGGTGAGCTGGAGTTCTGGTTCTCGATGGTCAAGGTCACCGCGATCATCGGCATGATCCTCATCGGTCTCGGCGTGATCATCCTGGGCTTCTCCGACGCCGGTGACACCGCTTCCTTCAGCCTCCTGTGGTCCGACGGCGGATTCTTCCCCAAGGGCATCGGCGGGACGCTGATGACCCTGCAGATCGTGATGTTCGCCTTCCTCGCCGTCGAGCTCGTCGGCGTCACCGCGGGCGAGGCGACCAACCCCAAGAAGGTCCTTCCGCAGGCCATCAACACCGTGCCGTGGCGGATCGGCCTCTTCTACATCGGCGCGCTCATCATCATCCTGTCCGTCGTGAGCTGGACGGTCTTCGAGCCGGGCGTCAGCCCCTTCGTCGCCGCCTTCGCCAAGATCGGCCTCCCGGCGGGCGCGGGCATCGTCAACTTCGTGGTGCTCACCGCCGCGCTCTCCTCGGCCAACTCCGGCATGTACTCCACCGGCCGGATGCTGCGCGACCTGGCCCTCAACGGCCAGGGCCCCAAGCTCTTCACCTACCTGAGCAAGAACGGCCTGCCGACCCGCGGTACCGCCGTCTCGGTGGCGATGATGCTGGTCGGCGTCTGGATCAACTACCAGTGGCCGGGCGAGGCGTTCAACTACGTCGTCTCCTTCGCGACCATCTCCGGTATGTGGGCCTGGGTCGTCATCCTGCTCTCCCAGCTCCGCTACCGCGCCAAGGCCAACCGCGGCGAGCTGCCGCAGTCCGAGTTCAAGGCACCCGGTGCCCCCTACACCTCGATCTTCGCGCTGGCCTTCATCGCCATGGTCGTCGTGATGATGGGTGTCGACAAGGACGCCCGGATCTCGCTGTACGCGGCTCCGGTCTGGGCGCTGATCCTCGGCGTCGGCTACCTGGCCCTGCGGTCCCGTAACCCCGACGCCTTCGCCGCGGGCAAGGGCGGCGACCGGGCAGGCCAGACGGGTCAGGAGGCCGTGAAGCGGGGTACGAAGGGCTGACGCCCGCCCGACGCCCGCCCGACGCCCGCCCGAACCCCACCTGGTGCCCGCCGGATGCGCGCAGGTACCTGCCGGTACCTGTCGGGCATCCGTCGCCACCCGCCCCTCTCGCGCCTTTGTCCAGCATGCGGGCCCGTACGTACCACCCCTCGGTACGTACGGGCCCGTCCGGCTCTCCGCCCCCGACGCCCTCTTATTCTTGGCGCCATGCTGACCCTCACCAAGGCCCTGTACGACCAGATCGTCGAGCACGCCCGCCAGGACCACCCCGACGAGGCGTGCGGCGTGGTCGCGGGCCCGGCCGGCAGCGGCCGTCCCGAGCGGTTCATCCCCATGCTCAACGCCGCCCGCTCGCCCACCTTCTACGAGTTCGACTCCGCCGACCTGCTCAAGCTCTACCGCGAGATGGACGACCGGGACGAGGAGCCCGTGATCATCTATCACTCGCACACCGCGACCGAGGCATACCCCTCCCGTACGGACATCTCCTACGCCAACGAGCCGGGCGCCCACTACGTCCTGGTCTCCACCGCCGACACCGATGACGCCGGCCCCTTCCAGTTCCGCTCGTTCCGCATCGTGGACGGCGTGATCACGGAGGAAGACGTCGAGGTCGTGGACGCGTACGCCTGAGCGCTCCGAGACAGCGGCGCTCTGAGACAGCGGTGTCCTGAGACAGCGGTGTTCTGAGACAGCGGCGCTCTGAGAGACTGGGCGCATCATCCCGGGCGGCAGGACCCAGGAACCCGGTGCGAATCCGGGACGGTCCCGCCACTGTGACCGGGCTCCTCGCGAGCCCGTGAGTCAGGAACTGACCTGCCGCCTCTCAGCACCGACCAGGGGACGCGGATCCCCCGGAGGAGGCACGGCCAGCATGTCCCGGCGTCGTACGTTCATCGCCGCCGCCCTGCTCGTCCCGCTCACGGCCTGCGGTACCCCGCAGTCCGGCGACGACGGCAAGGCGCCCACCGCCAAGAAGGCGGGCTTCCCGTACACCGTCACCAACTGTGGCGTACGGACCACCTTCAAGGCCCCGCCCGAGCGCGTCGTCACGATGAACCAGCACGTCACCGAGGTGATGCTGGCCCTCGGTCTCAAGGACCGGCTGGTCGGCACCGCCTACCTCGACGACAAGGTGCTGCCGCGCTTCGAGAAGGACTACAAGAGCGTCAAGGTCCTCGCCGCCAAATACCCGTCGTACGAGACGCTGCTCGGCGCCAACCCCGACTTCGTCTACGGCGGCTATGCCAGCGCCTTCGACAAGCAGGAGGGCCGCGACCGGGCCGATCTGGAGAAGGCCGGGATCGCCACCCGCATGAACGTGGAGGGCTGCCCCGGCGGCAAGGCCACCGGCATGGCGCGGCTCCGCCAGGAGATCCGGGAGACCGGCGCCACCTTCGGCGTCCCCGAGCGCGCCGAGGCGCTGATCAAGGAGGCCGACGCCGCGATCGCCGGCACCGAGAAGGCGCTCAAGGGCGTCCGGCCGCTCCGTACGGTGGTGTACGACAGCGGCGACACCGCGGCCTTCACCGCCGGCGGCAAGGGCATCGGCAACGAGATCATCGGCCTGGCGGGCGGCGAGAACGTCTTCGCCGACCTGGACCGGACCTTCGGGGACGTCTCCTGGGAGCAGGTCGTCCAGCGCAGGCCGGAGGTCATCCTCATCTACGACTACGGCGGTACGAGCGTGGCCGCCAAGAAGAAGCGCCTCCTGGAGGACCCGGCGCTCGCCGACGTCCCCGCCGTGAAGAACAAGCGCTTCGCGGTGCTGCCGCTGTCCAGTGTGGTGCTGGGTGTACGTGTCCCCGACGCGGTCGACGCCCTGGCCCGGCAACTGCACCCCGAGGCCTTCAAGAAGCCGGTCGCCGGTGAGAAGACCGCGGCGGACGCAGCGGAGACGGCCACAGCGGAAACGGCTCGGCGGTGACCCGCGGGACACCGGCGTCGACGCCCGCACCGGCTCCGGCACAGACACCGCCCCAGGCGTCGGCCCCCGCACCGTCCCACGCACCCGCACCGGCACCGGCACCACCCCACGCACCCGCACCGCGCCGCCGGCTGCGCCTCACCCTGACCGTCGGCGGGCTCCTGGCGGTACTCCTGGCGGCGACCCTGGCCGGCCTGGCCCTCGGCGCCGTCCGCATCCCGCCCGCCGACGTCCTGCGCGCCCTGACCGGCGGCGCGGAGCCGGGCCCGTTCACCACGATCGTGCGCGACGTACGGCTGCCGCGGATCGTGCTGGGCGCCGTGGTCGGCGCCGGTCTGGCCGTCATCGGTACGGTGCTCCAGGCCCTGGTCCGCAACCCGCTCGCCGACCCCTTCCTGCTCGGCGTCTCCTCCGGCGCGTCCACCGGCGCGGTGCTGGTCGTGGTCCTGGGCATCGGCACCGGCGTGGCGACCACCGTCTCCATGCCGCTGGGCGCCTTCGCCGGCTCGCTGGGCGCGCTGGTCGTCGTCTACGCGATGGCCCGGCGCGGCGGCACCATGACCACCGGGCGGCTGGTGCTGGCGGGCGTCGCGGTCCAGTACATCCTCACCGCCCTCACCAGCCTGGTCCTGGTGACCGCCGCCGAGGCCGAGCACTTCCGGGCCATCGTCTTCTGGACCCTCGGCGGGCTCGGCCAGGCCCGCTGGGACAGCCTGCCGCTGCCCGCCGCCGTCCTGCTAGCCGGGCTCGCGCTGCTCATCGCGCTGGCCCGGCCGCTGGACCTGCTGCTGGTGGGGGAGGAGGGCGCCACCGTCCTCGGGCTGGACACCGGGCGCTTCCGGGCCGCGGTGTTCGTACTGGCCTCGCTGGTCACCGGCGTGCTGGTGGCGGTCAGCGGCTCGATCGGCTTCGTCGGCCTGATGGTGCCGCACGCCGCCCGTATGGTCGTCGGTGCCTCGCACCGCGTACTGCTGCCGGTCGTCGCGCTGGCCGGCGCCGCCTTCGTCGTCCTGGCCGACCTGCTGGCCCGTACGGTCGCCGCGCCGCAGGAGATCCCGGTAGGCGTCGTCACGGCGCTGGCCGGCGGCCCCTTCTTCCTGTGGATGCTGCGCCGGAACTCCCGTGCGGAAGGGGTTACGGCATGACGTCCCGCGCCGCCGACCGCACACCGTCCCGCGACGGGACCACGTACGGCGCCCGGACCGCCTCCCGCGCCGGCACACCACCCGATATCGACACACCACCCGATATCGACACACCACCTCATACCGACATGCCGTCTCCCGCCGCGCTGCGCACCGAAGGGCTCTCGTACGGGATCGACGGCCGGCGCCTGGTCGACGCCGTCGACCTGGATGTCGTGCCGGGCGAGACGGTCGGCCTGGTCGGGCCCAACGGCAGCGGCAAGACGACCCTCTTGCGCTGCGTCTACGGCACCCTGGCCGCCACCCACGGCCGGGTCCTGCTGGACGGCGAGGACCTCGCGCGGGTCACCGCCAAGGCGCGCGCCCGGCGCATCGCGACCGTTCCCCAGGACAGCGTCGGCGGCTTCGAACTGACCGTACGCGAGGTGGTCGCCATGGGCCGCTCCCCGCACAAGAGGTTCTGGGAGGCCGACAACGCGCGGGACGCGGCGGCGGTCGGGCGGGCGCTGGACCGGGTCGGCGTCGCGGAGCTGGCGGAGCGGCCGTTCGCCGGGCTCTCCGGCGGCGAACGCCAGCGTGTCCTGGTGGCACGGGCGCTGGTCCAGCAGCCGGCCCTGCTGGTGCTGGACGAGCCGACCAACCACCTCGACGTCCGCTACCAGTTGGAGATCCTCTCCCTGGTACGGGGCCTGGGCACCACCAACCTGCTGGCGCTGCACGACCTCAACCTCGCCGCGTACTACTGCGACCGCCTCTATGTCCTGCGGGCGGGTCGGGTCGTCGCCCACGGCACTCCGCGGGACGTCCTCACCGCCGAACTGCTGGCCGAGGTGTACGGGGTGGCCGCGGAGGTCGGCGTCCACCCGGTCACGGGCGCGCCGACGGTGGTCTACCTGCCACCGGAACACCGGCCGGCACCGGAACACCGGCTGACACCGGAACACCGGCCGCGAGCGGCGGAGGAGCCGCGGTGACGGGCGGCGTGATGCCGGGCGGTGTGGTGCCGGGCGGCCCGGCGCCCGGCGCCGCGTTCGCCCTTCTCGACGGGCACGGCCCCCGCTACCGCCTGACCGCCGGTGAACCGCCCACCCACGAACCCGGCTGGCTGGCCGCGCACAGGCTGCTGGACCCGTACGGCGCGGAACTGGCCGTTCTGCTGGACACCGAGCACCGAGGCAGCGGCCACCGCACCGCCCACGCAGCCGCCCTCACCCTGATCGCCGTGTACGCGGGCCGGGTCACCGCCGCGGCGGTCCTGTACTGGGCGCTGACCGGCCGTGTTCTGGACGTACGGCCAAAGAACGTGCTGGTGCGCCCGGACCCGGGCCACGGCATCGCGGACGTCCGGCTCCGCGTCCCGCGCCTCCTGGACCCGCCACCCGCCACGCACCCGCCCGCCTCTTCCACCCCTTCCGCTCCTTCCGCCTCTTTCCCTTCCGCCCCTTCTCCTTCTTCCCTCGCCCTCCTCCAACAGACGGTCCTGTCCGCCCACCTGCTGCCGCTGGCCACCGCCCTGCACCGCCGTACCCGCGCCGGGCTGCGGCAACTGCGCGGGGGAGTGGCCCACGGCTGCGCCACCGCCCTGGCGGCCTCCCGCGCCGACCCGGCCCTGATGGCCCGCCGCTGGTCCGCCTTCGCGCGGTCGGCTCCCGGCGGGCTGGCGGACCTCGGCGAGGTCGCCACCGTCACGCGTCCCGACGGCACCCCGCGCCTGGTCTACCTCCGCCGTACCTGCTGTCTCTTCTATACGAGTGCCGAGGCCGTACGCTGCGCCAGTTGCTGTCTGACCAGCGTCGACGACCGGCTCGCGGCTTATGCGCGGCAGCCGCGGCAGCCGTCCTGACCGCGCCGCGTCCCACCTGATGTGCACCGCGGTTCCGTATCCCGAGACGAGCTTCCAGTCCCCGGACCGGGAATCGATACGATGACCGCATGGTTCTCCACGACGTGAGCGATATGACGCCGGGCAGCCTGGCCGCCACGCTCGCTTCGCGTCGCTCGGCCTCCGCCTTTCTCGGGGTCTTCGGATGCGGGGCCGCGCGGCTGCACGTCGACCTGTGCCGCCTCGCCAGCGCGATGTGTACGGGCGGCGCCGCCGCCTGAGCCGGCCCGGGACCCCGCCCGTGACGTACGAGCGCGTACGCTCCTGCCCGCCGCCCGCCCGCCCCTTCGCGCCCTTGCCGGCAGCCGGGACGGACGGGGCGCGCCGGAAGCGCCCTGCACGGCGCGATCGAGCAACAGCACGGCAGACGCAGACGGCAGCACAGCAGCAGTCACCAGCACACCAGCAGTCACCAGCCCGGCAACCACGCCACCGCACAGCACGGCAACCACCACGCCACCGCACCCGGCATCTCGCCACCGCACTCCGACAGGAGCTCTCTCATGGCCATCGAGGTCCGCATCCCGACCATCCTCCGCACCTACACCGACGGCCAGAAGGCCGTCGAGGGCAGCGGAGAGACCCTCGCCGACCTCTTCGCCGACCTGGAGAGCCGGCACGCCGGCATCCGGGAGCGCCTCGTCGAGGGTGACGAGCTGCGCCGCTTCGTGAACGTCTACCTCAACGACGAGGACGTGCGCTTCCTGGAGGGCATCTCCACCCGGCTCACCGACGGCGACAGCATCACCATCCTCCCGGCGGTCGCCGGCGGTTCCGTCCCGGCCGTCGCCGCGGGCTCCCTCCCCACCGCCGCAGGCTCCCTCCCCGCCGCCGCGGGCGCTTCCGCCCCGGCCGCAGACGCCGTCCCGCGTCCGGTGTCCGGCTCCGCCCGGATGCGCTGATGCGGTACGACTCCCCGCTGGCGGCGGTCGGGAACACCCCCCTGGTCCGCCTGCCGCGCCTGTCGCCCTCCGACGACGTCCGCATCTGGGCCAAGCTGGAGGACCGCAACCCCACGGGTTCGGTCAAGGACCGCCCCGCGCTCCACATGATCGAGCAGGCGGAGAAGGACGGCCGGCTGACGCCGGGCTGCACCATCCTGGAGCCCACGTCCGGCAACACCGGCATCTCCCTGGCGATGGCGGCCAAGCTCAAGGGCTACCGCATCGTGTGCGTGATGCCGGAGAACACCTCCGCCGAGCGCCGCGACCTGCTCGCCATGTGGGGCGCGCAGATCGTCTCCTCGCCGGCGGCGGGCGGTTCCAACACGGCCGTACGCGTCGCCAAGGAGCTGGCCGAGCAGAACCCGGACTGGGTGATGCTCTACCAGTACGGCAACCCGGACAACGCCGGTGCCCACTACGCGACCACCGGCCCGGAGATCCTCGCCGATCTGCCCTCCATCACCCACTTCGTGGCGGGACTGGGGACCACGGGCACGCTGATGGGGGTGGGCCGCTATCTGCGCGAGCACGTCCCCGGCGTACAGATCGTCGCCGCCGAGCCGCGCTACGACGACGTCGTCTACGGGCTGCGCAACCTGGACGAGGGCTTCGTTCCCGAGCTGTACGACGAGTCCGTACTGACCTCGCGCTTCTCCGTGGGTTCGGAGGACGCGGTGCGCCGGACCCGTGAACTTCTCGCGCAGGAAGGTATCTTCGCGGGTATTTCGACGGGTGCCGCCCTGCATGCCGCGATCGGCGTCGCCAAGAAGGCCGTACGGGCCGGACAGGCCGCCGACATCGCCTTCGTCGTCGCCGACGGGGGCTGGAAGTACCTTTCCACCGGTGTCTACACCGCCGAGTCCACCGAGGCCGCCATCGAGACCCTGCACGGCCAGCTCTGGGCCTGAACCCGGGCCGGTGCCCACCGGCCCGCCAGGGGCCTCCCGGCACCTCTCCGGGCCCTCTGACCTGCGACGGATCGCCGTACGTAAACACGCAACTGCACAGAAATGCGAAGAATGTCCGGTCGTGTCACGCTGGCTCTGGGCCACCGAGGCCCACGCCCCCTTCACCCAATGAGGAGTGACTTCGATGGGCATAAAGGACGAGATGCAGGGCAAGGCGCAACAGGCCAGGGAGAAGGCGCAAGGCGCCAGGGACCAGGCTTCCGAGCGCGGCCGGCAGGCCGGGGACAAGGCGCGTCAGCGCGCCCAGCAAGGCCAGGACAAAGCGCGCCAACGCGGCCAGAACCGCCAGCAGTCCTTCGACGACATACGTGACGAACTCGACGAGCAGTAGCCGCGCCCGCTGCACGCACGCGTACACGTGCACACGCACGTTCACATACACGTGCACGTACGCACACGCTTACGCGTAGCGCACCCGGCGCACACCCGGAAGGGGCGCACCCGCCAACCGGTGCGCCCCTTCCGCATGCCCGGGCCGGAGTGGGAGCAGTGCTCCCCGAGCGCCCACCCGGACTGGTGATTCCGCCCACAGCTCGCCCCGCCGGAGGAGCCACCAGCCCTTTCGCGCCTTACGCTCGTGGGCACCGCAAAGACCGCCAAGGCCCCGGAACGGACCTGGCAAGGACCTGACAAGGGCCTGGCGGGGTTCCACCGAACCCCCTGGAGGACCCGCCGCCCCGTCCCCGCCCACGGAGGTTCACGCCCGTATGAAGCTCACTGTCGTCGGTTGTTCGGGCTCGTTCCCCTCCGCGGAATCGGCCTGCTCCAGCTACCTCCTGGAGGCCGACGGCTTCAGGCTGCTCCTCGACATGGGCAACGGCGCCCTCGGCGAGCTGCAGCGCCACTGCGGACTGTACGACCTGGACGCCGTACTGCTCTCGCATCTGCACGCCGACCACTGCATCGACCTGTGCGGCTACTTCGTCGTCCGCTACTACCGCCCCGACGGCGGACGTTGCGCGCCGATGCCGGTCTACGGCCCGGCCGGCACCGAACGCCGGCTGACCGCCGCGCACGCGGACCTGCCGTCCGAGAAGGCGATGAGCGAGGTCTTCGACTTCCGTACGCTGACGCCCGGCACCTTCACCATCGGGCCCTTCGCCATCCGTACGGAACTGGTGAGCCACCCGGTGGAGGCGTTCGGCTTCCGCATCGAGCACGACGGCAAGTCACTGACGTACTCCGGGGACACCGGGACCTGCGAGGCCCTGCACACGCTCGCCGACGGCACCGACTTCTTCCTGTGCGAGGCGTCCTTCACGCACGGCAAGGAGGACATCCCGGACCTGCACCTCAACGGGCGGGAAGCCGGCGAGCACGCCGAGCGGGCCGGCGCGGGACGGCTCGTACTGACCCACATCCCGCCGTGGACCGACCCGGGCATCAACCTGCGTGACGCCCAGGACGCCTTCGGCGGCCCGGTCGAGGTCGCCAAGGCCGGCGCGGTCTACGAGATCTGACGCGGCCCGCGCAACGCCGAGGCCCCCGGAACCGCTGACCGGCGGTTCCGGGGGCCTTTTCGTCAGTGCGCCGGGGGGCGGGCCCCAGCGGTGAGGATCAGCCCTTGAACTGGGCCTTCTCCTGCTCGGCGATCTCCTCGTCCGACTCCCGGCCCGGAGTGGGGAGGTTGAACTTGACGATCGCGAACCGGAAGATCACGTAGTAGAGCGCGGCGAAGCACAGGCCCACCACGGCCAGCATCAGCGGCTTGGTGGCGATGCCCAGGTTCAGTACGTAGTCGATCGCGCCGGCCGAGAAGCCGAAGCCGTCCTTCATGCCCAGGGCCCAGGTCAGGGCCATCGAGACGCCGGTGAGCACCGCGTGGATCGCGTACAGCACCGGGGCGATGAACATGAAGGTGAACTCGATGGGCTCGGTCACGCCGGTGACGAAGGCGGTCAGCGCGAGCGAGAACATCATGCCGCCGACGACCTTGCGGCGCTCGGGGCGGGCACAGTGGGTGATCGCCAGGCAGGCGGCCGGCAGGGCGAACATCATGATCGGGAAGAAGCCGGTCATGAACTGGCCCGCGCTCGGGTCCTGGTGCAGGAAGCGGGCGATGTCGCCGTGGTAGCCCTTGTAGTCACCGGCCTGGAACCACGGGAAGGAGTTCAGCAGGTGGTGCATGCCGACCGCGATCAGACCGCGGTTGGCGACACCGAAGATGCCGGCGCCGACCGCGCCGGAGCCGACCAGCCACTCGCCGACGTTGTGCAGGCCGGTGCCCAGGACGGGCCAGATGTAGCCGAAGACGATGCCGATGAGCAGACCGGCGAAGGACGACAGGATCGGGACCAGGCGGCGTCCGCTGAAGAAGCCCAGCCAGTCCGGGAGCTTGGTGCGGCTGTAGCGCTGGTAGATCAGGGCGACCACGATGCCCATCACCACACCGCCCAGGACCTTGGCGTCGGCGGGCTGCGCGACCTCGACTATCTTGCCGTCGACGACCTTTTGGACCTTGGCCAGGCTGTCGTCGGAGAAGGTCGCCAGCACCTTGTTGAAGACCAGGTAGCCGACGACGGCGGCCAGCGCGGTGGAGCCGTCGGACTTCTTGGCGAAGCCGATGGCGATGCCGACGGCGAACAGCAGCGGCATGTTGTCCAGGAGGGCACCGCCGCCCGCGGCCATGAACTCGGCGATCTTCCGCAGGAACGCCGGGAACGACTCGCGGCCGAGCATGTCGGTCTGGCCGAGCCGGACCATCAACGCCGCGGCGGGCAGCGTCGCGATCGGCAGCATGAGGCTGCGGCCGATGCGCTGGGCGACTGCCATGGCCTTGGAGCCGCGGCCCTTCTTCTTGGGGGCCGCCGTGGCGGTGGCCGTACTCATCGGATTCCTCCTGGTGAGGCGGGCGCTCTGAAGGGGGGTGGCCCGCTGGCTTGGTCTACACCACACAGTGGTTTAGACCATTTTTAGCATGTTGGCATCACATAAAGGAATCCGTCATTCCCGGTGGTATGAGCCACACAGGCACCGCAGGCCCAAGCGCCCCCATGCCGGACGGCTTGAGGGCCGGCGGCTGCTTAAGACCTACTTCGGACCTGCTTCAGACCTACTTCAGACCCTGCTTCTCCAGCTCCTCCTCCACCTCTTCGGGCTCGCGGCCCGGGGTGGCGAGGTCGAAGCGGGTGATCACGAAGCGGAAGAGGAGGTAGTAGACGACCGCGAAACACAGACCGATCGGGACGATCATCCATGGTTCGGTGGCCAGACCCCAATTGATCACGTAGTCGATCAGGCCGGCCGAGAAGCTGAAGCCGTCCTTGACGCCCAGCGCCCAGCTCACGGCCATCGAGACACCGGTCAGTACGGCGTGGATCCCGTACAGCACCGGCGCGATGAACAGGAACGAGTACTCGATGGGCTCGGTCACGCCGGTGACGAACGAGGTGAGGCCGACCGAGAGCATCATGCCGCCCACCTCCTTGCGGCGGTGTGGCTTGGCGCAGTGCGCGATGGCCAGCGCGGCGGCCGGCAGGGCGAACATCATGATCGGGAAGAAGCCGGTGGTGAACTGCCCGGCGTGCGGGTCACCGGCCAGGAAGCGGTTGATGTCCCCGTGCACGGCCGTGCCGTCCGGCTTGGTGAAGTCACCGAACTGGAACCACATGAACGTGTTCAGGAACTGGTGCATCCCGATCACCAGCAGCGCGCGGTTGGCCACGCCGAAGATGCCCGAGCCGGTCCCGCCCAGGTCGGTGAGCCACTTGCTGAAGCTCGTCAGCGCGTCCCCGACCGGCGGCCAGATCCACAGGCACACCGCGGCGAAGGCCAGCCCGACGAAGGCCATCACGATCGGCACCAGGCGGCGGCCGTTGAAGAAGCCGAGCCAGTCCACCAGCTTGACCCGGTGGTAGCGCTGCCAGAACCAGGCGGTCAGGAACCCCATGACGATGCCGCCGAAGACCCCGGGGTTCTGGAAGGCGGCCGGGGCCGCGCTGCGGTCCCTGGCCACACACACCCCGCTCCACTGCCCGGCACCGCTGTACGTGGCGCCGGCCGGGCAGTCCTGCGGGAACTGGTGGAGCACCGAGTAGTAGACGAGGAAACCGGCCACCGCCGCCAGGGCCGTGGAGCCGTCGGACTTCTTGGCCATGCCGATCGCGACGCCGAGGCAGAACAGCAGCGGCAGGCCGAGCGAGGAGTCCAGCAGCGCGCCGCCCGCGCCCGCGAAGACCTTGGCCACGTCCCGCCACCCCAGGCCGTCCGCGCCGAAGACGTCGGGCTGGCCGAGCCGGTTGAGGATGCCGGCGGCGGGCAGCACGGCGATGGGGAGCTGGAGGCTGCGGCCCATCTTCTGCAGGCCCTGGAAGAGGCCGGAGGTCCACTTCCTCTTCTGCGGCTCCCGCCGGTGACCCGCCGCGCTGGAACTCATCGGCTTCCTCCGGGCCGCCGGTCCCGCCGACGGCCGACTCGGTACGTGCCGCATACTGGTGGTGTAGACCACTTCGGGTACGCGTTCGGGCGCCCGGAACGTTGCTGCCGGGTGGTCGCCATCTTTCGCCAGGGAACGGACATACGCCTGCATACGTGGGCTGAACGTGCGTTACCGTGTGATCACCGCTCGGCGGACGCCGGCGGCCGAGACAAGCAGGAGTGGACATGGCCAGCAAGGCTGAGAAGATCGTCGCCGGGCTCGGCGGCCTCGACAACATCGAAGAGGTCGAGGGCTGCATCACCCGCCTGCGTACCGAGGTCGCCGACCCGGATCTGGTCGACGAGGACGCGCTCAAGGCCGCCGGCGCCCACGGCGTCGTGAAGATGGGCAGCGCGATCCAGGTCGTCATCGGCACCGACGCCGACCCGATCGCCGCCGAGATCGAAGACATGATGTGAGCCGGAGCCACTGAGCTTCCGCGAACCCCGCGGTCCGCGCAGCAGTTCCCATAGCCCTCGTGGCTGCCCCGGCGCTGCGCCTTCCGTACGAAGGCCCCCTTCCGTGTGTACGCCGGAACGGGGCCCTCGGCATTCCCGATAGGGTCTGTGCCATGTCTCGTATCGACGGCCGCACCCCCGACCAGCTCCGCCCCGTCACCATCGAACGCGGATGGAGCAAGCACGCCGAGGGCTCCGTGCTCATCTCCTTCGGCGACACCAAGGTCTTCTGCACCGCCTCGGTCACCGAAGGCGTTCCGCGCTGGCGCAAGGGCAGCGGCGAGGGCTGGGTCACCGCCGAGTACGCGATGCTGCCGCGCTCGACCAACACCCGTGGCGACCGCGAGGCCGTACGCGGCAAGATCGGCGGCCGTACGCACGAGATCTCCCGCCTGATCGGCCGCTCGCTGCGTGCCGTCATCGACTTCAAGGCCCTGGGCGAGAACACCGTCGTCCTGGACTGCGACGTCCTCCAGGCCGACGGCGGCACCCGCACCGCCGCCGTCACCGGTGCGTACGTGGCACTGGCCGACGCCATCGCCTGGGCCCAGGGCAAGAAGGTCGTCAAGCACGGCCGCCGCCCGCTGACCGGCACCGTCAGCGCGGTGAGCGTCGGCATCGTCGGCGGCGTACCGCTCCTGGACCTGTGCTACGAGGAGGACGTCCGGGCCGAGACCGACATGAACGTCGTGTGCACCGGCGACGGCCGCTTCGTGGAGGTCCAGGGCACCGCCGAGTCCGAGCCCTTCGCCCGGGACGAGCTGAACGCGCTGCTGGACCTGGCCGTCGCCGGCTGCGCCCAGCTCGACGCCGTCCAGCGTGAGGCTCTCGCCGTCACGCTGTGACCCGATACGCCGGGCGCGCCTTGTCCGGCACGCCTTGCTTGATGCGGAATGCGGCCGTGCGCCCCCGGAAGGGCGCACGGCGGTACGACCAGCTATCCGTACCCCGTCCGCCCTTCCTTCCACCCCATCCACTCCTGTGACGTTTTTCTCGTGGGATCTGCGTCTCTAGGAATGAGGCCGCCGGGCGCGCAAGGTGTACCCATGCCCACTTACGCCGCCTTTGCGCCGCGCGCCCGCACCGGCGGGCCCAAGGACGACTCCAACCTCCTGGAGCACATCGCCGGCTGGACCTTCGTGGTCGTCCTGGCCATGCTGCTGACGCAGACCGGCCTTATGTAACTGATCGGTAGATATTCGGCGCCTCGGAAACCTGTGCGAGGCGTCCGGCGTTCTCCCCTTGCTCACGCACTACAGAGGGGGACCCGACCATGACCTCACGCCGGAACGGCGTCCGTGACCGTGCCCGCCGGACCCGTGGCGGCTCTCGCCGCCTCCGCCGTCGCCGTACGCTCGCCACCACCCTGCCCGCCGTGGCCGTGCTCGCCCTCCCCGTCCTGTCCGGCTGCGGAACGTCCATACGGACGGTGGACTGCACCAAGACCGCCGACGAGATCGCCAAGAGCGCCAACCTCCTCCAGGAGGCGGCCTCCACCGCGGCCGACGACCCGAAGGGCGCACGCGAGGCGATCAAGAGGGTCAACAGGGACCTGAACCGCTTCGACGCCCTGGGCAACACCGCCGAAAGCCCCGACCTCGCCGAGGTCGTGCAACGGATGCGCACCGCCATGAAGGACGCCGACGACGCGCTGGACCACAAACGCACGCCGGACCTCACCGCCGTCGAAAGCGGCATCGGCGAACTCGGCCGGATCTGCGTGGAGTGAGGCGGCGGGACGGGCAGCCAGGAAAGACACCGGAAGATCCACCGGCCGCTGCCGCGGGAAGGCGGCCTGAAGGTGCTGACGGGCGGCGCCCCGAGGTGCCGTTGGTTGCCCCGTTGCCGGTCGGCACGGCGGGCCTCCCGGCCGCGTGCGGCGATGAGACGGCACGCCGGGACGCCCACCTCGGCTTCGGCGCCCCGGAACTGATCGCGCGGTGCCGCACCCCGCCCGTACGGAGGTGGTGCGCCGCCTCCTCGAACGGACCGCCCGCACCGAAGCCGGCCGGGTGTCCTGGAAGGCGGCCGGAAAGTGCCGGGCATGCGTCGCCGAGGCGCTGGCGTGGCTGCGCCGCGAGGGCGCCGGGGAGCCTGGCCCCGTACCGCCGGGGGAAGCCGGAACCCCTACCCTCGGCGGCGCCGGACGGGAGCGGTGGCGGTGACCGGGATAATCGCTTCCCATGAAGCGCCTGATCCTCGCCACCCGTAACGCCGGCAAAATCACCGAACTGCGCGCCATCCTGGCCGACGCCGGACTGGACGTCGAACTCGTCGGGGCCGACGCCTACCCCGAGATCCCGGACGTGAAGGAGACCGGCGTCACCTTCGCCGAGAACGCCCTCCTGAAGGCCCACGCGCTGGCCCGCGCCACCGGCCACCCGGCCGTCGCCGACGACTCCGGCCTGTGCGTGGACGTCCTGGGCGGCGCTCCCGGCATCTTCTCGGCCCGCTGGTCCGGTACGCACGGCGACGACGCGGCCAACCTGGACCTGCTCCTCGCCCAGCTCTCCGACATCGCCGACGGCCACCGCGCGGCGCACTTCGCGTGCGCCGCGGCCCTCGCCCTGCCCGACGGCACGGAACGCGTCGTCGAGGGCCGCCTCGAAGGCACCCTCCGCCACACCCCCGCCGGCACCGGCGGCTTCGGCTACGACCCGATCCTCCAGCCCCTCGGCGAAACCCGTACATGCGCCGAACTGACCCCCGACGAGAAAAACGCCATCAGCCACCGCGGCAAGGCATTCCGGGAGCTGGTGCCCGTGGTTCGGGAGTTGTTGGGCTGAGGCGTGACACGCTGCCGTACGACGAAGGCCCGGCCCCGTACGTTCACGGGGCCGGGCCTTCGATTCAAAGGCGTGCGGCCGGAGGGACTCGAACCCTCAAGGGATTTCTCCCACAGCATCCTAAGTGCTGCGCGTGCTGCCAATTTCGCCACGGCCGCGTTCATGCCATGGTACTGGTGCCGCGGCCGTGTGATCCATGGTTTCAGCGGAAGGAAGCGGGCCGCGCGCCACCTCGGCACCAAGTACGGGTCGCTGCGTGGCAATTGGGACATAGGAGTCGGAGGTTTTCGGGGCGGTCGCCACTCCAGTCGCCGTTGATGTGGTCGATTTCGAGCGTCAGGGGTTTCCCGGCCCACACGGGGCCGATCCCGCAGGCGGCGCAGCGCTCGGGTGTGCCGGTCTGCCGGAGGGCCCGTCGCAGCAGAACGGTCTTCGTCCGGCGCGTGCCGTCGTGCTTCACCAGGATCTGTTCGGGCGGCTTCATGGGTGTAGGGCTCGGTCTTCCCCGACGATGGGCCTGGCCCAGGAAGTGGGACGTACTGAGGCCGTCCTCGGCGATCCACTGGCGTAGGAGATGTCGGGTCCGTGTGTTGTCCGTGCGGTCCAGCTTGCGCAGTACGTCGGCCACCGACAGCGATGCGGAAACGGCCTCACGGAGCGCGTCCCGGGTCGGGCGGGGCCGGCTCCTCTCGTATGGGCGCCGCTTTTGGAAGTGTGAGATGTCGATGCCGAACAGCTCGAAGCGGCGGCGGAGATACCGGCGGAGGCGTCTTTTCAAGCGGCTGCTCGGCACCCGGCGGGCGCCGGCGGCCGGCATCTCGACCAGCACATGATCGCCGCAGCGGCGGCGGGAAGCCGGTTTCGTGCGATTCCTGCCCGTGAAATGCGAGGTGTCGATTTCCAAGGCGCGAATACGGCGGCCGATGTGCGTGTGGTGGCCGCCTACGACTTCGAGGCCGAGGTACCGCAGCACCTCGCAGATGTTCGTGGAAGAGCGCCGCGGACTCTTCGGGTCGACGCCTAATTTGGCCAAGGCCTCCGACAACGTACGAGAAGAAGCCGCCGCCTCTGTCAGGCGTTCGCGGGTATAGGGACTGACCGGCATGTGATCCCCCGTTACATCCTTCGGCCCTATCTCGGCTGCGCGTTGCACCCTCGAACTGCTCAATGACCACCGCGCCGCGCGGTTACGCCGACCAGCCGAAAAAATGACCGCGCCCCCGCCCGCCAAGGGCGGGGGCCGCCGTGCCGGGAATCCGGGGGCGGCGGGACGGGTCAGAAGCGGGGTTCCGGGGCTTCGGCGGTGACGAGCTGGGCGGCCTCTTCCTTGGTGGCGACGGCGGGCGGTGAGCCCTCCAGCGGCTGCTGGGCGGTCTCGCGCATGCACAGCACCGCGATCACGCCGACCAGGGCCGCGCCCGTCCCGTAGTAGGCGGGGATCATGTCGTTGCCGCCGACGGCGTCCATCAGCGCGGTGACCACCAGCGGGGTCGTACCGCCGAAGAGCGAGACCGCCAGGTTGTAGCCGATGGACAGTGAGCCGTAGCGCACGCTGGTGGGGAACAGGGCGGGCAGCGCGGCCGACATGGTGCCCAGCAGGCAGACCAGGGAGAGGCCGAGCATCAGCATGCCGGGGATGATCGCGGCCAGGCTGCCCTGTTTGACCAGCAGGAAGGCCGGTACGGACAGGACGAGGAAGCCCAGCATGCCGGCCAGCAGCAGCGGCTTGCGGCCGAAGCGGTCGTTGAGCCGGCCCACGGAGCTGATGAGGAACATCAGCAGGACCATGGTGGCGATGGCCATCAGCAGGCCGTGCGTCTGGTCGTAGTGGAGGGTGTCGGTGAGGTAGGTCGGCATGTAGGACAGCAGCATGTAGTGGCAGATGTTGTATGCGCCGGCCAGGGCGATGCACAGGATCAGCCGGGGCCACTGCTGGGCGAAGATCTCGCCGAGTTTCTTCTTGGGGGCGTTCTCCGAGAGGTGGGAGAACTCCGCCTCGGTCTGCTCGGCGGACTCCCCGGAGCCGTGGGTCCGGGCCGACTCCAGCCGCTGGAAGGCCGGGGTCTCGTCCAGCTTCATCCGCAGGTAGAGCCCCACCAGGCCGAGCGGCCCGGCGACCAGGAACGGGATCCGCCAGCCCCAGTCGAGCATGGTCGCGTCGCCGAGCCAGGCGGTGAGGAGCAGCACCAGGCCCGAGGCGCCGACGTAGCCGGCCAGGGTGCCCATCTCCAGGAAGCTGCCGAAGAAGCCGCGCTTCTTGTCGGGGGCGTACTCGGCGATGAAGGTGGAGGCGCCGCCGTACTCGCCGCCGGTGGAGAAGCCCTGGAGCATCCGGAAGAGGATCAGCAGGACCGGCGACCAGACCCCGATGGAGGCGTAGGAGGGGATCAGACCGATGCACAGCGTCCCCAGCGCCATCATGATCATGGTGAGGGCGAGGATCTTCTTGCGGCCGACGCGGTCGCCGAGCGGGCCGAAGAAGGCCCCGCCGAGGGGCCGTACGAGGAAGGCCACGGCGAAGGTGGCGAAGGAGGACAGCAGGCTGGTGGTGTCGCTGCCGCCGGGGAAGAAGACCTTGCCGATGGTCACCGCGAGATAGCTGTAGATCCCGAAGTCGAACCATTCCATGGCGTTGCCCAGCGCCGCGGCCTTCACCGCCCGCTTGACGATCCGCTCGTCGGTGACGGTGATGTCGGTGCGGCGGAGTTTGGGATTGCGGCGACGGGCAACTGCTCTGAAGAGGGTGCGGTGGCGTCTGAGCGCCGCGGGGTCCTGGCCGCTGGGGCGGTCGGTCTCGGGACTGAGGCTGCCGGTCGGCACGTGTCGCGTCCTCTCGGTCGGGCAGCGCGCGCGGGGCGCGGCAGGAGTGGTACGAGGTAGTGGTGGTACGACAGGTGCGTCTGCGCAGCGCGGCGCGGATCAAACCACTCTGGCCCCACAACGCGACGTACGTCACTCTGCGTGCGCCGTGGAGGAGCTGGATCAGGAGCCGGACCAGGAGTCGTACGCGCAGTGGCGCCCGGCCGTCGCGGAGCGCTCGTGGACCGCCGGGAAACCACCACAGACCGTCACGGACCGCCGTCGGCAGGGGCTGTTACAGAACTGGTACGAACCCGAGCGTTCATCGCGACGTCCGGGCAATCAGGCCGCGTGCCGGACAGGAGAGAGTGGAGCGGTCGATAAGACTCTCGAACGCCCAGCTCGCGGACCGGTCACGCCCACCCCTGTGCGGGGCCCCACCGCCCCGAAGGAGTAGCCGATGACCGACCGCGAAGGCCCCCGCCGGCCCAGTGGGCGCCCCGCCCTGGCGGCCTTCGCCGCGGTCACCGCGCTGGCGGCCGGCGGCGTGTGGTTCAGCCAGGCCACGGACCGGGCGTCGGCGGTGGACGCCGCGCCCAAGACCTCGGCGGTGCAGGACCTCAAGGAGTCCGGCGCGTCCGCGAAGGGCCTGCCCGGCGTACGGGACTGCGGCTTCGGCCGGCCCGAGGTCAAGCCGAAGGTCATCACGCTGGCCTGCGCGGACAAGGGGATGGTGGCGACCGGCATCACCTGGGACCGGTACGGCGCCAAGGACGCGGAGGGCAGGGGTGTGGTGCAGGTGGAGAAGACCGCGGCGGGCGTGGGGACCAATGCCGGGTTCCCGGCGACCCTGCGGCTGTACGGCACCCGGACGCTGGACGGCGCACGCGCTTTCACGGAGCTGGAAGTGACGTACGAGGGCTCGACACCCCTTGGTGACACGACGGAGATGTACAACCTCGCGTGATGGGCATCCGAGGCCGGATCGCCCTGGCCATTTCCTGTGTGACGGCGCTGGCCGTGGTGGTGCTGGGCTTCTCCGTGCACCACATCTCCGAAGCCGAACGCGAGCGCGCGGCCCGTGCCTACCAGGACGACCGGCTCAGTTCCGCGCTGCAGATCTTCGAGCGGGACGGGACGCTGGCGCTGGGCGCGCGGCTGGATGACACCGCCCTCCCGCAGCCGCTGCGGAAGGCCGTCTTCCACGGCCGGTCCGGTACGTACGTCAGCGGTGGCGAGGACCCCCGGGTGTGGGCCGCGACCGGCGTCGGCGGCGGTGGCGACGGTGACGGCGGGGGCGAGGAGAGCGTACGGACGCTGTCGGTCTCGGCGGCGTTCCCCGACGACGACCCGGCGCTGCGGTCGCTGGACCGGGCGCTGATGATCGCCGGGGTCGGCACGGTGGGGCTGATGGCGGTGGTGTCCTGGTTCGTGGCCCAGCGGCTGTCCCGGCGGCTGCGGCACAGCGCCGCGGCGGCGCGCCGGATCGCGGCGGGTGAGCGGCCGGACGCCGGGGCGCTGGCCGGCCAGGGCCGGGACGAGGTGGCCGAGCTGGGCCGCAGCGTGCACCACATGGCGACGTCGCTGGCGGCCCGGGTGGACGCCGAGCGGGAGTTCACCGCCGATGTGGCGCACGAGCTGCGCACGCCGGTGGCCGGCCTGGTCGCGGCGGCGGAGCTGCTGCCGCAGGAGCGGGCCGTGGAACTCGTACGGGACCGGGCGCAGGCCATGCGGCGGCTGGTGGAGGACCTGCTGGAGATATCCCGGCTGGACGCCGGGGTGGAGCGGGCCGACCTGGACGACTGCGAGCTGCCGTCGCTGGTGCGCGGCATCGTGCGCAGGGCGGCCCGGCAGCGGGGCGTGGCGGAGGTGTCCGTCACGGTCGAGGGCGAGCCGCGGATCGTCACCACGGACCGCCGCCGGGTGGAACGGGTGCTGGTCAACCTGCTCGCCAACGCCGCCAAGCACGGCAGGCCGCCGGTGGAGGTCGTGGTGCACGGCTCCCGGATCGTGGTGCGCGACCATGGCCCGGGGTTCCCGGAGGAGCTGCGCGCGGAGGGGCCGCGCCGGTTCCGTACGGCGGCTCCCGAGCGCGGCACCGGGCACGGCCTGGGCCTGACGATCGCGGCCGGTCAGGCGCAGGTGCTCGGGGCGCGGCTGGACTTCGGCGCCGCCGCGGACGGCGGCGCCGAGGCGGTGCTGGAGCTGCCGGACCGTGCGGCGGTCACGCCGGCGCATCCGCCGGCGCCGGCGGACGGCCCGGAGCGGCCGGTTACAGCCCCAGGTCCTTGATGATCTTGGCGACGTGGCCGGTGGCCTTCACGTTGTAAAGGGCGCGCTCGACCTTGCCCTCCTCGTCCACGACGACCGTGGAGCGGATGACCCCGGTGACCGTCTTGCCGTACAGCTTCTTCTCGCCGAAGGCGCCGTACGCCTCAAGGACCTTCTTCTCCGGGTCGCCGACCAGCGTGACCTTGAGGTTCTCCTTCTCGCGGAACTTGGCGAGCTTCTCCGGCTTGTCGGGGGAGACGCCGATGACGTCGTAGCCGTGGCCGGCCAGGAGGTCCAGGTTGTCGGTGAAGTCGCACGCCTGCTTGGTGCAGCCGGGGGTCAGGGCGGCGGGGTAGAAGTAGACGATGACCTTGCGGCCCTTGTGGTCGGCGAGCGAGACCTGCTTGCCGTCCGCGTCGGGCAGGGTGAAGGCCGGGGCGGTGTCGCCGGGCTGCAGTCGCTCGCTCATGGGTCTCTCCTTCTCGGATGGGGTGTGGGGCGTACGGCGTACGGCGCGGGCGCGGCGGACCCGGCGGAAAAGCCGGCCGTACGGTGTCCGAGACTACTGAGGTGCGCTGTACGGGGGGTGCTGTGGGGCGCGGCCCGGCGTGAGCTGACAGACTGTCCATCACCAATTCAGTACGCAGCTCAGTACCCGGTACTCAAGGACCCGGTCCCGTACCCGGCAGGTATCGGCCCGAGACGATGGAGGCAGCGCGGTGTCGGAAGCCAGGACCCCTGCGCAGATCGAGGCGGACATCGTCCGCAGGCGGCAGGCGCTCGCGGTGACGCTCGACGAGATCGGTGTGCGACTGCACCCGAAGACGATCATCGGGGAAGCGAAGGCGAAGACGGCTGCCGCGGTGGACCGTACGGCGGGACGGGCCTACGTGGCTGCCAACCGGGCGGTCTCCGACGTGCGCGCCCAGCTCGTCTCCCAGGACGGGGCGCCCCGGATGGAGCGGATCGTGCCGGTGGCGCTGATCGGCGTGGCCGTGATCGGGCTGCTGGCGCTCAGCTCCAAGAAGCGCCGTTCCTAGGGCCGGGACCCGGGTCGGCCGGGGGTCGGGCGCCGTCCGGGCCCACGGGCAGGTACGGTCATGCCGTGAGCCGGAATAACGCCAAGGACACCCACGACAAGCTGCCCATCCGGATGCTGCACGACCGCGTGCTGGTCCGGACCGACATCGCCGAGGGGGAACGCCGCTCGACCGGCGGCATCGTCATCCCGGCGACCGCCGCGGTCGGCCGCCGACTGGCCTGGGCCGAAGTGGTCGCGGTGGGACAGAACGTGCGGACCGTGGAGCCGGGCGACCGGGTGCTGTACGACCCGGAGGACCGGGCCGAGGTCGAGGTGCGCGGGATCGCGTACGTCCTGATGCGCGAGCGTGACCTGCACGCGGTGGCGGCGGAGCGCCTGGAAGGCAGCGAGGACTCCACGGGTCTGTACCTGTAGACGGACCTGTAGTCGTACCTGTGGACGGACTCGTGGAACGACCTGTGAACGACGTGTAGAACGATGTGCGGGCCCGTGAGGGCGTCCGCGCCGGGTCCGTACGCAGCGGGCGGTGACCGAGGTCACCGCCCGTTTTGTTCGCCTTTTGCTAGGGTCGGAACCACCCGACGAGACGCGCCGTACCGGGTCAGGACAAGACGACGCACCCCTGGAGTCACTGTCCCCGGAGGTGCCGTCATGGCATGGATCCTGCTCGTGATCGCCGGCCTGCTGGAGGTCGGCTGGTCGGTCGGCATGAAGTTCACCGAGGGCTTCACCCGGCTGTGGCCCAGCGTCTTCACCGGCGCGGGCATCCTCGCCAGCATGCTGCTGCTGTCCTACGCCGCCCGTACCCTGCCGATCGGCACCGCCTACGGCGTCTGGGTCGGCATCGGGGCCGCGGGCGCGGCGGTCGTGGGCATGCTGGTGCTGGGCGAGCCGGCCACCGCGGCCCGGATCTTCTTCATCTGCCTGCTGCTGGTCGCGGTGGTCGGCCTCAAGGCGACGTCGGGACACTGATCCCCGGCGCGACGTCAGCCCCTTCGGGGCGGTGATCCCGCCGGCCGGGCTAGGACATCTGCGGCGTCTACGACATCCGCCCGTACGGCATGTACCACCCGGCCGGGCCCCCGTCGATCCCCCCGTTGACCCCGCCGTTGGGCCCCACGGTCGGGAAGCTCTCGGTCGGTCCCACCGTCGGCGGCCCGTTGGTCGGCAGCGGCGGACTGGTCGGCGGTACGAAGGTGGGCGGGGCCGTGGGCGCGGTGGTCGGCGGGGAGGGCGGCGCGGACGAGGACGGCGGCGCGCTGGAGGACGGCGGGGCGCTGGTCGTGGGCGGCGCGGAGGAGCTGGCCGGTGGCTCCGTGGACCGCGGGCCAGCGCCGCTCATCAGTTCCAGGTCGAAGTCCTTGACCGGCTCGTCCTTCAGCGCCGCGGCCGTGTACGCGGCCCAGATCTCCGCGGGGAACCCGCCGCCGTTGACCCGGTCCACGCCCCCCGCGCCGTACAGCGGCTCCTGCTTGGCGGTGTCGGGATTCTGGCCCATGACGGCCACGACGGTGGCCAGATCGGGGGTGTAGCCGGCGAACCAGGCGGCCTTGTCCTCCTCCGCGGTGCCGGTCTTGCCCGCCGCGGGCCGCCCCACGGCCCGGGCCGCCGCCCCGGTGCCGCCGGGGTTCTCCACGACGCCGCGCAGGATCGAGGTGGTGGTGTCGGCGGCCTCCCGGCTCACCGCCGTCTTGTCGCCCCGCTCGGGCAGATGGACGCTCTCGCCGCCCTTGACGGCCTTCTTGACCAGGGAGTACCCGCGCTGCTGACCGTGGTTGGCCAGCGTCGCGTACACCTCGGCCATGTCCAGCACGCTGGGGGTGGCGGTGCCCAGCGCGACGGCTCCCTGGGAGGAACCCAGGCTCGGGGTGTCCTCCGGGACGCCGAGGGCGACGGCGGTGTCCTTCACCCGTTCGGGGCCGACGTCGATGCCCATCTGGGCGTAGACGGAGTTGACGGACTTGTCGGTGGCAGTGGCCACGGTGATCTGCCCGTAGTTGACGTTGCCCTCGTTCTCGGGTGCGAAGCCGGTGGGCCGACCGTTGCGCTCCGCCATCCGCCCGCTGGTGCCGTCGTACGTCGTGTTCGGTGTGATCCGGCGGCCGTCCTGGGTGGTGGACCCGTTCGCCACCGCGGAGGCGAAGACGATCGGCTTGAAGATCGAGCCGACCTGGTAGTCGCGGCGGGTGGCGCTGTTGACGTACTGCTTGGCGTAGTCGATGCCGCCGTACATGGCGAGCACCTCACCGCTGTCCGGGTCGATGGAGACCCCGCCGGCCCGTACGTTGCGGTCCGCCTTGCGCGAGTCGCTGAGGTTGTCCATCAGCTTGGTCTTCACCGCTTCCACCAGGGCGTCCTGGTGTTTCTTGTCGATGGTGGTGGTGATGCGGTAGCCGCCGGCCGCCAGCGTCCGGTCGTCGATGATCTTGTTGGTGGTCAGGTAGTCCTTGACCGCCTCACGCAGATACCCGCGCTGGCCGGAGAGCCCGGTGGGGGGCTTGACCTTGCCGGGCGTGGGGAAGCTCATCGCCTGCCGGTCCGCGGGCGTGAGCCACTTCTTCTTGACCATGCCGTCCAGGACGTACTCCCAGCGCGCCCTCGCCCGCTGCTGGTTCTCCGGGTGGGCCACCACGTCGTAGGCGCTGGGGGAGTTGAGCAGGGTCGCCAGGTACGCGCCTTCGGCGGTGCTGAGCTTGTCGGAGTTCTTGCTGTAGTACGCCTGGGCGGCGGCCTGGATACCGTAGGCGTTGCGCCCGTAGTAGCTGGTGTTGAGATACCCCTCCAGGATCTCGTTCTTGCTCACCTCGCGGTCCAGTTTGATCGCGATGAAGAACTCCTTGACCTTGCGGGAGAGGGTCTGCTCCTGGCCGAGGTAGTAGTTCTTGACGTACTGCTGGGTGATGGTCGAGCCGGACTGCTTGCCCTTGCCGGTGACGGTGTTCCAGGCGGCGCGCAGCATGGCGGCGGGGTCGACGGCGGACTCGGAGTAGAAGTCGCGGTCCTCGGCGGCCAGCACCGCTTCCTGTACGGGCTTGGGCACCTGGCTGAGCGGCACGTTCTCCCGGTTGACGACGCCGTCACGGGCGAGCTGCGAGCCGTCCGCGTACAGGTAGACGTTGCTCTGCGCCTGCGCGGAACGGTTGGCCGGCGGGATGTCGACCAGCAGGTAGCCGGCCACCAGCCCGCCCCCGATCAACAGCAGGAAGAGCAGCGCGGCCCCCAGGACCATGCGCCAGGTCGGGATGACGCGGCGCCAGCCCGTGCGCCGGGGGCGGGACTTCCTGCCCTTCTTCCCGGGGGCGGGCGGCTCCGGGCGCTGCGCCCACCGGGGAGCGCCGCTCCCTGCGCCGTCCTGCTGTGGATCGTCACTCATATCTGTATGGACTCCTCGGCCGCCGCCGAGGGTTGTGCCGCGGCGGATCGGTATCACGTCGGGTGATGCGTTCCCTACGGGAGAAAAGGAACTGTCGCCCGATAAGAAACTGTCGCACCATGCGTTCCAGCCGATGAGGGCGGCGCGCACCTGTGACCGGTCCGTGACCGGCCGAATGGCCTTCACCGGCCACTCGGACGGGTGACAAACGCATGGTGGGGAGTCCGGCCCCTGGACTAGGCTCCGGTGCTTTGGCGTCAGGGGCGGTGACGTGGCGAGCGACGACGGCAGAAACGGGAACGGCGACGACGGCAGAAACGGGAACGGCGACGACCGCGACGACCGCGGTCGCAGCGGTGGTACGAGCACGCGGCGGACACCGGGGCCGCGCGTACGCCTGCCGCAGGCGTGGAGCCTGTACGCGGCCGTGGCGGCCGGCGGCTTCCGGCGCTACGCCACGTACCGTACGGCCACCGCCGCCGGTGTCTTCACCAACACCGTCTTCGGCTTCATCGTCGCCTACGCCTACACCGCCCTGTGGGACCAGCGCCCGCACCTGGGCGGGTACGACCTGCCGCGGGCGCTGACCTTCGTATGGACCGGGCAGGCCATGCTGGCGGCGGCGGCCCTGATCGTCGGCGGCGGCTTCCACGAGGAGCTCCAGGACCGCATCCGCTCCGGTGACATCGCCGTGGACCTCTGCCGGCCCGCCGACCTCCAGACGTGGTGGCTGGCCGCGGACCTGGGCCGGGCCGCCTTCCAGCTCCTGGGGCGGGGCGTGCTGCCGATGGCGGCCGGCGCCCTCGTCTTCGACCTGGCGCTGCCGGGGAACCCGCTGACCTGGGCCGCCTTCCTGCTGTCGGTGACGCTGGCCCTGGTGGTCAGCTTCGCGGTGCGCTATCTCCTCGCGCTGGCCGCCTTCTGGCTGCTGGACGGCTCGGGCGTCAACATGATGTGTGCGCTGGCCGCGATGTTCTTCTCCGGGATGGTGCTGCCGCTGCGGGCCTTCCCCGGCGGCCTGGGCGAGTTCGCCCAGATGCTGCCGTGGGCGGCGATGCTCCAGGTCCCGGCCGATGTGCTGCTGGGCCTGCGGACCGGCGCCGCCCTGGCGCGCGGGCTGGCCTTCCAGGCGGCGTGGGCGGTGGCGCTGCTGGCCCTGGGGCGGCTGATGCAGTCGGCCGCCACCCGCAAGGTGGTGGTGCAGGGTGGTTAGGTCCCGCGGCCCGGGCGGCGCCGTACGCATCGGCGTACTCCTTGAGGACGCGGGCGCCGCCGGCGGCCGGATGGCGTCGGTGGCGCAGGGCCTGCGCGCGTACGGACCGATCGTCTCGATGTGGGTACGCTCCACCCTCGCCTACCGCACGTCCTTCGTCATCATGGCCGTGGGCAACTTCGCCGCCAGCGGCCTGGACTTCGTCACGGTCGTGCTGATGTTCTCGCACGTCGACGCGCTCGGCGGGTTCACCCTGCCCGAGGTCGCCTTCCTGTACGGCACCTCCAGTACGTCACTGGGCCTGGCCGACCTGCTGCTGGGCAGCATGGACCGGCTCGGCCGACGGGTCCGCGACGGCACCATGGACACCCTGCTGGTGCGCCCCGTACCGGTCTTCGCGCAGGTCGCGGCCGACCGCTTCGCGCTGCGCCGGCTCGGCCGGATCACCCAGGCGGGCCTGGTGCTGGGCTGGTCGATGACACGGGTGGAGGTGGACTGGGACCTGGGCAGGGTGCTGATGGTCGTCCTGATGCTGCTGTGCGGCACCGCCATCTTCGGCGCCGTCTTCACCACCGGGGCCGCCTTCCAGTTCTTCGCGCAGGACGCCGCCGAGGTGCAGAACTCCTTCACCTACGGCGGCAACGCCATGCTCCAGTACCCGCCGACCGTCTTCGCCAAGGACCTGGTGCGCGGCGTCACCTTCGTCGTCCCGCTCGCCTTCGTCAACTGGATGCCCGCGCTGCGCCTGCTGGGCCACCAGGACCCGCTCGGGCTGCCGGGCTGGGTGGACTTCCTGGGGCCGGTGGTGGCGGCGGTGATGTGCGCGGGCGCGTGGCTGGCGTGGCGGGCGGGGCTCAGGAGCTACCGGAGCACAGGGAGTTGAACGGCATGGAGGACACGGGGGCCGCCCCGCAGGACCTGATCGTGCTGGAGGGGGTGGAGAAGGTCTTCGACGTACGGCGCAGGGCGGGCCGGCTGCGCCGCGTACGGCACCGGGTGCGGGCCGTGGACGGCATCGGCTTCACCGTGCCGCGCGGCGAGATGGTCGGCTACATCGGCCCCAACGGCGCGGGGAAGTCCACCACCATCAAGATGCTGACGGGCATCCTGGTGCCCAGCGCCGGGCGGCTGCGGGTGGCCGGCCTGGACCCCGCCCGGGAGCGCACCCGCCTCGCCCGCCGGATCGGGGTGGTCTTCGGGCAGCGTACGAGCCTGTGGTGGGACCTGCCCCTGAAGGACTCCTACGAACTGGTACGGCGGATGTACCGCGTCCCGCCCCAGGTCTACCGCCGCAACCTGGACCGCTGCCTGGAACTCCTCGACCTCGGCCCGCTGCTGCCCGTACCCGTACGGCAGCTCTCGCTGGGCCAGCGGATGCGCGGGGACATCGCGGCGGCGCTGCTGCACGACCCCCAGGTGCTCTACCTGGACGAGCCGACGATCGGGCTGGACGTCATCAGCAAGGCGAAGGTGCGGGACTTCCTGCGCGAGGTCAACGCCGAGCGGGGCACCACCGTCCTGCTGACCACCCACGACCTCACCGACATCGAGCAGTTGTGCAAACGGGTCATGGTCATCGACCACGGGCGGCTGGTGTACGACGGCGGGCTGGCCGGGCTGCACGCGGTGGGCGAGAGCGAACGGACGCTGGTGGTGGACCTGGAACGCGAACTGCCGCCCATCCAGGGCATCCCCGGAGCCCGTACGGTCAAGGTCGAAGGCCCCCGGCAGTGGCTGGCGTTCCCCGCCGCACACAGCGCCGCGCCCCTGGTCGCGGCCGTGGCCGAGCGGTATCCGATGGTGGATCTCTCGGTCCGGGAGCCCGACATCGAGGACGTCATCGCCAAGTTGTACGCCGGGAGCACAGCGCTGTGAGGGACGTCCGGCCGTGGCGCGACACCGCTCACGCGCCGCTGCTGTTCCGCCCCTGTGCGGACCGGAAGCGTCTTCGGCGCTTAATCTGTCCGTATGACTGAGGAACTCCCCGAACTCCGTGCCTCCGACACCGACCGTGAACGGGTCGCCGAGATCCTGCGCGAGGCCCTCGCCGAGGGGCGGCTGGCCATGGAGGAGTTCGACGAGCGGCTGGACGCGGCCTACAAGGCGCGTACGTTCGGGGAGTTGAGGCCGCTCACCGCCGACCTTCCGCAGTCCGGTACGGGTACGGGCGCCGCCCTCGCCCCGCGGGCCGCGGGCGTCGCGCCGGCGACCTGGCGGGAGCGCATCGGCGGTGACCCGTCCTCACGCGGCGCCTTCGCCTTCTGGGGCGGCTTCAGCCGCAAGGGACGGTGGACCGCGCCACGGGTCTTCACCGCGGGGGCGTTCCAGGGCGGCGGGGTGATCGACCTGCGGGACGCCAACTTCGAGGACCGCGACATCACGATCCGCTGCATCGTCTTCATGGCCGGCATGGAGGTCGTCGTGCCGCCGGGTGTCGAGGTCCAGGTCACCGGCTTCGGGTTCATGGGCGGCTTCGAGGACAGCGACCACGAGGTCGGGGACCCGGACGCGCCACGGGTGAAGATCACCGGCTTCGCCATGTGGGGCGGCGTCGGCCTCAAGCGCAAGGCGTCCAAGGCGGAGCGGCAGCGGCTGAAGGCCGAGCGCGAGCAGATCCGGCTGGAGAAGCAGAAAACGGACAGGTTGCGTAAGGAACTGGACTGAGAGCATCGGAACTGGACTGCGAGCGTCGGAAAGCGACGGGGAGCGTGTGAGCATGTGACGTCTTGGCCGACCGGCCTTCGGTTCGTCAGCGGTCGGCCGGTGTCCGTGGCGTGAGGCCGGTGACGTTCAGCGCGTCGGCCATGGCGCGGTTGCCCGCGTCGTTGGGGTGCAGATGGTCGCCCGAGTCGTAGGAGGGCCGCAGCCGCAGCGGCCGGCCGGGGTCGCGCAGTGCCTTGTCGAAGTCCACGACCGCATCGAAGACCGTGCCGGAGCGGATCGTCCGGTTGACCGCTTCCCGTACGGCGTTCAGCCTGGGGGAGTAGGCGCGGTGACCGCCGAAGGGCGTGAGCGTGGCGCCGGTGACCCGCAGCCCCCGGACGTGCGCGGACCGCACCACCCGCCGCAGGCCCGCCACCAGCCTGTCCGGGTCGAGCTGACGCGGTGACTTCATGATGTCGTTGATGCCGATCTCCACCACGACCGCCTTGACGCCCGCGCGGGAGAGCGCGTCCCGCTCCAGACGGGAGAGCACACCGGGCCCGTTGTTGGGGGAGAACCGGCTGCCGTCCACCAGCAGCCGGTTGCCGCTGATGCCCTGGTTCAGCACGCCGTAGCGGGGCGCGTCCGGCTCGCTGCGCAGCCGGCCGGCCAGGAAGTCCGTCCAGCGGTGGTTGGCGCCCTCGGTGGAGGCGATGCCGTCGGTGATCGAGTCACCGATGACCACGACCGAGCCGTGCGCCCGCGCGCTCCACACGTCCACGCCCGTCAGATAGCGCCAGGACGGGCTCCTTACGGTGTACGGCGTTCCCGTGGTGTCCCCGGCCCGGTCGCCGCGCGCCAGGTAGGAGGTCTGCCGGGCGTACGGGTGGTAGGTGGCGGGCCCGGCCGGGCCCGGGAGGTAGGTGGTGACCAGCAGGTCCGTGTCAGGGGGTACGGCCAGCCGTACGGGGTCGCTGGTGACCGTGCCCCCGGCCGGGACCGTCACCGTGAGCCGCCCGCCGAACGTCAGCCGGCGCAGCGAGCCCGCCGCCGCGGCGGGGCGGCCCAGGGCCGCGGCCCGCGCCAGGGTGGCGCGGCCGACGGGCAGCGGCCGGGTGCCGTACAGGTTGGAGAGCTCGATACGGGCGCTGGAGCCGCCGACGCTGGTGTGCACCACGTTGCGGACCGACGTCTGCGCGTACCCGTCCAGGCCGCCGCCGGGCTCGGCGGCGGCCGGTGCCGCGGACCATGTGCCCACCCACCGGCCCGGCCCCACGGGTGCCGCCGGGCCGCTCCGGCCGCCCGGGGAGTCCTCGTCGGTGACGGCGTACACCGCGGCCGAGAACAGCACCGCCACCGCCGCCAGTCCGGCGAGCAGCGTGCCGCGGCCCCCACTCCTGGTCATGCGGGCGGTCTCCTAGGGCAACGGGTGAGGGGGTGATCAGGGCGGTCCGGGGGAGGGGCAGGGGGCAGGGGGCGTGCCGGTCCGCCGGTGGTCCGAGGACCGGGAGCCGGGGTCCGGTGTCCAGAGCCCGGCCGGTCTTCCATGGTCCCACGGGGCGGCTGGATGCCGTCCGGCCGCCCCGGGCCGGCACCGGTACCGCGGCGGCAGTGGCCTCTGCCCCGGCGGCGGCACTCGCACCGGTGGCTGAACCCGTACCGGCGCCCCGGGTGGCGCCGGGAACTCGTGGCCGGTTCCAGGAGTAGGTCACAGTTGTACGGACAGTACGCATGGGCGGGTACGGCTCGGCTCGGACAGGTGGAGCGGATGGAACGGACGAATACCGACGCGGCGCCCCGGGCGGGCACCGCCCCGGCCGGTGGCCCGGCGCAGCGCCCCGGCGCTCGTCATGCCCCGCACGGCACCGGCGGCCCTGACGGCTCCGGCGGCGCCGGCGGCTCCGGGGCCCGGCACGGCTTCGGCGCCCTCGGCGGTCCCGGCGGCTTCGGCTACAGCCCCGCGGATGAGGAGAAGCGGCGCGGCGTACGGCGGATGAAGGCGTTCGCCACCGGCCTGCTGCTGGCCGTCGCCCTGGTCTACGCCCTGGCGAAATGGGGCCACTCCGCCGGGGCCGGGAGCTGGACGGGCTATGTGGCCGCGGCGGCCGAGGCCGGCATGGTCGGCGCGCTGGCCGACTGGTTCGCGGTGACCGCCCTGTTCAAACGGCCGCTGGGGCTGCCCATCCCGCACACCGCGATCATCCCGACGAAGAAGGACCAACTGGGACAGAGCCTGGGGGAGTTCGTCGGGGAGAACTTCCTGTCCGGTGACGTCGTACGGCAGCGGCTGCGCAAGGTCGGCATCGGCGCGCGGCTGGGCGCCTGGCTCGCCGAGCCCAAGAACGCCGACCGGGTGACCGCCGAACTGTCCGCCGCGCTGCGCGGCGCGCTGACCGTACTGCGCGACTCCGACGTCCAGGCGGTCGTCGGCGAGGCGATCACCCGTCGCGCGGACGCCCAGGAGGTCGCGCCGGGCCTGGGCAAGATGCTGGAGCGGATCGTCGCGGACGGCGGGCACAAGCGCGTGGTGGACCTGGTGTGCGTACGGGCCCACGACTGGCTCATCGCCCACAGCGACTCCGTCATGACGGCCGTCTCCGGCGGCGCGCCCGGATGGACGCCGCGGTTCGTGGACCGCAAGGTGGGCGAGCGGGTCTACAAGGAGTTGCTGCGCTTCGTGGCGGAGATGCGGGACATGCCCGAGCACCCGGCGCGCGGCGCGGTGGACCGATTCCTGAAGGACTTCGCGGGCGACCTCCAGTCGGACTCCGACACCCGCGAGCGGGTCGAGCGGCTGAAGTCGGAGGTGCTGGGGCGCGGCGAGGTGCAGGACTTGATCGCCTCCGCCTGGGGCTCCGTACGGGCCATGGTCGTGGCCGCGGCGGAGGACGAGCGCAGCGAACTGCGTACCCGGGCGCGCTCGGCGCTGCTGTCGCTGGGCAGCCGGACGGCGCGGGACGGCAAGCTGCAGAACAAGGTCGACGGCTGGCTGGAGGGCGCGGCCGTCCACGTCGTGACGACCTACCGGCACGAGATCACCTCGCTGATCACGGACACCGTGGCGAGTTGGGACGCCGAGCACACCTCAAGGAAGATCGAGGCGCACATCGGGCGCGACCTCCAGTTCATCCGTATCAACGGCACGGTCGTCGGCGCGCTGGCGGGCCTGTGCATCTACACGGTCTCCAGGCTCTTCGGCGGCTGACCCGTTCGGCGACCCTGTCCCCTGTTGCCCGTCGCCTGCCGTCCTCTGTCCGCCGCCCTGGGACCTCCGCCCGCCGCCGCGTGGCGCGGGGCGAGCCGGGCGTGATCCGTCCGCGCTAGTCTCCTCTCCCGTGCTGAAACGTCCCACGCTGCTGTGGCTGCTGGTCCCGTACGTGCTCTACCTGGGCGTGCTGCCCCTGGTGAACCGCGTGACGCCGACCGTGCTCGGCCTGCCGTTCCTGTTCTTCTGGCTGCTGCTGGCCACGCTGCTGACACCGTTGGCGGTGTGGCTGACGTGGCGCGGCGAGAAGAAGCGGGGCCGCGCGTGAACGCCGCCGTCTCGACCTCGATCTTCGGCGCCTTCATGGTGCTGACCGTCGTCCTGGGACTGCTGGCGGTACGTACGCGTGGCGGTACGGGGAAGGGGCGGCGGGGCGGCGGCCTCGCCGAGTGGTCGGTGGGCGGGCGCAGCCTGGGCACAGCCTTCATCTGGGTGCTGATGGCCGGCGAGAGCTACACCAGCTTCAGCTATCTGGGTGCCGCCGGCTGGGGCTACAACTTCGGCGCCCCGGTCGTGTACGTCATCGCGTACATGTCCTGCGGCTACGCCATCGGCTATGTCGTCGGCCCGATGCTGTGGTCCTACGCGCGCCGGCACGGCCTGGTCGGCATCACGGACATGGTGGCCCACCGCTACGGCCGCCCCTGGCTCGGCGCCGCCGTGGCGATCCTGGCGACCGTCTGCCTGCTGCCGTACATCCAGCTCCAGATCACCGGCATGGGCGTGGTCGTCTCCACCATCTCCTACGGCGCGATCAGCCTGAACTGGGCGTACTTCATCGCCTTCGCCGTCACCACGGCCTTCGTCGTGGTCAGCGGGCTGCGCGGCAGCGCCTGGGTCTCCGTACTGAAGGACGTCCTGGTCATCGGAACGCTGGCCTTCCTCGCCGTTTACGTCCCGCTGCACTACTTCGGCGGCTACGGCCCCTTCCTGGACCGGATGGTCGCGCAGAAGCCGCAGTGGCTGACCTTCCCCGGACACGGGCCGGGTGTCCTGGGCGAGGGCTGGTTCGTCACCACCACCGTCCTGAACTCCCTGACCGTGGTGATCTTCCCGACGACGGTTGCGGGCTACCTGGGCGCGCGCAACGCCGATGCGCTGCGCCGCAACGCCATCTACCTCCCCTTCTACAACGTGCTGCTGTTCGTGCCGATGCTGCTGGGCATGGCGGCGCTGTTCGTCGTGCCGGGGCTGGCCGGGGCCGACTCCAACCTCGCCCTGTTCAAGATGGTCGTGGACTCCCTGCCGTCCTGGGCGGTGGGCGTCATCGGGGTGGCCGCGGCCCTGTCCTCCATCGTGCCGATGGCGGTGTTCATGCTGGTCATCGGCACGATGTGGGGGCGCAGCGTGCTCGGTCCGCTGACCCGCCGGAGGGCGGCGGAGGGCACCGGTACGGCCCGTACGGGGGCGGAGGCGGGAGCCGGGGCAGGGGCCGGCGCGGGGGCCGGCCGGGCGCGGCCGTGGCGGACGGACGGTCAGAAGTTCTGGTCGCAGGTGGTGGTGGTCGTGGCGGGCGCGCTCGCGCTGCTGCTGACCTACACCGCCCCCAACACGCTGGTACGGCTGTCGCTCATCTCGTACGAGGGCATGGCGCAGCTCGTACCCATGCTGCTGCTGGGGCTGGTGTGGCGGCGGCTGACGCTGCACGGCGCGGTCGCCGGTCTGGTGACGGGTGTCGCGGTGGTGTGCGCCTTGGTGTTCGGCGAACACGACCCGGTGTGGGGGGTGAACGCGGGGATCGTGGCCCTCGCGGTGAACGTGGTGGTGGCGCTGGCGGTCACCTGGCTGGGTCCGCGGCCCCTGGACGACCGGCCGGATGCGGAGGTGCTGGCGTCCGACGTGGAGCCGCCGCGGGCGGGCGCGGTGGCGGCGGGAACCGGCTCCGAACAGGTGTGAACCGGCTCGGAACAGGCATGAGGCGGGGCGTCGGCCGGCTGCCCGGGCGGTCGGCCGGTCGCCGGGGCGGAACGGGGAGGCCCGGCGGTCAGCCGGCTGCCGGGGTGGTGATCTTCTTGCCGTCCTTGGAGACGGCGAACCACAGGCCGCCCTTGCCCTGCCCCTTGATGTCGCCGGGCTGCCGGTCGCCGGTGAACCAGTAGACCGGCCAGCAGCCGACCGCGAGCTGCCGGGTGCCGTCCGGACGCGTGACCGTACTGATCAGCTTGGCGGCGACGCCGGAGAGCTTGGCCTTGTCGGCGGGCCGGGCCGGTTTCCAGGTGTCCAGGCACGCGCCGACGCAGCCGAACCGCATCGGCCAGGCGCTGTCCTTGTTGAAGCGGTAGAGCGTACGGGCCTTGCCGTCCACGACGATCTCGCCGAGCCGGGGCTGGTCGAGGACCGAGACATCGGCCGGCGGCGCGGCACCGGCCTTCTTGCCGTCGGACGCCAGGGCGTTCCAGGTGCCGCCCACGCCGTGGCCCCTGGCCTGGCCGGGCCCGGTGTCCTTGGAGTAGCGGTACGCGGGCCAGCCGCCGACGGTGAGCTGTTTGGTCCCGTCGGCCCGTACGACCTGCCCGAGGGCGCCCGGGGCGATGCCGGGGGCGGCGGTGACGTCGGCGGCGGGGACCGGCGGCCAGACCGCGGCGCAGGCCCCGGCACAGGTCGCGCCGGACGGCTTGGCGGTGTCCTTGTCGAAGCGGTAGAGGGTCATGCCCTTGTCGTCGGTCACGACGGGGCCGAGCCCGGCGACCGCGCGCAGCGCGAGTGTCCCGGCCGGGGTGGCGGGGCGGGCGGGGGCGTCGGAGCCGTATCCGTCCGAGTCCGATCCCGATCCCGATCCCGAGGCCGGTCCCGAGGCCGGTCCCGAGGCCGGCCCCGAGGCCGAGCCGTATCCGTGGGCGCCGGAGTCCGCCTTGCTGCGCGCCGCGGGCTCGGCCGCGTCGTAGGAGGACGCGCCCCGGCCGGTGCTGCCGCAGGCGGCGGTCAGCGCCATGACGGAGGCCGCGACGGCGGCCACTCCCGCGTGATGACGGTTGCTCATGTTCTCTCCCTGGTGGGCTTCGGCGTGTGGTGGTGGACGCCGTTGCTGCGGGGATACGAGGGCATGGCGGCAGGCGTTCAGCAGGGTCGGAGATTGTCATCCGGTGGCAAAAGCGGCGTCCGGTAGCTCAGTTACCGCCACTGAACGCACAGCACCGTGTGAACCCTGTTCCCTTCCACCCCGGCACTGCGGTTACTCTTGGCGGACGACGCCGTACGGCATGACGGAACGGCGGTCACGACGCCGATCACGGGGAAGGAGGCACGCGTGACGCACCGGACGCACCGCGTCATCGACGCATGGCGGCTGTCCGCCGGCGCCGCGTTCTTCCTGCTCGCCGGATTCCTGCTCGCGCAGAGCGCTCCGGCCTCCGGTCTCGCCGCCGCCGCGGCCACCGCCGCCGTCGTCCTGCTGTGCCGCGCCTTCCTCCTCGCGGCCCTCGCCCGGCCGGAGCCGCCGGGCCGTATCCGTACGGCGATCCGCGACCGGGAGCGCCGTACGGCGTTCCTGCCACAGCGTGATCCCGATGCCGCGGGCCGTCCGCGGCCCCGAGCGCCGGGCCGTCCCCTCCCGACGGCCGCGTAGGCGCTCCACCAGCCCTCAAGGCACCTGGCAACCGAAGCCGTTCGCAACCGAAGTCGCGCCCGGCGCACTCCGAGGCATCCCGGCGCAGCCCGGCGTCCGCACACCCGCGTGTACGCCCGCGCACCGCGGTCCCGCGCGCCGGCTCGGCCCGGTCTGTTCCGGTCTGATCCAGCCTGTTCCGGTCTGATCCGGTCCAGTTTCGGCCGGTCCGCTGCGGTCCGCTTCGGTTCGGTGAGAGGTGAGCCTCCGCAGTCCGTCACGCCGATTCCCCGGCTTCCCGGCCCTTGCGGCCTCTTCCGGGGACCTGCATCCGCTTTCCGGCACGACGAGACCCGTGGAGGGCTCACCATGTCCGTTTTCTCCGCTCTCGGCGCTCTACTGACGTACGTCGCCGACGCACTCGACCCGCTGTTCGGCGCCTCGGCCACGGCCGCCGCCATCGTCCTGTTCACACTGTGCGTACGGGCCGCGCTGCACCCGCTCGCCCGCGCATCCGCCCGCGGCGAAAAGGCCAGGACCGCACTGGCGCCGCGCATGGCCGAACTGCGGCGCAAGTACCGCAACGACCCCGAACGGTTGGCGAAAGAGGTGACCGCCCTCCACGCCGAGTCCGGCACCTCACCCCTGGCCGGCTGCCTGCCCACGCTGCTCCAACTGCCGGTCTTCTTCCTCATGTACCACCTCTTCTCCTCCGGCGACGGCGATCTGCTCGACCACACGCTGCTGGGCGCGCCACTGGGCGGGAACTGGGGGCAGGCGCTGGCGGACGGCGGGGTCTTCGGCCCGCACGGCCTGGTGTACCTGGCGCTGTTCGCGCTGGTCGCGGCGGTCGCGACCTGGAACTACCGGCGGTCGCGTACGACCGTGGCAGCGGCTGCCCAGGCTTCGGCCCAGGCGTCGGCTCCGGCCCGAACCGCGCGCGGTGGTGACCCCGCGCCGTCCGTACCGGGCATGGCGGCCCTGACGAAGGTGATGCCGCTGCTGTCCTTCGGCACGCTGATCACGGTGGCCGTGGTGCCGCTGGCAGCCGGCCTGTACATGGTGACGACGACCACCTGGACGGCCGTCGAGCGCGCCCTGCTCCACCGTGCCGGCACCTCGGAGACGAACCCGAAGCCGTCCAAGGACGTGAAGCCGTCCAAGGACGTGAAGAAGGCTGCCCCTACCTCCGGGTAACGGTCCAGTGCGTGAACGGGGCCTTGCGGTCCGGCCCCCGTTCACGGACGATCGTCCGCACCGCTCGATGGCCGTCCCCATCGGCCGGCCCGGGAGCCACCCGGGCCGATGACCGACCCTGCGACCAACGGGAGTGGAACGGATGAAGCTGCTGCGTGTCGGAACGGCGGGGGCCGAACGCCCGGCGCTGCTCGACGGGGACGGCGTCCTGCGGGACCTGACCGGCCTGGTGCCGGACATCGACGGGGCGCTGCTCGCCGACGACGCGGCGCTGGCCCGCGTACGGTCCGCCGCCGCGTCCGGCCGACTGCCCGTACTGGACGCGGCGGCTGCGGCCGGAGCGGCCGGAGCGACCCGGCCCACCGCAGCCATTGGCGCCACCGGTGCCCCCGCAGCCGCCGGGCTGCGTACGGGCCCACCGGTGGCCCGTATCGGCAAGGTCGTGGGCATCGGCCTGAACTACCACGACCACGCCCGTGAGACCGGTGCGGCGGTCCCCGAGGAGCCGATCGTCTTCCTGAAGGCGCCGGACACGGTCGTCGGTCCGTACGACACGGTGCTGGTGCCCCGCGGCAGCCGGAAGACCGACTGGGAGGCCGAACTCGCGGTCGTCATCGGCCGCACCGCCCGCTACCTGGAAACCGGCGAACAGGCGCTGGCCGCGGTCGCCGGCTACGCCGTGGCGCACGACGTGTCCGAGCGGGAGTTCCAGATCGAGCGCGGCGGCCAGTGGGACAAGGGGAAGAACTGCGAGACGTTCAATCCGCTGGGGCCGTGGCTGGTGACGGCCGACGAGGTGCCCGACCCGCAGGCCCTGGGCGTACGGCTGTGGGTCAACGGCGAACTGCGGCAGGACGGGAACACCGCGGAGCAGATCTTCCCGGTCGCGGAGGTCGTCCGCCACCTGAGTCACTTCATGACGCTCCGTCCGGGCGATGTCATCAACACCGGCACCCCGGCGGGCGTGGCGATGGGACAGCCGGAGCCCAAGCCGTATCTGCGGGCGGGTGACGTCGTGGAGCTGGAGATCGACGGCCTGGGCCGGCAACGGCAGGAACTGAGGAACGCCTGACGCGCGCCTCCGCAGGACCCTGCGCATCCCGCCCCGTCGTTCCTCTCCGCCCTATCCTTCTCCTTCTCCTTCGGAGGCCGCAAAGCGCTCCAGGCCCTGGACGACCAGCGCGTGGTCCTCGTCCTGGGACAGGCCGGACACCGCGACGGCGCCGACCACCCCCGTGCCGCGCAGCCGGATCGGGAAGGCCCCGCCGTACGCGGCATAGCGGTCCGGGTCCAGCCGCGAGGACGCCTCGAACGTACGGCCCTTGGCCCGGAAGCGGGCGCCGACCAGGTACGAGGACTCGGCGTAGCGCTCGACGACCCGGCACTTGCGGGTGATCCAGGCGTCGTTGTCGGCGGAGGTGCCGGGCAGTGCGCAGTGGAAGAGCAGTTGGGCGCCGCGCCGTACGGCGACGGTGACCGCCGCGCCGCGCTCGCGTGCCATGTCCACCAGCAGGCAGCCGAGCCGCCAGGCGTCCTCGTTGCTGAAGGAGTCCAGGACCAGCCGCCGTTCCTGCGCCTCCAGCTCCCGTACCTGCTCCAGCGCCTCGCGCGTACCGCCGCTTCCCGTGCTCGTACTGTCGGTTCCCGCGCTCACGCCACCAGCTCCTGCGCTCACGCCGCCGTCACCTCCTCGATGCGCACCGTACGGCCCTCGGCGGCGGAGATCTTCGCCGCTTCCAGCACGCGCAGGGTGGCCGCGGCCTCGGTCGCTGTCACCGGCGGGCGCCCGCCGGTGCGCAGTGCCTCGGCGACGGCGGCGTAGTAGGCGGGGTAGTCGCCCGGCAGCGTGGGAACGGGCCGTACGCCCTCCGGCTCCGCCGCGGCACCTCCCGCACCCTGGGAAGTGCCCCCGCCCTGGGCGGCGTCCTGTGTGGTGCCGCCGGCCCCGATCCAGCCCCACGCCGACTCCGGCTCCACGCCCCAGTCGTCCCGGTCCGCGCCCGGCCGCAGGCCCGCGCGCAGTGCCGCCTCCTGGGGATCCAGGCCGTACTTCACATATCCGGCCGAGCTGCCCAGTACGCGAAAGCGCGGCCCGAGCTGGGCGGTGGTGGCGCTGACCCACAGGTGGGAACGGACGCCGCCGGTGTGGGTGATGGCGATGAAGGTGTCGTCGTCGGCCTCGGCACCGGGCCGGCGTACGTCGGACTCGGCGTAGACGGAGGCGGCCGGGCCGAAGAGGGTCAGCGCCTGGTCGGCGACGTGGCTCCCCAGGTCGTACAGCAGACCGCCGATCTCGGCCGGGTCACCGGACTCGCGCCAGCCGCCCTTGGGGCGCGGACGCCAGCGCTCGAAGCGCGACTCGAAGCGCTGGACGGTGCCGAGCGCCCCGTCGGCGAGGAGCTTGCGCACCGTACGGAAGTCGTTGTCCCAGCGGCGGTTGTGGAAGACGGAGAGCAGCAGGCCACGGCTGTCGGCGAGGGCGGCCAGGTGCTCGGCCTCGGCGGCGGTGGCGGCCAGCGGCTTGTCGACGACGACCGGCAGCCCGGCCTCCAGGGCGGCGGTCGCCAGCGCGACATGCGTCTTGTTGGGGGAGGCGATCACGACCAGATCCAGGTCGGCGGCCCGTGCGAGGAGGGCCTCGGCGGAATCGGCCGTACGGACCTGAGGGTGCTCGGCACGCGCCTGGGCCTGGCGCTCGGGGTTGCCGGTGGAGACGGTGTCCAGGACCAGGCCGTCGGTGGCGGCGATCAGCGGGGCGTGGAAGACCGAGCCGGCCAGGCCGTAGCCGATGAGGCCGACGCGCAGCGGACGGTGGGTCGCGGCGGGGGAGCCGGGGAGGCCGGGGGAGTCGCTCATGAAACCACTTAAGCAACGCTGTTGCCAAAGTGCAAGCGATGCGGACAATGGAGGCATGACCAGCGGAAATCCCGGCGAGCAGCACGCCGACAGCCTCGGCGGTGACCACACGGGTGCGCGCGTCGGCACCTCCCGGGGCGGCCCCCGAGGCAACGCCCGTCCCGGCGGGGCCAACCTCCCCGCGCTGCGTGACCACAACACCGCGCTGGTGCTCGGGCTGCTCCGCGCGGCGGGCCCGCAGGGCGTCAGCAGGCTGGAGCTGGCCGAGCACGCCGGCCTGACCCCGCAGGCCGTCAGCAAGATCACCGCCCGGCTGCGGGAGGCCGGCCTGGCCGCCGAGGCGGGCCGCCGGGCCTCCACCGGCGGCAAGCCGCGTACGGTGCTGCGCCTGGTCCCCGGCGCCCGGCACGCCGTCGGTCTGCACCTGGACCGCGACGAGAGCACCGCCGTCCTCGCCGACCTCGCGGGCGAACCCGTCGCCGTCCGCACCGACCCGCTCGCCTTCGGCGCGGGCGCCGAAACGGTCCTGGACGCCATCACCCGTCAGGTCGACGCCTTGCTCACCACCGCCACTGCCGCCTCCGTGTCCGCCTCCACCGCACCCGCACCCGGATCCGGATCCGGTCGTGCCCCCCACCTGCTCGGCGTCGGGGTCGCCGCTCCCGGCCCGCTGGACCACGAGGCGGGGATGCTGCACCGCGTGACGGGATTCCCGCAGTGGGACGGCTTTCCGCTGCGCGACGCGCTCGCCGCCCGGCTCGGCCTGCCCGTGGTGCTCGACAAGGACACCAACGCGGCGGCCCTCGGCCCGGCCCAGCGGGAGCACGGCGGCGGCTCGTTCGCCTACCTCCACCTGGGTACGGGGCTGGGCGCCGGGCTCGTCCTGAACGGGACCCTGTACCGGGGCGTACGGACCGGCGCGGGGGAGTTCGGCCATCAGGTCCTCCACCTGGACGGCCCGCCGTGCGACTGCGGCAAGCGCGGCTGTGTGGAGGCGCTGTGCCTGGCGGCGGTGGCACGCGGTGATCTGACGGAGGCGGCCCGCGTCCTGGGGGTGGCGGCGGCGAACCTGGTGGAACTCCTGGACATCGACCGGGTGCTGCTCGGCGGCCGTACGGTACTGGCCCACCCCAGCCCGTTCCTGCGGGGCGTCGAGGCGGCCCTGGCCGACCGCGCCCGTACGCGAGGCGGAGCCACCGGCCGTACGGTCCCGACCGCCCTGGCCCCCGGCGGCCCGCGCGCGGTGGCCGACGGCGCCGCCCACCTCGTCCTTTCCGCCCTCTTCACCGGCTCGCCCGCATCCTTCGCCGCCGCATCCTTCGCCGCCGCCCCCTGACCGGCCGCCTCGGAAACGTTCGCAGTCCCACCATTGCCCCGAACGAGTGGTGGGCCCGGGGACCAGCCACCTGCCACCACCTCCGGGCCACCGGGCAGACGCGCTACGGCGCCCCGGGCAAGCCGACCTCAGACGCGGTCGACCAGGTCCGCGATGGAGTCCACGACCGTCGTCGGCCGGTACGGATAGCGGTCGATGTCGCTCACCGTCGTCAGCCCGGTCAGCACCAGGAACGTCTCCATGCCGGCCTCCAGCCCGGCCAGCACGTCCGTGTCCATCCGGTCCCCGATCATGGCCGAGGTCTCCGAGTGCGCGCCCAGGACGTTCAGAGCCGTCCTCATCATCAGCGGATTCGGCTTTCCGATGAAGTACGGCTCCTTCCCCGTGGCCTTCGTGATCAGCGCGGCCACGGAGCCCGTCGCCGGCAGTGCCCCATCCGGAGAGGGGCCGGTGTTGTCGGGATTCGTCGCGATGAACCGGGCACCGTCGTTGATCAGCCGGATCGCCTTGGTCAGCGCCTCGAACGAATAGGTCCGCGTCTCTCCCAGAATGACGAAATCGGGGTCGGCGTCGGACAGCACATAACCGGCGTCGTGCAGGGCCGTGGTCAGTCCGGCCTCACCGATGACGTACGCGGTACCGCCGGGGTGCTGGTCGTCGAGGAACGCGGCCGTCGCCAGCGCCGACGTCCAAATGGACTCCGCGGGCACGTCCAGGCCGATGCGGTTCAGCCGGGCGTGCAGATCGCGCGGGGTATAGATGGAGTTGTTGGTCAGTACGAGGAAGGGCTTGCCGGATTCACGGAGCCGCTTGATGAAGGTGTCGGCACCGGGCACGGGAATGCCCTCGTGCATCAGCACCCCGTCCATGTCGGTGAGCCACGATTCGATCGGCTTGCGTTCAGTCATGGGGGCCGACTCCTGCCTTGCGGTGACCATGGGATGCCCATGCTATTCATTCCGCCTGGCATCCGGATCTCCGCGCGAGAGGCAATGCCGAAGCCGGTCAGCTCCGTCCCGCCCCGCCCCGCGCCCCCACGCGAGACCCCGCGTCACCGCCCGGATTCCGGGGACGTCAGGACGCGGACACCCCTCCGTTCACGCTCAACCGCCGTAGGGGGAGAAGAAATGAAGCCGCACCGCCAGCCCCAGGAGCATGGCAAGGGGCGGTACGTACCACCAGGTCCGCAGCCTCCGTGTCTTCACGAAAGGAAGTGTGAGGGCGAGGCAGACGACGGCCCAGCCGATTCCGAGGTTGCCGATGAACGTGAACTTCGAAGCCGCGTCGAATTCAACAGCGTCGCCACCGCGGGGCATGAGCTGGACCAGCGTGACGAAGGCCAGTGGGACCTCGGCCACAACCAGGAGGCACGCTCCCAACCAGGTGCCGACGCGCAGCCTGCCGTAGGTGCTTTCGGGGCGGGTGGGCGTCGTCACTGTCCGAGTGCTTCCTTCGCTTGGTCAACATGCTCGTTGAATTGACGGCCGTACCGCTGCGCCCCTTCGCTTCGCTGGTCATCTTCTCGCGCGGAACATCGGCGCACCTGAGCGGGTACGGGGCGGGCGTCGCCCGAATGGCGTAAGGCGTGGGCCGTAGCGGATGCGGGTGGGGGCGCGTGGGCCGACCTTCGGAAGTGTTCGGAGGTTCGCCATGTGCGCGTTGAGAATCACCGTTTGTGCTGTTCTCGTGGTGTCCGGGGCCTGCGCGGTGGCGGCGCCCGCGTATGCCGGGAATGTGTCGACGGGCGGAGCGGGCGGGGCGGTAGGGCCGGTTGTTGTTGTGCCCGGGGCCACGACTCCTGGCGGTGAAGTGGCCCTGCGGGTCTTGGGCTGTCGGGGGAGGACGGGGGCCGCCGTGTCGGAGGCGTTCGTCGCGGATGTGTCGCTGGTCCGGGCCGCCGACGGGCTGGTGGGGGACGCGCGGGTGCGTTCCTCCGCCGTGCCCGGTCGGTCGTACACGGTCTTCGCTCGTTGCGATGGGGACGTTGTGAGGGGGGAAGGGACTGTTCGGGTCGTGGCTCGTACGGCATCCGTGGGGCACGGGGCGGGGCTGCCGGGCGGGGCGTTGGCGGAGAAGCGGGTGGCGGCGGGGTACGGGCTGGAGCGGGAGGGGGCGGTCGCCATGGTGCTGGCGGGTGGCGCGGGGCTCGCGTTGACAGGGTACGTACTGCGCCGGATGCGGCGCCGTACGGGGCCGGGGGACGGTGATGTCCGCTGAGCCGGGATGCGCGCGGGAGCCTTACCAGGGGACGGTTTTGCCGTGGCGGTCCAGGAACTGCAGGCCGGGGGCGCCGGCTTGACCTTCGAGGACGTCGACGACGGCCGGGATGCTCTCTTCGGGGCTGAGCGGTGCGCCGGGTCCGCCGAGCCGGGTCCGATTGTGGCCGGGGTCGATGAGCAGCTTGGTCTGTCCGTCGTCGGCGTGCCGGGTGGCGTAACTGCGCATCAGTTGGTTGAGCGCGGCCTTGCTGGCCTTGTAGAGCTCGTAGCCGTCCTCGGTGTTCCGCGAAATGCTGCCCTGCTCGGAGGACATGACGGCGACGGTTCCGCCAGGTGCGACGAGTCCGCGCAGGGCCTCAAGGGTGCGCAGCGGGCTCAGCGCGTTGGTGATCATCACTTCGGTGAACATGTCGGTCGGGACCTCGTCGATCGGCAGGTTTCCCCGGTCGATCGCGGCGTTGACGAACAGCAGATCGAGCCGGTGGCCCGCCAAGCGCTCACGCAGTGCGGCCAGTTGCCCAGGGCTTGTCATCTCCAGGGATTCGACCTTCAGCCGGCCCTTCCAGGCGTCGGCAACCGCTTGCAGTTCGCCGCCGCTTCGGCGCGTCGTGGCGATGACTCGCCAGCCGCGTCGGGCGAGTTCGTCGGCGAGGACGAGTCCTAACCCTCTGGAGGCGCCGATGACGAGGGCCTGGCGGTCGGTTGCGGTGGATGCGTTGGTTGCGGTGGGTGCGTGGGACGTGGTGGGTGCGTGGGGTGTGGTGGACACATTTGCTCCGTCGTGGGGAGGGCGGTTACCGGGAATTAGACTAGACGCGCCGTTGCGTCTAGACAATGCCATGGGAACCGGTGACGGATATGGTGTCCGGCATGTCCGCAGTCAGCTCTCAGCCCCGCAGGCCGCGTTCCGGCAGCCGGCGCGACGAGGCCGCACGTCTGGCCGTGCTGCACGCCGCAGACGATCTGCTCGTCGAGCACGGCTTCGGCGCCCTGACCGTCGAGGCGATCGCGCGCCGGGCCGGCGTCGCCAAGCAGACGATCTACCGCTGGTGGCCCTCGAAGGTCGAGATCCTCCTCGACACGCTCGTGGAGGACAGCGACAAACGCCTTCCCGTCCCGACGGAGGAGCCCACGGCGCAGAACATCCGTGACTACTTCCGCGGCTTCGCGCGATTCCTCACCCGCGACCCCGCCGGCAAGGTGCTGCTCGCGCTCATCGCCGAGGCGCAGCACGACCCCGGCACGGCCAAGAGCTTTCACAAGCGCTACTTCGGTCCGCGTCGTGACCGGGAACGGGACATGCTGGCGCGCGGAACCGACGCCGGTGAGATCGCGCCGAAGCTCGCCCCCGACGCCACGATCGACGCTCTGGCCGGACCGATCGTCTACTGCGCCCTGACGGGGCCGGGCATCCCCCGCGATGTGGTGGACACCCTCGTCGAGGATCTGCTCAGGCCCCGTTCGGCTTGAGTGGCTCAGCGATTCTTCCGGACCGGAGGCCCGGGGAGGGGGACGGGCCTCCGGTGGTCGGAGGGGGAGCGGGGGAGAGCGGTGGGCAGGGTTTTCGTCCTGGTTACGGGGCCTGGTTACGGGGCCTGGTTACGGGGTCTGGTCATGGAATCTGGTGACGGTGCCTGGTGTTACGGGCCCGCGCCCGGATCCGCCGCCGTACGGGTACGCGTACGGGCAGGGGAGGACCGTGCCGCGGCCCGCAGGCCGAGGATGCCGAAGGCCGCACCGAGCACGGACCACAGCAGCGCGTGGGAGGCGAGGGAGAGCATCCGGAAGTCCCACAGCAGGGTCGCCGGCACCGGTACCGGATCGGGGTTGCCGGGAAGCGTGAACAGCAGGGCGAGGAAGGCGATCACGATGAGGGCCACGGCCGAGTGACGTACGGGATCGGGCCGGCCGGCCAGCCGGCGGTGCACCTGCCACGCCAGCACCATCCCCAGGGCGCCGATGACCACCGCCGCCAGCCACAGCAACTGCCGCTCACCGACCGTCCCGGCGTCACCGACGCCCGGCGGGTTGGCGGGGTAACGCAGGCCCGGCAGCAGCGCGACGCCGGTGAACGCGGCGGCGGCCAGGGTCAGGGCGCGTGACCAGGGCCGGGCGCCCGGGTCCGTACGCCGGTGGACGAGGAGGTGGACGACGGCGAAGAGGACGCCCAGGGCCAGGCCCGCGACGACGGCGGTGACCACCAGCCCGAAGTGCTGGGTGCCCCGCGTGAACAGCTCCTCGTGGTGCGCGGTGACGGCGCCGCCCGCCGCCCCGGCGTGCTCCTCGTGTGCCTGACGTGCTTCCTCGGCGCGGATCGCGCGGTCCATCAGCGGCTCGGCGAGCAGCAGGGAGAACAGTCCGGTCACCAGTCCGGCCAGGCCACCGGCCACCAGTCCGCGCCCCAGCAACGGCAGCGGCGGCGTACGGGCGGGGGCGGAGGCGGACGTGGGCGCCGGTGCGGGCACCGGTGGGTGCGCGGTGTTCGGGGATGCGTTCATGGCGCGTGCGGCCCCGGTCAGTGGCAGGGGGCGCCGAAGAGGTGCCGTCCGTCGTGGGAGAACTCGTGGAGGTAGTTGCCGGTCGCGGAGATGAGGGAGCCGTTGTCGATGAAGACGGCATACAGCGCGACGAGCGCGACGATGACGGCGGCGCCGACGATCAGCCAGTCACGGGTACGGGTCGTGGCGGCGGACACGGCCGCGGGATCGTTGTGCGAGACGGTGTGCAGGGACATCCGAACTGCCTCCTCTTGGGGTTTCCACGCCCCGGCGCAGGAGGACGACGGCTCAGTTCCTGACTCTCCGCGGCGACTCGCGCCCCGGGCTCACAGTGGCGGGACCGTCCCGGATTCGCACCGGGTTCCTGGCTGCCGTCGCCTCGACGTACTGATGTATCGCCGTACTGAAGTTCCGGCGTACCGAAGTGCCGGCGTAGTAGAGGTGCCGGCGTACTGAAGTGCCGATGTGCCGGTATGCCGACGTACTGACGCATCCAGAGTGTGCGTCGGACAGGGTGCGTCGTTCGGAGAGTCGCAGCCGGACCGGCGCATGTCAACATGATGCGGGGGACCGTGCCCGGCCGACGATCCGCTCCCCCCTGGACCGCCGACCGGTCGGTCCTCGACCGCCACGGCGTCAGGGCTGCGGGAGTGGCCCTGCCGCCGGCGGGAGGCGTGATGCGACGCGTGTGCCGTAAACCGACCGGGGACTGGGGCCAGGTATCCCACTCTAGAACGTCTGAACACGGCCGCAATAGGTGCGGTGACGCCGGGCTGTAACAGCTTGTCGACAGGTCGGCATCCCCCCTCGGCCGTATGCCACGATGGATGGGACCGGTCACGTCCCGTGCTCCGAGGGGGAGTGGATGTACGGCAAACTTCCGGGTCCCGTACGGCCCTTGTGCCGGAAGCCGGGAACGAGACCGGGCACCGTGTTCCTGTTGGTGGGGGCGGTGCTGCTCCTGCCGACCGGGTGTTCCTCTTCGGGGGACGGCGACGGCGGCGCGCCTTCCGCGTCGGCCCGACAGCCCGTGATCCGGCCGTCGTTCTGGGTCAATCCGGACAGCAAGGCGGTGCGGCAGGCCGATGCGTACGCCAAGAAGGGCGACTCGGCCGACGCCCGGCTGATCGAGAAGATCGCCACCCGGCCCGTCGCCGAATGGATCGGCGTCGACGACCCGCAGGGCGAGGCGCGCGGCTTCACCGAGGCCGCGGTCAAGGCCGGCCGCCAGGCCCTGCTGGTCCTCTACAACATCCCGCACCGCGACTGCGGCAACTACTCGCAAGGCGGCGCCTCGGACGGCAACGCCTACCGGGCCTGGCTCGACGGTGTCCTGAAGGGCATAGGGGACCGTCCCGCCACCGTCGTCCTGGAGCCGGACGCGCTGCCGCACGTGGTGGACGCGTGCACGCCCGCGCGGTTCCATGAGGAGCGGTACGCGCTGCTGACGGAGGCCGTCGGCAAGCTCAAGGCCCTGCCGCACACGAGGGTCTACCTGGACGCGGGCAACCCGCACTGGATCAAGGACCCGGCTCGTATGGCCGGGCCGCTCAAGAGGGCCGGCATCGGCAAGGCCGACGGCTTCGCGCTCAACATATCCAACTTCCAGACGACCGAGGAGAACACGGAGTACGGCAAGCGGCTCTCCGCCCTGGTCGGCGGCAAGCACTTCGTCATCGACACCGGGCGCAACGGCAACGGCCCGGCGCCGGGCGGGGACGACCCGGAGAACTGGTGCAACCCGCCCGGCCGCGCGCTCGGCACGCCGCCCACGACGAGGACCGGCGAGCCGCTGGTGGACGCCTACCTGTGGGTCAAGCGCCCGGGGGAGTCGGACGGGACGTGCAAGGGCGGGCCCAAGGCGGGGGAGTGGTGGCCGCGGTACGCCTTGGAGCTGGCCCGCAATGCCAAGTAGTGGCCTGGTTCGGTAGCCGGCCGGGCCGTTTCTGGTGGCGGCTGTTCTGGTGACGGTCGGCGCGGGTCATGAGGTGTACGGCGGCTTACCAGGTGTACGGAGGGTCCCGCGGCTCACGCTTTTCGTCCCGCCTCTTCAGTACGCGTCTTCGTACGGACGTCGGTACGGATGTTGGTACGGACTTCCGTACGGCCCTCCGTACGGCTGCGCGCGGTACGGATCGCGGCGGCGGTGAGCACCAGCGCGGCGAGCAGCTCGCAGCCGGCCCCGAACAGCGGCAGTGACGTACGCAGTCCCGCGCCCATGAGCAACCCGCCGGCTGCCGCGGCCACCGTCTGCCCCAGATAGACGGCGCTGTTGTTCAGCGCCAGCAGCATGTCCCCGTGGTCGCCGCCGATGGCCAGCAGCCGGTGCTGGATGAGCGGGAAGCTCGCCCAGTGCACGGCACCCCAGAGCGCCAGGCCCACCGCCGCGCCGGTGACGGAGTGCAGGGCCGGGCCGAGACCGGCCAGGACGAGCGCGAGCAGTCCGGTGGTCACGGGCAGGGCCGCGTCCGGCCGTACGCGGTCGGCGAGCCGTCCGCCGCCCAGGATTCCGGTGAGACTGCCCAGCCCGAAGCAGAGCAGCAGCCAGGTCCGGTCCGTGGCGTCCACCCGGCCGATGGTCTCCAGCAGGGTGCCCAGGTAGGTGTAGACGACGAAGGTCCCGACGATCCACAGGGCGGTGGTCAGCAGCGAGGTGGGCGCCCGGCGGATGCGTACGGCCCCGACGCGGGCAGCGAAAGACGCCGGGGCGGCCGGAGCCGCCGGGGCCGACGCCGCCGCCGGGGCTGACGCCGCCGCCGATGCCGCCGAGGACGAGGCGGTCAGGCCGGGCAGGGGCGGCAGGCAGGCCGCCAGCCCGAGCGCGGTGAGCAGCGGCAGCACGGCGACGAAGCCGAAGGCGAAGCGCCAGGAGCTGAGCGCGCCGATCGCGTTGCCCAGCGGGACGCCCAGGGCGATGGCGCAGGTCATGCCCGCGTACACGAGCGCCAGCGCCCGGCCCCGGCGCTCGGGGGCGGCCAGCCGGGCGGCGGCCGAGGACGCGGTGGCGGAGAACAGCGCAGCCGCCGCGCCCGCGACGACCCGGCTCAGCAGCAGCACACCGAAGTCCGGGGCGCAGGCCGACAGGGCGTTTCCGCACGCGAAGAGGACCAGTACGCCGATCAGCAGGGTCCGCCGGTCGGCCCGGGCGGTCAGCCCGGCCAGGACCGGGGCCGCGACGGCGTAGGTCAGTGCGAAGGCGGTGACGGTCTGGCCCGCGGCCGAGGCCGACAGCCCCAGGTCGGCGCCGAGCGCCGGCAGCAGGCCCGAGACGACGAAGAGGTCGGTTCCGATCGCGAACATGCCCAGGGCGAGCAGCCAGATCTGGACGCCGCCCGTACGACTCTCGGTACCGCCGCCCGCGCCGTTCTCGCCGCCTGCGCCGTTCCCGCCGCCTCTGCCGCTCCCGCCGCCCCTGCCGTCCGTACCGCTCCGGGTCGTGCCGTCCGCCGCCGAGCCCGCCTGAGTCATCGCCGTCACCTCGCTAACCGGTCATGTGGTTACTGGCGCCGTAACCTAACATGGGGTTATGGGTGAACGGCAACGGCAGCGATCACGCTGGGTCTGGTACGGCGGGCGGCTGAGCATCGACTTCGTCAACACGCTCCGGGACAGGTTCGCGGGCGGCCGGGAGCTGTTGTGCGCGCCCGAGGACCTCGCGGCGTGGTGCGAGGCCGCCGGGCTGACCGGCGAGGGGCGTATCGCCGTGGACGAGCGGGCGCTCATGGCGGCCCGGGAGCTGCGCGAGGCCGTGGACGCGGGTGTGGTGGCGGTGGTGCGCGAGCAGCCGTTCCCGCCCGCCGCGGTCCGTACGCTCAACGACTGGCTCGCCCATGACCCCGGGGAGCCGCCGCGCCTCGAACTGGCGGACGGCGTGCCGGTGCTGCGGTCCGAGCCCCCGGCGACGGAGTGGGCCGGCGCGCTGCACCGGATCGCCGCCGACGCCGCCGAGATCCTGGGCGGGGACGGCCGCGCACGGCTGCGGATCTGTGACGGGGTGGGGTGCAGCGCCCGGTTCGTCGACAAATCGGTTGGCCGGCGCCGCCGTTGGTGTCAGATGGCGACCTGCGGCAACCGCGCCAAGGCGGCGCAGTTCCGCCGCTCCGCCACGGCCGGCGGTGCCTCGCCCGCCTGACCGCGCCCGGCTCGACCGGGCCCCGCCTGACCACGGCCCCTCGGGCCGTGCCCGCCCGGCCGTACCGTACGGATCCTCATGGCCCCGTGACGTCCGCGACCGGCACCTTCAGCCACACCGCCTCGGACGGCGTTCCCCGGTCGTCCACGGCGTTGACCATGTACCAGCCGGGCGGCACCAGCGAGGGGTCCTTGGGCAGGGTGATCGTGACGCGACCGTTCTTGGACGTCGTGAAGCCCAGTGCGATCGACCGCTGTTCGATATTGGTCACGTGTGTAAACGAACTGGGGCGGATCAGCCGCATCTTCGCCGGTTTCGGATTCGGTTCCCGACCCGGCTGCGCGGGTGCCGCGCCGCCCCCGGGCGTGTAGGTGTACGTCACCTTGCCGCCCAGCCGTACGGTCCGCGGCCCCGTCGCCGTACCTGTTCCCGATCGCGCCGTTTCCGTTCCCGTTCCCGCTGTCCCCGTTCCCGCCGTCCCTGTCGCCGTCAGCTTCGGCCGGGAGTCCCGGAAGAGGTACGGCGGCGTGTAGAGGTCGATCTCCTGCTGGAAGGTGCCCGGCTTGGTGTTGTCCTTGTCGGCGTAGAGCGAGTCGGAACCGAACGTCATGACCCGGCCGTCCGGCAGCAGCAGCGCCCCGGAGTGGTAGTTGCGGCCCACCAGTGGGTCGGCGACGGGCCGGGCGGTGCCCGCCTTCGGGTCGTACAGCTCCGCCGCCAGGACGTTGCTGTCGCCGCGTCCCCGGTAGTCGCCCGACCCGTTGGTGGTCAGGACCGTGTCGTCCGGCAGGATCACGCTGCTCGGGTAGCGGGCCTTGGCGTACAGGTCGGGGCCGTCCTTGTAGCGCGGCGTGGGGGCGTGCAGATCCACGATCCGGGTCTTGGCCGTGGCCTTGGGGTCCTCGCCGACCCCGCCGCCGCCGAGCACCATGTACCGCTGCTGCTGCGCGGGCGGCAGCAGTACGGACATCGAGGTCTCCAGGATCTTGGGGTCGCTGATGCCCGGTACGACCTGGAACCGGTTGGTCTTCAGGTCCCAGATCCCCGGGACGCGGCCCACGTTGTCCGGCCCGTAACCGGCGTTGGAACCCGTGTAGAAGACCCGGCCCCTGTCGGTCAGGAAGAGGGCCGGATAGGTGGGGAAGAAACGCCGCCCGGGCAGATAGCTCCACTTCTTCGTCCTCGGGTCGAAGATCTCGTTCTTGCCCGGGACGACCTGGCCGATGTCGTCCAGTCCGGAGACCGACAGGACCCTGCCGTCCTCAAGAGTGGTCAGCGTCGGATACCAGCGGGCCTCGTTCATCGGATCGACCCTCAGATAGCGTTCGGCCACCGGGTCGAACTCGTAGGCGTCCTTGATGCCCTGGAAGTCCTTCTTGTCGAAGGACAGTTTCTGCGCGATGCCGTAGAAGTTACGGGCGTCCTCGCCGGTCAGGCCGTGGATGCGGTAGTTGTCCTGGGAGCCGGTGGAGTACGAGCGGCCCTGGCGCAGCGCCTCCACGTAGACGCGGGACTCGCTGTGGGTGACCTTGACCTTCCCCGTCACCCGGTCGACGGTCTTCTTCGCGCGCGGCACCAGCACCGGGTCCTTGGAGACGAACGTCTTGCCGTTCTGCCTGCCGGTGAACAGCGTCCCGGCCGGGAAGGTCCTGGGCGCGTCCGGGTCCTCGTTGTAGACGATCATCAGCCCGCCGGCCTTCTTCACGTCGCCGCCGAGCTTCTCGTAGCGCTGGGTGCCGCCCGCCACCAGCAGGTTGCCGTCCGGCAACTGGGTGTGCCCCGAGCAGAAAAGGTCCTTGGGGGTGGGGATGTCCTTGAAGGTGTTCCTGCGCGGGTCCCACAGGACGCTGCGGAAGGACTTCGCCCGGAAGTTGGCGGCGTTGTTGCCCGAGCCGGCGACCAGCAGCACCTTGCCGGTGTGCAGCAGCGCCGCGTGGATGGTGTTGATCCGGTACGCCCGCGGCACGTCGACCACGTCCCAGTGGCCGTTGCGCGCCTTGTACTCCGGCTGGTTGATCTTGTACTGGTGGTAGCGCTCCGAGGCGAAGCCGAACAGGGCCGGGCCGTTCATCCCGGCCAGCGCGACCACCACGGCCGCGCCTATCGCGAGCCTGCGGGTGCGGCGGCTGGGACGGTACTTCATGTGTGACGTCCTTCAAGAGCGGTCCGTGTGATCTGGTCGGCCATACGATCGGCGTCGCCGGGCGCGGCCCAACTGGGGTGCGGCGCGGGCCGCTGCCCCAGGACCGGGGCCGGGCCCGGGTCCGGAGCCGAAGGGGCCGGTTCCGAAGGGCCCGGGCCCGGAGGTGCCGGCTGCGTCCGCCGCCCGTCCCCGCTGTCCCCCCTGCCGCGCCGACCCCGCCGCTCCCTTCGCTCCCGCCGCAGCGTCCAGCGCCAGGCGACGATCGGTGCCGCCGTGATCAGCAGCGCCAGCGAGGCCCAAGTGATCATCGCCGGGTGGCTGTGGCCGAAGACGAAGGACGAGACCAGGGAGCCGCCGAAGACCACGATGAAGAAGAGGTGGATCCGGAAGGTGCCGAAGAGCGTGTCGGGACTGGAGGAGTCGCCCTTGGGTGTCACCACGAACCTGCTCTTGCGGCGCAGCGCGGCGTCGAAGAGCGAGCGCGCGTAGATCGGTGCGGACAGCGCCGACATCACCATGCCGGCCACACCGCCGGAGCCCTCGGGTTCGTGGGGCGAGACGTTGTGCCGGCGGTTCCATACGTACAGGCCGATCTGGAGCGCGGATGCGTTACCGTACAGCATCATCCACACCGCCGGGTCGATCTGTACGCCGGATGCGCCAAGTCCCAGGAACAGTGCGCAACTCAGCGCGGCCAGGATCCAGTTGAGGGCGGACATCGGATAAAAGATGACCATCATGGTGTAGTTGAAGAACTTGCCCGGCGGCAGTGTGAAGGGCGCCTTCCAGAACTGTTTGAGTATGGTCTCGTACGTACCGCGTGACCAGCGCAGTTGCTGGGTGAAGAAGTCCGTCCAGGCGGTGGGGCCCTCGCCGACGGCCAGCACGTCCGGGGTGTAGACCGAGCGCCATTTGCGGCCGGTGTCCGGGTTGCGGTGGCGGTGCATCTCGAAACCCGTCGCCATGTCCTCGGTGATCGAGTCGTACAGCCCGCCGATCTGCTGCAGGGCCTTGATGCGTACGGCGTTGGAGGTGCCGACGAACATGGGCGCGCCGTAGCGGTTGCCGGCCCGCTGGATCAGGGCGTGGAAGAGGAACTGCTGCGACTCGGCGGCCTTGGTGACGAACGTGTCGTAGTTGCCGTAGACCTGGGGGCCGATGACGAAGCCGATGTCCGGGTCGCGGAAGAAGCCGAGCATCCGCTCCAGGTAGTTGGGCAGCGGTACGTGGTCGGTGTCCACGGACGCGAAGTAGTCATAGGCGTCGCCGTGCGCCTGGAGCCAGGCGTTGTAGTTGCCGTGCTTGGTTCTGGCGCGGTGCGGGCCCTTCTCGCGGTTCCACTGCGGGATGCCCTTACGGGTGAAGTGGTGGACGCCCAGGCGCGCGCAGACCTGCCTGACGTCCGGGTCGTCGCCCTCGTCCAGCAGCCAGATGTGCAGCAGGCCGCGGTGCCGCAGTTTGACCGCGGCCTCCAGCGTCCTGGTCACCATCTCCAGGGGCTCCTTGCCCGGGACGAAGGAGGTGAGGAAGGCGACACGGGTGCCGCTCTCGGGGACGACCGGTACGGGGTCGCGGGCGACGAGCGTGGCATGGGCGTTGGACAGGACGTTCATCGTACGGAAGAACTCGATCAGGCCGATCGAGACGAGCATGATGACGTCAAGTACGAGCAAGGTGTCCGAGGCGTGGTCGCGCCTGGTCCAGTGGGCGGGCTGCATCAGCCAGGCCAGCAGGCCGAGGGAGACCAGGGGAGCGGCGCCGAGGAGCAGCGCCGCGCGTATGCGGTGCGGCTCGTCGGCCAGCAGGCTCCGGTAACGGACCTTGTAGGGGCGGTCCGGGTCGGGCTCGGTGAGCGGACCGGCGAGTCTGCTGTAGTGCTCGTAGTCGTAGCGCGGCAGCGGCCCCCGCTGGGGCCGCCGCTGCCGGTGCTGGCGCGGTACCCGCAGGCGCGTCGTCGCGGACGGGTCGTATTCGTACTGGTGCGGCTGCCGGGCGCCGGTAGGCGGCGACGTCATGAGTCCATCCCCCCGCACGCAGGCGCGCTGCGTGGCGTCAGGTCCGGGTCATCGGTCCGCCCGACCGACCCGGGCTCCATGGTGCCGGCCGCCCGCACCAGGACGTGGGACGGCCGCCTTCCGGTTGCATGTTTCCCGCCCTGGCACCCTCTCAGTGCCCCGGGGTCCCCGACCCCTCGTTCACCGCAACCGGTATTCCCCCCAATTGACAGTGGACCAGGCCCTGTTGGGCTCCGGTCCCCACGTCAGGGTGCCGAAAATCCGGCCTTGATCGCAAGGGATAAACGAGGTCTTTGCCGGGCACGGAAGTGCATTGATGGACGCATTGGATCGGAGGGTGCATTACTTCGGTCATCAACTGCGCAGCCTTTGGCGGATGTTGTCAAAGTGGTCGCGGACCGCCCGCTCCGCGCGCAAAGCGTCGCCGGCGCGCACCGCGTCCAGGATTTCCCGGTGCTGGCGGTGGGTGACCTTCGGGTCCGTACGCAGATCCGCCAAATCCGTCCGTACGCGGTGGAAGGCGTCCCAGAAGGCGTCCAGCACCTCGCTCAACAGGAGGTTGTCCAGGCCACGGTAGAGCGCGGCATGGAAGGCCCGGTCGGTCTCCGCCTCCACCGACCCGCGCTCGGCCTCCCGCGCCATCCGCGCCACGATCGTCTCCAGCTCGGCGAGGTCCGCCGCCGGCACCTGCCCGGCCAGCCGCGCTATCAGGCCGGTCTCCACGGCCTCGCGCAGCTCCAGGAGCTGGCGCAGGCTGTCCTCGCCGCGCAGGTGGCCCGCGACCGTACGGAAGGCCAGGCCCTCGGTCATCGGGGCCATCGACATCGGCCCGACGTACGTGCCGAAGCCGTGCCGGATCTCCACGATGCCCATCGCCTGGAGCGCCTTGAGGGCCTCGCGTACGGAGTTCCGGCTGACCCCGAGAAGCTCCATCAGCTCCGTCTCGGTGGGCAGCGAGGCGCCGGAGGGCAGCCGCCGGTCGATGATCAGCTTCTTGATCCGCTCCTGGATGTCACGCGCCATTCCGCGACTGTGCATCCGATCCCTCCCTGTTGGCCAGCGGTACGCCACGTTCTTGCGGTGACGGGCCCTGTGGCGGTGATGGGCTCTGTGGTGATGGGCTCTGTGGTGATGGGCTCTGTGGTGATGGGGGCGGAATGCACCGAGGGCCTCCTCGCCATTGGCGAGGAGGCCCTCGGTGCGTCTGTGCGCCGCCAGGGACTCGAACCCCGGACCCGCTGATTAAGAGTCAGCTGCTCTAACCAACTGAGCTAGCGGCGCCTGCTGACAGAGAAAACTCTACACGAACTTCCGGGGTGCCTGTGACCGTCGGATGCCTCTGAGCCTCAATACCCGGACTTTTCGGCGGGAATGTGAGCGGGGTCACGGCCGACCCCTTTTTTGCCAGGGGTGGAGCCGGCCGGGTGATCCGCCCGGTATTCCTCTTACGGATTGATACGGATTGATTCGACGAGGCCCGGATATCACCCACCGCATTCCCTCCCTCTCCCCCGGTTCCTTTCCGCTTCCCGCTCCGCCCCCTCTCCCTCTCCGCCCCATCCCTGTCGCGCCGCCACCGCCATTCCGGTCCCTTCCGCTTGCGCTTCGCGCGGCATGGGGGTGGAGCGGAGGGAGGTGAGTGCGCGCCGTACCGGTTGAAGTTTGCAATTGGTCTGGACATGACCAAACCCCGTCGCTAGGGTGCGCGTTGGTCTAGACCGCACTTCACTCAGTTCACGGACACCCCCTCACGGACCCCCGCGTTCTCAGGAGCGAAGCATGCGTAAAAAGCTCAGCGCTGCCGTGGTCGGCCTCGGCATCGCCGGCGTCTCCCTGCTGGCCACCGGAAGCGCCTCCGGCCACGGCTACAGTGACGCGCCCCCCAGCCGCCAGTCGCTGTGCGCCAAGGGCACGGTCAAGGACTGCGGCCCCATCCAGTACGAGCCGCAGAGCGTCGAGGGCCCCAAGGGCTTCCCCGCCGCCGGGCCCGCCGACGGAAAGATCTGCTCGGGCGGCAACGCCGTCTTCCGTCAGCTCGACGACCCGCGGGGCGGTGACTGGCCCACCACTGCGCTCACCGCGGGCCAGGGCTACACCTTCACCTGGCGGATCACCGCCCGCCACGCCACCACGGACTTCCGCTACTACGTCACCAAGGACGGCTACGACCCGAGCAAGCCGCTCACCAGGGCGGACCTGGAACCCGAGCCGTTCATGACGGTACCGATGGGCGGGCTGAGGCCCGGCGAGACGGTGCGGCACCAGGGCACCGTCCCGACCCTGAAGTCCGGCCACCACATCATCCTGGGCGTATGGAACATCGCCGACACCGGCAACGCCTTCTACGCCTGCTCCGACGTCGACATCTCCTGACGGACGCCGGCGGCGGCAGGTGGAGGCCGACGGAGGCCGGCGGCGGTCGGCGGTGGTCGGCGGCGGTCGACCCGGCCTCCGAAGGCCGGCGGCGGCCAGAGACCTCCTCTCGCATCCTCGCCGCGGCGCGATTGGTCCAGACATCGACCTAGGCAGGCCCGGGATCCAGCCATATTCTGCTGGTTGGTCTGGACCGCAACGCACTTGGCTCACAGGACACCCCCCAAGTTCTCCGGGAGCGAAGCATGCGAAAGAAGATCAGCGCGGCCGTCGTCGGCCTCGGCGTCATCGGCGTGTCCGTCCTCGCCACGAGCAGCGCCTCCGGCCACGGCTACACCGACTCCCCCATCAGCCGGCAGAAGCTGTGCGCCAACAAGACCGTGAAGAACTGCGGCGAGATCCAGTACGAGCCGCAGAGCGTGGAGGGCCCCAAGGGCTTCCCGTCCGGCGGACCGGCCGACGGCCGGATCTGCGCCGGCGGCAACAGCCGTTTCTCCCAGTTGGACGACCCGCGCGGCGGCCAGTGGCCGGCGACCCGGGTGAGCCCCGGCTCGTACACGTTCACCTGGCGCTTCACGGCCCCGCACGCCACCACGGACTTCAAGTACTACATGACCAGGAACGGCTACGACCCCAGCCGCCCGGTCACCCGCGCCGACCTGGACCTCAACCCGTTCCTGACCGTCCCCTACAACGGCCAGCGGCCACCGACCACCCTCTCGCACCAGGGCACCCTGCCGGCCCGGTCGGGCAAACACCTGATCGTCGCCGTATGGACGATCGCCGACACCGGTAACGCGTTCTACGCCTGCTCGGACGTCCAGTACTGAGCAGTTTCGTACCGGGGCACCCCGTACCGGGAAGGCCCGCCGCAGGGCCGGAAGAACCCGGAAAGACGAAGAACCCGGAAAAAACACAGTGGGCGTTTCCGTAAGACCGGAAACGCCCACTGCACAGGTGCGCCGCCAGGGACTCGAACCCCGGACCCGCTGATTAAGAGTCAGCTGCTCTAACCAACTGAGCTAGCGGCGCGCGCTGACAGAAGAAATACTACCTGGTCTTTAGGGGTGCTTCTGACCACCTCATCGGACCGGGCCGTCCGAGCGCCGCCGCTGGTCACTTCCTGGGCGGGGGCTCGTGGCGTTCTGGGGGTCAGAGGGTCAGTGAGAGCAGGACCGGGGCCGCCCTCCGGTTGAGGGCGTCGGCAGCCTGGCGCAGGCGGTGGGCGTTCTCCAGGGGCATGGACAGGGCCAGGCAGCCGACCGTCGCACCGGCCGTGATCGGGACGGCCGCGCAGACCGTGCCCACGGCGTACTCCTGGAGGTCCAGCATGGGGACCGTGGGCGGCTGGCTGTCGAGCTTGTGGAAGAGCACCTTCTCGTTGGTGATCGTCCGGGACGTGAGCCGGGCGGTCTTGTGGCGCGAGAGGTGGTCCATGCGGCCGTCGTAGTCCAACTGGGCGAGCAGGCACTTGCCGACCGCGCTGGCATGTGCCGTGCGGCGGAACTCGGCCCATTCGTTGACCTTGGGCGCGCGGGGGCCGTCGGCGTAGTGAAGGATCTTCACCTCGCCGTCGATGTACCGGCTGATGTAGACCGCCGCACCCACGGAATCGCGCAGTTCCACGAGCGTCTGCTGGAGCTTGCCGCGCAGCGCCTCCTCCCGGTCGCCGCCCGTGCCGAGCAGGAGCAGCGACTCCCCGACGACGTACGCGCCGTCGGAGAGCTGGGCCACGTAGCCCTCGTGGCGCAGCATGGACAGCATGTGGGTGAGGTGGCCGGTGGGCAGGCCGGTTTCCCGTGCGACCTGTACGTCGGTCACGCCGCCGGCGTGCCTGGAGATCGTTTCGAGCACGCGAAGGGCGTACTGCACCGAGTGGAACGGCGCGGTCGGCTCGGGCTTCAGCGCCACGGTGTCCCCCTACCAGGTTGTGACCGCTTGCGTTGTCACCGTCGCTGCAGGTCACGGCCGGAGGGCAAGTTCCGGCCGGTACCGCACAGCAAGGCTTCTACCACGATAGCGGTCAACGTCTCGCCCCGGAGGGGGTCTTGACCGAAAAGCCGCGCGTGACATGTGTCCGTCCTGGACAGCGGCACACTGGCATATGTCGCCGTCATCTCGGCTCGATAGTTTTCCGGCCGTGAGGCGCAGGTACGGCTCCGGGAGCGAGGCCCGGGGTGCCGGGGGAGCCCTCACCTTCCGGAGGGCGCAGGTCCCGTGGGCGGTACGGGAGCGGCGCCGCGCCCGGGTGCGGGGAGGCCCGCCGCACCGGCTTCGTAGAGGGCGTGCGCGGCGCGCAGCACCAGCGCGTCGGCGTGCCGCGCGCCGATGAGCTGCACCCCGATCGGCAGCCCCGCACTGTCCACGCCGCAGGGCAGCGTCGCGGCGGGCTGCTGCGTCATGTTGAAGGGGTAGGTGAACGGTGTCCAGCCCGTCCAGCGCCGGTACGGTGCCCCTTCGGGGACCTCGGTGCCCGCCGCGAAGGCGGTGACCGGCACGGTCGGCGTCACCAGCAGGTCGTACGTGCGGTGGAAGCGGCCCATCGCATGGCCCAGCGCCGCCCGTACGTCCACCGCCGCCAGGTGGTCCAGCGCCGAGTACCGTGCCCCTTCCCCGCTGATCTCCCGCAGCCCCGGATCGAGCAGTTCCCGCTGCCCGGCGTCCAGGTGCTGCACCAGCCGCGCGGCGCCGCCGAACCACAGGGTGTGGAACGCCTCCACCGGGTCCGCGATGCCCGGGTCGGCCTCCTCCACCCGCGCGCCCAGCTCGGCCAGCCGCCGTACCGCGCCGCCGACCGCCTCCGCGACGCGCGGGTGCACCGGGTCGTCCTCCCTGCCCAGCCGGGGGCTGTAGGCCACCCGCAGCCCGGCGACCGGCCCCCGCAGCCCCTCCCGGAAGGACCCGGTGACCGGCCCGAGCTGTGACCAGTCCCGCCAGTCGGCGCCCGTGATCACGTCCATGAGCAGCGCCGCGTCCGCCGCGTCCCGGGTCAGCGGCCCGACGTGGGAGAGCGTCCCGAAGGGGCTCGGCGGATACAGCGGCACCCGGCCGTAGGTCGGCTTGAACCCGAAGACGCCGCAGAAGGACGCCGGGACGCGGACCGAGCCGCCGCCGTCCGTCCCCAGGCTCAGCGGGCCGGCCCCCAGCGCCACGGCCGCCGCGCCGCCGCCGCTGGACCCGCCCGCCGTACGCCGCGGATCGTACGGGTTCCCGGTGATCCCGAACCGAGGGCTGTCCGTGACGGCCTTCCACCCGAACTCCGGAGTGGTGGTCTTCCCCACGAACACCGCGCCGTGCTCCCGCAGCCGCGCCACGGCCGGCGCGTCCTCGTCCCGGGCGGCGTCCTCGGCCCGTACGGTCCACGAGCCGCGCAGCGTCGGCGTGCCGCGTGTGAGCAGCAGGTCCTTGACGGTCACCGGCACCCCGTCCACCAGGCCGGCCGGCTCCCCGGCCCGCCAGCGTTCCTCGGACGCCCTGGCGGCGGCCAGCGCCTCGTCGGCATCGATCCGTACGAACGCGTTGGTACGGGCCTGTGCGGCCTGCGCCCGTGCCAGGACGGCGTGGACCACCTCCACGGGGGAGAACTCGCCGCTCGCGTAACCGGCGACGAGCCGTACCGCCGTGTGGTCGGCGAGCCCGGCGGCTTCCGCTACCTGCGTTTCCCCTGCTGCTTCCTGTGGTGATTTCTCCATCGCGTTCTCCTTATGGGAGGGGCGTGTACTCATGGGACAGGCACGTGGGTCCCGCACCCCAGCCGCTTGCCGGCCACGTCAGCCGCTTGCCGACCAGGTCGACCCGCCCCCGCCCGCCCGCCGGGAATAAAACGGAGAAGCTCTCCGGTTGTGTCTCGCGCAGACCAGAGACGCGAGGAGGACCCGCACCGTGAGCGGCGACCACGACGAGATCCGGGGCACAGCCCGAGGCAGCGCACCCGTTCCCCTGTCCGTACTCGACCTGGTGACCGTCGGCGCCGGGCGCACCGCCTCCGACGCCATACGGACCTCCGTCGGCATCGCGCGGACGGCCGAGCGGCGCGGCTTCCACCGCTACTGGGTCGCCGAACACCACTCCATGCCCGGCGTGGCCTCCTCCTCGCCCGCCGTGCTGCTCGCGCACCTGGCCGCGCACACGGACTCCATCCGGCTCGGCTCCGGCGGCGTCATGCTGCCCAACCACGCGCCGCTGGTGATCGCCGAGCAGTTCGGCACCCTCGAAGCGATGGCCCCCGGCCGTGTCGACCTGGGCCTGGGCCGCGCCCCGGGCACGGACGGCGCCACCGCCGCCGCGCTGCGCCGCTCCGAGCGGCACGAGGGGGCGGACGAGTTCCCGCAGCAGCTCGTCGAGCTGATCCGCTTCCTGGACGACGAGTTCCCCGACGGGCACCCGTACCGCCGTATCCACGCGGTGCCGGGACCGGTACAGGCCACCTCGCCCGGCGGCGTCCAGTCCACGCACCGGCCGCCGGTCTGGCTGCTCGGCTCCTCCGGCTTCAGCGCCCGGCTCGCCGGGTCCCTCGGCCTGCCCTTCGCCTTCGCGCACCACTTCTCCGCCGCCAACACCATCCCGGCGCTGGACCTCTACCGCGAGTCCTTCCGCCCCTCGGAGGTCCTGGACGAGCCGTACGCCCTGATCGGCGTCTCCGCCCTGGCCGCCGAGGACGAGGAGCAGGCCCGCCGCCAGGTGCTCACCGGGGCGCTGTCCATGATCCGGCTGCGGACCGGGCGCCCCGGGCTGGTCCCCACGCCCGAGGAGGCCGCGGCCCACCGGTTCACCGAGATGGAACGGGACTTCGTCGACGGCTGGCTGGCCAACATCGTCCACGGCACTCCCGACGCCGTACGGGACGGACTGAACGACCTCGCCAAGCGCACCGGCGCCGACGAGCTGATGATCACGGCCAACGCGCACGGCGGTGACGTCCGGCTGCGCTCCTATGAACTCATCGCGGACGCTTACGGGTTGCCGGGGGCGGCGGCCGGGGCAGCGGCGGAGGAGGGGCCGGGGGCGTAGTGGGGTGAGACGCCCGCGTACGGAGTGACGCGGTGCGGGTAAGGAGCCGGGGCGTACGGGGGAGCGCACGGAAGCGGACCGGGTGGTGCGGAAGCGAACCGGGTGGTGCGGGCGCGGAATCGGGCGGCATGCGCCGTATCCGCTCGTCCGGCTCGTCCGGCTCGTTCCGCTCGTCCGGCTCTTCTTGCTCGTCCGGCTTCTCCCGCTCGTTCTGCTCGTTCCGCTTCCTCAGCTTCCCGTCCGCCGCCCCGCGCTGATCAGGGCCGAGACGCGGTCCGGGGCGACCGGCCGGGAGTACAGCCAGCCCTGGCCCGTGTCACAGCCGATCCGCCGCAGCCGCTCGGCCTGCTCGGCGCTCTCCACGCACTCCGCGGTGACCGTCAGGCCCAGCCGGTGCGCGAGCGCCACCAGCGCCTCGACGATCGTCTCGTCGGCCGGATTCGGGTGCTCCTGCGCGCGAAAGCCCCGTACGAAGGAGCCGTCCAGCTTCAGGACGGACACCGGCAGCCGGCTGAGGTAGGCGAGGTTGGAGTAACCGGTGCCGAAGTCGTCGATGGCGATGCGTACGCCCATGTCGCTCAGCGCCTGGAGCGCCTGGAGCGGCCGGCCGGCCGAGCCCATCACCGCGGACTCCGTCAGCTCCAGTTGCAGCAGCCGCGGCGGCAGCCCGGTCTCGGCCAGGATGTGCGCCACGTCCGCCACCAGGTCGGAGTCCCAGACCTGCCGTACGGCGACGTTGACGCTCACGAACAGCGGCTGGGCGCCCGGGCGTTCGAGCTGCCAGGCGCGGGCCTGGCGGCAGGCGCGCTCCAGGACCCAGCGGCCGAGCTCGACGATCGCGCCGTTCTCCTCCGCCAGTCCGATGAACCGATTCGGCGAGAGGGTGCCGAACTGCGGGTGCCGCCAGCGCACCAGCGCCTCCACACCCTGCGCCCGCCCGTCGCCGAGACCGACCAGCGGCTGGTACTCCAGCGTGAACTCGCCGCGCTCCACGGCCGGGCGCAGCGTACTGGACAGCGCCTGCCGGGTCATCCGGTGCGCGTTGCGCTCGGGGTCGAACAGCGTCCAGCGGGCCTTGCCGTCCTCCTTGGCCCAGTACAGCGTGGTGTCCGCGGCCTGCATGAGCCCGGTGGCGGTGGTGCCGGTCGCGGCCCGCTCCACCACCCCGATGCTGGCCGACACCGACAGCCGCTGCCCGGCCAGGTCGAACGGCCGCTGAAGGGCGTCCAGTACGCGCTGGGCGAGGGCGGCGAGCTGCTCGGTGCCGGTGGAGTCCTCGACCAGCAGCGCGAACTCGTCACCGCCCAGCCGCGCCACCAGATGGCCGCTGCCGTCCAGGTGACCGGTGTCGTCGTCGGTCATCTGGACGGGAGCGGCGAAGGCGGTGGACGCGTCGGACGCGGTGGATGCGTCGGGCATGGCGGTGGACGCGTCGGACATGGCGGATGCGTCGGACGTGGTGGACGCGGTGGATGCGGTGGGGCCGTCGGGCGGCGCCGGGAGGCGGTCCTCGGACAGCTCCTCCACGCAGTGCCGCAGCCGCTGTGCGACCGCGCTGAGCAGCCGGTCGCCGACGCGGTGCCCGAGAGTGTCGTTGACCGCCTTGAAACCGTCCAGGTCCAGGTAGCACAGGCCGATCCGGCCCGTACCGCCCTGCTCGAAAGCGGCCGACTCCAGGGCGCCCGCCAGGCGTTCGAAGAACAGCGCGCGGTTGGGCAGCCGGGTCACCGGGTCGTGCATCTGCAGGTGCCGCAGCCGTGCCAGCAGGTCGTGCCGGTCGCTGATGTCGGCCACGGACAGCAGCACATGGTCCTCCTCCGCCCGCTGCCCGGCGCCCGCGCGGACGCCGCCGCCCGCCGGGGGGACGCCGTCCATGGCCGGCAGGTCGCCGTCCATGGGCAGGTCGGAGGACCCGGGGAGGTCGGTGGGTACGGACATGTCGGCCGGTACGGGGAGGTCGGCCGGTACGGAGAGGTCGGTGGCCGCCGGGAGTTCGCCGCCGGCCGTACGCGTACCGCTCCCGTTGAGCGTGCCCCGCGCGTCGTTGGGCGTGCCGCCCGCGTTCAGTGCGCCGCCCGGGGCGAGCCCGGCGCCGGGGGCCAGCGGCTCCACGGTCACCTCCGCCCACATCGAGTGCCCGTCGGGGAGTTGGAGCCGCCGGGTGCAGCGCAGCCGGTCGCTGCGCCCGCACAGCACTTCCCGGTACGCGCTCCAGATGCGCGGGTCCGCGCCGAGGTCGGTGAGGTCGGCGGCGGTCGCGGCGACCAGTTCGTCCGGCTCGGTGCCCACCAGGTCGCCGAAGGCGGGGTTGGCGGCCAGGACCAGGCCGTCGCGGTTGAGTACGGCCAGGGGGAGCCGGGCGGCGTGAAAGGCGGCGCGGTAGTCGCCGAGGGCGGCGGCCGAACCGTCGGGCCGGGCGGGGCAGGTCGGGCTGTGCGGACCGGAGCAGCCGGGACAGCCCTCACCGCGGCCGGTCCCGGGCATGCCGGACGGTCCGGACGGGCCGGACGACCCGGACGAGCCGGACAGGTCGTCGGCCGGGTCTCTGCTCGCTTCGCTACGCTCCGTCACAGAGGAAAGCATGGTTCCGGGCGCGCGGCCGGTGCCGTCGGGGTATCCGCTCACTGCTCGCTCCCGCATGGCGCTTGTCTCGTGGTGGAGGGGAAATCCGCGCTGGAAAGTGTGGCGATCATAGAGGCTGACACGACGGCCTATCCAGCGACGTAGCCGTGATCATCGGCACCCATGACGGAAGTTTGCCCATTTCTGCTCGGCTCTGTTCATGCGTATCTCGTCAACGACCGTTAGTGACTTTGCGTTACGGGGGTAATCGGTCCGGTCGGTCACTCGCCTGGACCCCCGGAACAGGACGAACGCCGCAAATCAGCCACAGGGTGGTGGAGGTGTTCCGTTTCCGTTCCGGGAGGTCGATGTGGTGCGCGCCCAGACACCCGAGGGAGTGGGCCGTCACCGACTCCGCCGGGTCGCCGCCGTCGCCACCTCCCTCAGCGCGATGATCGCGACCTCCGTCCTGACGGGTCCGGCCACGGCCTTGGAGGCCGTTCCATCCTGCGCCCTGACCCGTACCGACGCCCACCACTCCGAGGGTGTGGATACCTGGAACGGCGCGTACCCGCGTCCCGCACGCCCCCTCAACGCGGTAATGATCTTCCTGTCGTTCCCGGACTCACCGCCCATGGCGGAGCCGCAGAGCCTGGCGGACGAGTACTTCCCGGCCACCTCCCGCTTCTTCGCCCGCGCCTCGTACGGAAAGTTCTCGCTGCGCCCGTTCATACTCAAGCGCTGGGTACGTATGCCGCACGACTCGGACACGTACGGGATAGAGCGGGACTGGGACGCGGACCGCCGCACGGCCTACCTCAACGACGCGGTCGCCGCCGCGGACGCCTCCGTCGACTTCGCCCGCTACGACATCGTGTACTTCGTCGCCGACCCGGACGCCCCCGGCGTCGACGCCGACGCCACCAAGGTCGTCAACCTCGACCACCCGCTGCACGCGGACCACGCCAACCTGCGCCGCTTCGTCACCGTCTTTGAGCAGAGCCCGCCGGACCGCAACGTGCTCGCCCACGAGACCGGCCATGTCTTCGACCTGCCGGACCTCTACCACCGCCCGCAGGACGGCAAGGGGGACTGGGACACCCATGTGGGGGACTGGGACCTCATGGGCAGCCAGTTCGGGCTCGCCCCGGAACCCTTCGGATGGCACAAATGGAAGCTCGGCTGGCTGAGCGACCGCCAGGTGGACTGCGCCGGCGCCCGCGCCACCAGCCTGCACACGCTGCGCCCGCTGTCCGCCCCCATGGAGCCGGGGGACGAGCGGCGGGCGCGGCTGGTGGTGGTGCGTACGGGACCGGGTACGGCGCTGGCGCTGGAGGCGCGTACCGCGGTCGGCAACGACGAGGGCGTGTGCGGCGAGGGCGTGCTGGTCTACCGCGTCCGCAGCGAGATCGCCTCGGGCCATGGGCCCATACAGGTGATCGACGGGCACCCGGGCACCGAGGCGTGCTGGGGGACCTCGGTCTACCCGGCGCTCGCGGACGCGCCGCTGGGCGTGGGCGAGAGCCTGACGGACGAGGCGGACGGGGTACGGGTACGGGTGTCCGGGCGGACGCTCGCCGGGGACTGGACGGTGAGCGTCGGCCGGCGCTGAGCCCGTACGGGGCTGTACGGGGTGGCTGCGTGCTCGTACGGACTCGTACGGAGCCGACCGGGCTCGTATACGCCGAAGGCCCCCACCTCGGTGGGGGCCTTCGACTGTCTGTGCGCCGCCAGGGACTCGAACCCCGGACCCGCTGATTAAGAGTCAGCTGCTCTAACCAACTGAGCTAGCGGCGCCTGCTGACGTGGAAAACATTAGCACCCTGATCGGTGAGGACAAAAATCGGTTTGTCTCAGGAAGAGGTCAGGGCGGTAACGACCGCTTCTGGACGCCCGGCCCCGGGTGTGGTGACGAGGTGGGGAGGGGGCTCGCGGGGCCCGTCGTGAGCCGGTACGTGGTGAGGGGGCGCGGGACGGGGCGGGGGGTGTGATGGTGACCACTGGGACGGCGGGGGCCGGAGCGATGCACGCTGTGGTGATGACGGGTGTGGCGGTGACGGGTGCCGCAGTGACGGGTGCGGCGGTGAGGGGTGCGGCAGTGGCGGCTGCCGCGACGGCATCCCGGGGGTCAGTCGCTCCCGTGCCGCTGTGCTGCCTCCCGCCGCGGGGCCGCAGGCTCGTCCGTCGGCTCGTGCGGCTCCCCGTTCGGTGGCTGTGGCTCGTCCGCCGGCTCCGCCAGGGGGCCGCGGGCGGCACGTATGCAGGCCCAGATCAGGACCTCGGGGCCGGGCAGCCAGGGAGCCCCTACCTCGGGGGCCACCAGCCAGCGCGAGGCCGCGGAGCCGGCGGGGCGCCCCGGTGCCTCCGGGGAGGGAAAGAGCGCCGGGACGGTCACCGCGTCACCGGCGCCGAGGCACAGCAGCGGCGGGACGCGGGCGCCCCACTCCTCCCAGCCGAGCAGCGCGGGCAGCCGCTGCGAGGCACCGGGCACGGTGAACAGCAGGACGCGGTCGCGGTGCACGGCCACCGGCCCGGAGCCGGGCCCGTCCGCCCACAGGCGGTCCAGCATCCGGCGCCCGAAGAGCACCGGCGCGCTGATCACGTCGAAGGCGGTGCCGCAGGGCAGCACGGTCGGCGCGGACGGGCGGTCCGCCCACAGGGCGTGCACGCTGCGGGGATGCGCGCTGGCCGAGGCCAGCCAGTCGGCTCCGGCGAGAGTGACGTACGCGGGGGCGGGAGGCCCGTACACGGAGGCCGGCCCGCCGTACGGGACGGTCGAGGGTCCGTACGCGGGGGTGAGGCGTCCGTACGCAGGTGTGGGACGCCCGTACATGGGGGTGGGCCGTCCGTACGCGGAGGCCGGAGGCCCGTACGCGGGTGTGGGAGGGCCGTATGAGGTGGAAGGGGGGCCGTACGCGGCGGTGGGGAAGGGCGCGGGTGTGGGGGCGGGGAAGCGGACGGGGTCCGCAGGCCGGTCGCTCATGACCGACAGGTCTACCGACCGCTGCCGCGCCGTTCACGGGGATTGCCGGAAGCCGGGACGGAGCGGACCGCGGAGGAGTATCTTCGCCCCCGCATATGCCAACGGTCCGTGATCCTTGCCCCTGCCGCCCCTGGAGTCCCCCTCGCCCCGCGTTGCCCCTTCAGGGCGCCGGGCTCGCCACCGCCACCGGTCCCCCGGCCTCGGCCACCGCCCCCGGGTCTCCCTTCCTCACTCCGCCAGGTCGGGACGCGTCCCGCCGTCCCGCATGAGGCCGCGGCCGAACTCCACCATCTTCTTGGCGTAGTCCTCGGTCCAGCCGGCCCGCTCGGCGATCACGTCGGTGGTCAGCCGGTCGAAGCGCCGGGGGTCGGCGAGCTGGGCCGCCGCCATCGCCTGGAACTCCGTCGCCCGGTCGGCCGCCGCGCGGAAGGCGAGGGTCAGCTCCGTGGAGCGGGTGAGCAGGGTGTGCGGGTCCTCGATCGACTCCAGGTCGAAGAAGTGCTCGGGGTCCGAGGCTGCCTCGGGGGGCTCGAAGAGCAGCGGCGCCGGTTTCAGACGCCGGGGCGCGGAAGCCGTCCCGCGCTGATCGTGAGCCGGTCGCGGCTCGGACATGTACGTACCTCCAGAATCGGGTGCCGCTCCCCATTGTCCCGCCCCTCGCAAGTCCTCCCCCGAACGGCCGCGCCGAGGCCGTGGAGGGAGTCGTAGAGGGAGCCGGGGGCGGGTCCTGTGACGGCGGTCGGGCACGCCCCGTACGGCAGTCAGGGCGTGACCCGGTGGTTGCTCAGGTGTTCCCACACCTGCCAGTTGGCTTCCCAGCCGTCCACGCCGTCGCGCAGGAACCTGAGTTTCTCCTCCAGTTCCGCTCTGCGCCGGTGGGCGTGCGCGTCCGCGGAGCCGCCGGGGAAGGGGACGGTGAGGCCGAGTTGTACGGGTTCGGCGGAAGGGTGGTCATCGAGCAGCTCGGCGACGCCGGCCCGGCACACCACGATGCACGCGTGGCGGTGCCGGGAGGTCAGTACGCACAGCCGGCCCGTCTCCAGGTGGAAGGCGGTGGCGTCGGGGCGGCCGGACAGCGGGTGCAGCACGACCGTGACGTCGAACTCGCGGCCCTGGAGGCGGTTCGCGGTGTCCACGGCGACCTCGCCGGTCCCGAGGGCGGCCAGGGCGGAGCGGACGGCCGCGGCCTGGTCGCGGTGGGCCGTGCCGACCGCGATCCGGTCGGCCGTCAGCGGGACCGGGTCGGGCGAGCGCTCGCTGATCGCCACCCCGCCGCGGTCCAGCAGCCGCCGCACCACTTGGGCGATCGCCCCCACCGCTTCCGGGTCCGTACGGGGCACGTGCCGGGCGGGCAGCTCCAGCAGGCCCCAGCCGGTTCCGGCGGCCTCGTCCAGGACGCGGTCCACCCCCGAGCCGTCCGAGGACACGCGGAAATCCAGTCGGCGCTCGCCCGGACCGGTCCCGCTGTGGAAGGGGGTGTACGGGTAGAACGCGTCGGAGACCAGGGGCGCGGCGGAGGCAGGCAGCCGCCAGGAGACGGGCAGGCGGTGCTGCGGGAGGCCGGGGTTGTGGGCGAGCAGGGTCGTCACCGCGCTGGCCGACGGGTCGTGGGACAGCCCGGCCCACTGGTCGGCGTCGACCATGCTGAACGGGTCGAGCTGCCCCGGGTCGCCGACGAACAGCGCCCGTTCGAAGAGTCCCGCGACGGTCAGCAGCGCGTCCGAGCGCATCTGGTACGCCTCGTCCACGATGGCGTGCGCCCACGGCTCGTCGACCTTGGTGCGGGCCCACTTCGCCGCCGTGGACAGGACGATGTCCAGCCCGGCGAGGTCAGAGATCCTGGCAGAGGTACGGACGGCGGGGAGGGCGCCGAGCGCCGGGTCGTACGCGCCCGGCTCGCTGCTGTGCAGCCGGCCCACGGGCAGCTCGGGGTCCTTCTCGGCGAGCCGCAGCACCAGGTCGTCGACCTGGGCGTTGGTCTGCGCGACCACCATCAGCCGGCGTCCGGCGGCGGCCAGCTCGCGGGCGGCCCGGACGACCAGGGTGGACTTGCCCGCGCCCGGGGGCGAGTCCACGACGACCCCGCGCCGGGTGCCGTGCAGCGTGTCGTGGACGATCGCCTCGGTCGCGGCGGCAGCCGCCGCGCCGGGGTCGGGGTGCCGGGCGGAGTCCGGGTGCGGGGCGGCGGGGTCCGGGTGCCGGGTGGGGCTCGGTTGCTGGGCGGGGCTTGGTTGCTGGGCGGGGACGTGCGTCACAGGAAATCCTCCGCGGTCACGGGATCGGGGGACTCCACGGGGGCGTCACCGAGGAGATCCGGCGGCGGTCCGCCGTGCGTCCACGGCGTGTTCTCCGGATCGGGCAGCTCGGGTCCGCCGCGCGGCGCGTGCTCGAAGAGCGTCCAGCACACCCGCTCGCCCTCCTGGGGAACGGAACCCTCCTCCGGCACCTGCCCGCGCCCCATCCCGTTGGTCAGCCGCACCACCAGCGCGACCGGTTCGGCGTCCGAGGGGCCTTCACTCGCCGGGGCCGCCGCACTTGTGGCATCAGCGCTCCCGGAAGGCGCGGCGTACGGGGCTGACGCGGCGTACGGGGCTGACAGGGCTGGCGAGACGTACGAGAGGAACTCGGCGGTCTGTGTCCTGCCGTCCGGCAGCGGACGGTACAGCTTCACGCCTGCGGACAGGTACGGGCGGTCGGCGGTCAGGAGGGTGACCAGCGGGCGCGGCATCGGGCGTCTGCCCTCGGAGAAGGCCATCTCCACCGCCGTCACCTCCCCCACCAGCGCCTCCCCGGCCAGCCGCCGGCCGGCCATCACCAGCGGGTCGTCCAGTGCTTCCTGCGCGTCCAGTTGCGCCTGTGCCGTCTCCCGGGAGGCGAGCTTGTGCGCGGCCGTGATCGCGTCGTCCCGCCTGGGCTGCGGCGGCTCACCGGCCCGTACGCGGTCGCGGTGGGCGGTGTAGGACCAGCGGTCCCGCTTCCAGCGGTCGGCGACCCGCGCGCCTTCGGGCAGGCCGCGCAGCAGGTCGATGCCGTGCCATACGGCGTCCCACGTGGGCCGCAGCCGGCTCTCTATGAGGCCGCGGACCTCTTCCGCCGGATCCGGTGACGGGTCGCCCTGCGCCGGAAGGGGCGCCGTGCCAAGGGCGCCGGGCGTCCTTGCGGCGTCGTAACGGGCCATCGCGGGGGCCAGCAGCTTGTTGTCGAAGGCCGGGTCCGTGGCCGGTCCGGCCGGCGGGCACAGCAACTGGCCGTCCGCGTCCCGCGCCGTCTCCGCGCGCAGCGCCGCGTCATCGCCCCGCTCGCCCCCGGGAGGGTCGATCCAGCCGAGCAGCGCGCCCAGATGCTGGTCCTCCAGATGGCTCTGCCCACTGGCCCAGTGGCGGCTGAGCAGCCCCGTCATGGACAGCAGCAGACAGGCGCCGGGCACCCGCGCCCGCTCGCCGAAGTGGGTGAACCAGCGGCCCAGCAGCGGCACGTGGGGCGGCGCCGGGTGCGGGGCGTCCGGTTCCTGCTCGGCGGTACGGCGGAACCGCATGGAGCGGCCCAGCAGGCGTACGTACTCCACGCCCGCCGCGCTGGGCACGATCACCTGCGGCGCGTCGCGGCACAACTCGACCTCGACGGGGACCTTCCGGCCCGTCTCCGGGTCGGTCTCCTTGCGCTCCTCGATGTCGACGTCGTCCGCGTACCCGTCCACGTACGGCAGGACGTACTCCGCCAGCTCGGCCAGGAAGGCGAAGCGCAGATCGCGGTCGCGCGGCTGCGGCACGGTGAGTAGCAGCGGCTTCTCCCGGTCCGTGCCGACGAGCGCGCCCAGGGGCGCACCCGCCTCACCCGCGGTGGTCAACGGTACGAAGACCAGCGGCCGTTCGGACAGATGGCGGTGGCGCACCGTGGCCAGCGGCTGGGCGCGGCCCGACGCCATGGCCTCCATCCGGGCCAGCATGGTGATCAGTGACATCCCGCCGCTCCTTCCCCGGCACCCGCACCGTCCCGCGCCGCAGCCCCGTCCCGCGCCGCTCCTCCCCGTGCCGTCGGTGCCGTCTGTGCCGCCTCGCTCAGCGCCTCGGCACGCAGGGCCGCCGCACGGCGCAGAGCCGCCACCGCGGGATCGACGTCCGGGACCGCATACGGGGCCGCATACGCAACCGCGTCCGGGCCGCCGGAGGAGCCACCGGCAGCGGGTACGGGGCCGGACGCGAGCCCCGGATCAGGGCCAGGAGCAGGACCAGGGCCGGGCGGGGACACGGCATCCGGGGGCGCGGCGGTGACGCCGGGCGCTGCCGCCGCCAGCACCTCCTCGACGGTGCGCAGGCCGCCCAGCTCGCCCCGTACGCCACGGCCCAGCGCCTCGACCGCCCCCGCCTCCCGGGCCCGCTCGCGGCAGTGGAAGGCCAGCTCGCAGGCGGCCAGGCACTCGGGGGCGTAGGCCGCGCCGACCGCGTCGACGGCCTCGGCCAGCTCCGCTGCCGGCCGGGTCGCCGTCTTCCCGTCGTCCGCCAGCCGCAGGTCGAAGGTCGTGCCCTCGGGGAGCCCGGCGGCGATCTCCTCGACCCGGGTGAGGCGGGCGAGCTGCCGCCGGGTCGTCGCGAGCTGCCGGCGGACGTCCAGGACCTCGGCGGCCGGGAGGTTGGAGAAGTCCTTGGGGCAGACGAGCAGGACACGCTCCTGTACGTGTGCCGTACGGCCGGTCCGGGCGGCGACCTGTTCGGCCACGTGCCCCAGAGCGAGGACATACACCGCCGCCTGCCGCGCCGCGGCGCCCACTTTGGCGGGGTCGGCCGAACCGTCGATCATGGGGAAGGACTTGATCTCCACGACCGTCCAGCCGCCGTCGGGGTGCACCACGACCGCGTCCGGCTCCAAGTAGGCGACCGACCCGGCCACTTCGAGGGCCAGCAGCGGATGGTCGAGCAGCGCCCATCCGCCTGCGGCGGTGGTCTCCCGCAGTGTCAGGGCCGTACGGGCCGCGCGCCCCTCGGGCCCCGCGGCGGACAGGTCCGGAACCGCCACCTCATCGGGCTCGGGGGGCGGGGCGCCCGCACCCAGGCGTTCGTGCAGCAGCCGCATCAGGTCCGCGCCGCCGTCCGCCTTGACGCGCGCCTCGAAGCCGTTGCCCCGTATGAGGGCGAACTGCGACTGCCCGTAGGCCGCGGGGGAGCCGAGCGCCTGGGCCAGCGCGCCCTTGTCGATCCCGGCGCCGTCCAGCAGCGCACGGCGGCGGCAGCCGGGATTGGCCGCCAGCGCCGCCAGCGCGCGGGCGTCCAGCGGACGCGGGCCGACGCCCGGACCGCGCAGCTCAGCGAGGCGCCGGCGCAGCTCCGCCGTCCGCCGCGGCTGCTGTGGCGCGGGCTGCGACGGGCCGTGCGTCGGCTGCGACGGGCCCGGCACCGGGGCCGCCGCGGCAGGTCGACTGTCGCGGAATACGTTCACCCGCGGAAGTCTCGCATCCGCCACTGACATTCGCGTCGGGCGCATGCGCAACACCGGTGACCGAATGGGCCGGCGCGGTATCGGTCAGCCTGTTCGGCGGATTCGGCTCGCCCGGCCCGGCGGACCCGGCCGGCCCTTGCTGCCTCGTACGGGTCCGTACCTGCCCGGTACGGACCCGGGCGCGCACGCCGTCCGCCAGGCGCAGCGCCGGCTGGGCCAGGAGCCGGCCGGCCACCATCACGGCGGCTCCGGCGAGCGCGTCGAGGAGGTAGTGGTTGGCGGTGCCCATCACGACCAGGGCGACGAGCAGCGGGTAGGCGACCGCCGCGGCCCTGGTGAGCCGGGAGGCGCCGTACAGCCACAGCGCGGCACCGCACCACAGCGCCCATCCCACGTGGAGGCTGGGCATGGCCGCGTACTGGTTGGTCATCCCGCCCAGGCCGCGCGGCGCGCTCGCGTCCTGCCCCCACCACCCGTAGGAGGAGAACCGGGCCATCGTGTCGGCGAAGCCGTCGTCCGCCCCCAGGAGGCGCGGCGGAGCCGTGGGCAGGAGGGTGAATCCCACCAGGCCGATGAGGGTGGAGATCAGCAGCCACGTACGCATCAGGCGGTACCCGGCGGCGTGCCGGTGCCACAGCCATATGAGGACCGCGGGCGTCACCAGATAGTGCAGCGAGGCGTACACGTAGTCGGCGGGGACGCCGAGGGAGGCGTGGGCGGTGAAAAGACGGTTGAGCGCGCGCTCGGGGTCCAGCCGCAGCAGTTCTTCCAGGCGCACTATCGCGTGGCCGTTCCCGGTGGCGGTGCCCGTGTCTCCCCGGGCCAGCAGACGGCCGGCGGAATAGGCCGCGTACAACAGGGCCGTCAGCGGAAGCTCGGTCCACCAGCGCGGCCGGCCACCGGATACCGCCGCGATACGGCGCACTGCGGTGTGCATCCGAAACGTTCTCCCATGGTGCGAAGAATTCCGCGGCGCCCGGTGGCTCCAATTGCCCGGGCGAGGCGCGCCGACTCATCAACCATACGCCGTATGTTTGATGATCTTGCAGGCTGGAGCTGTCTCTCTCGTCACCCCGGGTGTCAGTGGCCTGCGCGATGATGGAGAAGATGGAGCGGACGGAAAACGTCCATCGACAACGACCGAGGAAAAGCCGGGAAATCGGCGAGAGGAATTCCCCATGGCACCGCGCATTCTGCTGGCCCGGCACGGGCAGACGGAATGGTCCCTTTCCGGCAGGCACACCGGCCGTACGGACATTCCGCTACTCGACGAGGGCCGCCGCGGCGCCAAACTGCTCGGCGAGCGGCTGCACCGCGCGCCCTGGAACGGCCTGCCGGACGTCGAGGTCCGTACCAGCCCCCTGGTGCGCGCCAAGGAGACCTGCGAGCTGGCGGGCTTCGGCGGCCGGGCGCAGGACTGGGACGTCCTGATGGAGGTCGACTACGGCGCGTACGAGGGCCTGACCCCGGCCGAGATCAAGGCCGGGCGCCCCGGCTGGTTCATATGGCGCGACGGCGTTCCGGAGGGCGAGACGCTCGCCGAGGTCGCGGCGCGCGCCGATCAGGTCGTGGAGTGGGCGCGCTCGGCCGACCGCGATGTGCTGATCTTCGCCCACGGCCACATCCTGCGCTCCATAGGCGCCCGCTGGCTGGGCCTGGACCTCTCCTTCGCGGCCCGTATCCGCCTCGAACCGACCTCGCTGTCGGTGCTCGGCTGGGCGTACGGCGAACCGGCGATCGAGCGCTGGAACGACACGGGCCACTTCGGCTGAGAGGGCGGGAGCGGGGAGGAGGTCAGGGCCTGGGCGCGCCGGCCGCCGGCGTCACGCCGACCGTCGTACCGATGCGTACCGGTCCAGGAAGTCCGTGACCTCGTCGAGCCCGCGGTGCGGGCGCAGTGTCCGGGCGGTGGCGTCCAGCATCGTGCGGATACGCGCCGACTGGACGACTTCCAGGAGGGAGATCACCCGGCTCCCGGCCGCGGCGGCCTCCTCCGGCTCCCCGCTGTGTGCCAGGTTGTCCGCCAGTTCCGCCGTGAACAGCGCGATGTTCCGGGTGAAATGGGGGTCTTGCAGCGCCACCGCGCGGCGCGCGTGTTCCGCCGCACGCCCCCGGTCACCCAAAGCCGCCCAGCACTGCGCCTCCAGGCCCTCCAGCTCCGCCGCCCCGAAGAAGGACATCCACTCCGGATCGGCGTCGGACGGCCCGTGTTCGAAGAGCCGATGGGCCCGTGCGAGGGCCTGTGCGCAGCCCGTACGGTCGCCCAGCCCCGCCCGGCCGCCCGCCTCGCGCAGCGCGAGCAGGGAGAGCAGGCGCGAGGAGCCCAGGCGCTCGGCGGCGTGCTGGGCCGCCTGGGCGGTACGTACGGCCTCGCGCGGCCGGTCCGCGTCCCGCGCCAGGAAGGCCGTGTTGCAAAAGGCGTGCGCCTCCAGGGCCGGGTCCCCGGCGACCCGCGCGGTGGCCAGGGCCTCGGCGTAGTGCGAGCGGGCGTCCTCGAAGCGGCCGGAGTCGTGCGCCAGCCAGCCGACCGAGATGGCCAGTTCGCCGGCGCCAGCTTGCAGGCGGTCGGTGACCGACCGGTGGTGGGTGCCGGAGTCCAGCAGCGCGTACGCGGCCCGTAGCGGCCGGGCGGCGTTGCGGTAGATGCCCTCCGCGCCGTGCCGGTCGTCCAGCAGCCGGATGCGGCGTACGGCCTCTTCGACGGCCGCCGCCTCGGCCTCGCCGGCCGGGGTCGACTCGCCGTGCGCGCCTCCCCGGATGCCGCTGCGCGTGCCGGAGAGCGGCATCCGGCGAGTGGACGGGGCGGAAGAGGTGTACGGGTCGAATGGGGCGAAAGTGGTGGAGGCGGCGGATGCGGTGGGGAGGAGGGAGGGAAGCGGGGCGAGGCCCAGGGTGACGGCCGAGCCGCCGGTGATGAACGCGCGGCGCAACACGTCGCTCTCCTTGCCGTTCTGGGGAAAACTGTCGCGAGGGTCGATGGGGGCCGCGGTTCCGGGCCCGGGCTCCGGGGGCGCGGTATCGCCCGCACCCCCACCCCCGTCCGTACCCGCAACCGCATGCGTACGTGCCTTGCGCCCGCGTACCGTCTCGCGTGGCGCGAAGCCCAGGTCGGCGAGCGTGAGTCCGGGGAACATATGACGGAACACACGCTCGTAGGCGTAGTTCGGGCAGCGGATCTCCCCGGCTTCCACGCGCCCCACGTAACGCGCGTCGCACGAGACCTGTTCGCCGATGTCCCGGGCGGCGCGGCGCACCGCCGCCGCGAACTCTCCCGGCGACAACCGCCCGCGCAACTGCCGGAAGGCCGTGTTCGGGCGCCGGGCCCGCCCGGGGCCGCTCGCCGAGCCGCTCACCGGGCCGTTCACGTTCGCCGAATCGTTCGGTCCCTCCCGGTGACTGTTGCGGTCGCTGTCGCGGTCGCCTTTCTGGCCGCCGCTCCGGCCATCGCTCCGGCCGCCCTTCCGGCCGTCCGGGGCGTTCCGGCCGTCCGGGCGGTCGGGTACGTTGCGCGACGACGCTGATTGCGCTGGTGGCGACGCCATGGCAGACCCTCCGTGCCGTCTGTGTGGCGATGCCGCGGCCTGACGGTGCGACGGGACGACGGTACCGGCTGTGACCTGACCAACACGCTGGGTTCGCCGACAAAACGACCGTCCTGCGCGCGATCCGCCATGAACTGCCATCCTTTGCCGCGTTATGCCGCCGTAGCCGTTGGTACGCCCCGGCGTTGGAAGGGGTGTAAAGGGAGCGGTGCGGGCATAAGGAGGGGTTTCCTTGTTGGAGACCGGCGTGAGCAGTGACGTCGAAGGCGCCGTCAACAGCGCCGCCGGCGGTGTCGTGGGCCGTCTCGTACGAGGCGCGGCCGGCGCCGTGAGCGCGTCCGTCAACGGCGCCGGCAACGGCGGAAGTTCGCCGGCCACCACCGTCGGGCACCGGCCTTCCTGGGAGCAGAGCGCGCCACCGGCACTCTCTCCGGCCCAGCCCTGGGACCTGGTGACGGTCCCCGCCCGCCAGGGGCTGGAGGCCGTGGACATCCTGCGGCTGCGCGACGGGGTCGGGCCGGTCCTGCACGACGGCTCGTGCGACACCCTCGGGTTCCTGGTGCCCCCGGGCACGGCCGCGGGCTGGGACCTGCCGGGCAGTGCGTGTACACAGACCTACCGGCGCACGGCCGGTGCGGACGGCGCGCGCGAGACCGAAGGCGCCCCGTCCGGGCCGTTGGAGCCGCCCGTCACGGGTACGGGCTGGCTGGTGTCCCCGGAGGGCGCGTACGCCTCGGCCACCGACCCGGCCGACCTGCGGGCGGCGCTCGGCGAGGCGGCCCGTACGATCGAGGCCGTCGACCGCTGCCAGTGAGCCCGGCGACTGCGGGGCCCGCGGTCTGCCCAAGGCCCTGAGGGCGCCCGCTACGCCCGTCCTGACCAGTGGAAACACGCTGACGCGCCATACTGGGTGCATGGCGAAGAGCAGGCGCGGGCGGTCGGGCCCCGAGTCCGTCGTGGAGTCCGTGGCCGGCGGCCGTGCCGAACTGCGTCCGGACCGGGACCGGCCCCGGGGATGGACCCTGCTGATCGACGGCGCCCCGCAGTCCCATGTGGACCTGGACGATCCGGCATACCTGGACTTCGCCTACCAGCGGCGCCTCGGCCACATCGCCGATCTTGCCGCGCCCGCGGGAAAGCCCCTCCAGGTCGTCCACCTGGGCGGCGGGGCCCTGACGATGGCGCGCTATGTGGCGGCGACCCGTCCGCGCTCGACCCAGCAGGTCATGGAGATCGACGCGCCACTGGTCCAACTGGTACGCACCCATCTGCCCTTGGAGAGCGGCTGGCGCATCCGGGTACGCGGCGGGGACGCCCGGGAAGGGCTGCGGAAGGTCCCGGACGGCTGGGCGGACCTGATCATCGCGGATGTGTTCCGGGCGGCCCGCACGCCCGCTCATCTGACCAGCGCCGAATTCGTCGGCGAGGTCCGGCGGGCGCTGCGCCCCGGGGGTTTCTACGCGGCCAACCTCACGGACGGACCGCCGCTGGCCTTCGTACGGGCGCAGATCGCCACCGTCCGTACGGTCTTCGCGGAACTGTGCCTGACCGCCGACCCGGCCGTCCTGCGGGGCAAGCGGTTCGGGAACGCCGTACTGCTGGCCGCCGACCGCGAACTGCCGGTCGCGGAACTGACCCGCCGGGCCGCCACCGATCCGCAGCCCGCCCGGGTCGAACACGGGCGCGCGCTGCTGGACTTCACCGGGGGAGCGGCGCCGGTGACGGATGCGACGGCGGTGGCCTCACCGGCCCCGCCACCGTCCGTCTTCGAGTGATACATCCGTCTTCATGCGATTCGGGCGGCACCGGCAGGACGGTGACCGCCGTCGGGCCCGGCCGCCGTCGGATCCGGCCGCCGTCGGGCCCGGCCGCCGCCCCGTCAGGTCGCCGTCAGGTCGCGTGCTCGTCCGTCGCGACCGTCGGCGGATGGCCGTTCCAGGTGCAGATCACGGATGTATGGGCGCCATTACCGGTGAATTCCACCCGGATCCACTGATTCTGCTCCCACACCTGCATCCGCCACCCCGAGTTGGGGGTCGCCGAGACCAGTTGTGCGGACCGGGTGCCCATGTCGAAGACGACCCGGCCGCCCGCCGTCGCGTAGTTCTTGACCGTGCCGCTCGTGGTGGGCGACAGGGTGCCGCCCGACGACGTACGGGAAGCGCCGTCCGTGCCGAGCCCGCCGCCGCCCGCGCCGTGGGAGGGGGACGCCGGCCGTGAGGCGCCGGGGCCCGCGGAGGCGGAAGGGGAGGGCGTGGGCTGACCCGAGGGCTTGGGGCGGTGGGTGGAGGACGCCTGCGGCGGGTTCCCGTCGTCCGTACCGGTCCGTACGGAAGGCGCCGCGCCGGACAGGGGGAGTGCGCGCGGCGGGTCGTAGACCGTGCCGGCCAGCACGGTGCGCACGCCGAACCACGACAGCGTCACCGCCACTCCTGTGGCCAGCGTCCACGCCGCCGCGTGCACCAGCCCCCGTCTCGAACTCCCTGTGTTCACACCCGCTATAGGAGCACACATCGGCCGTCCGCCTCATCCACCACTCCCGGCCCGGACGTCACCTGCCTGGGCCCTCCCGGGGGCCCGGCGCACGGATGCGGCGTCAACCTCGCGTAAAGAAAATGGTCCTCATGGCGTACGGTGCGGCTCATGGCAAGAGTGCTCGTGGTCGAGGACGACCAGTTCGTACGTTCGGCGCTCATCCGGCATCTGACCGAGGCCTCCCATACGGTACGGAGCGTCGGTACGGCCCTTGAAGCGCTGCGCGAGGTGGCCCATGTCGGCTTCGACGTCGTCATTCTCGACCTCGGACTGCCCGACCTGGACGGGGCCGAGGCCCTGAAGATGCTGCGCGGGATCACCGACGTACCGGTGATCATCGCCACAGCCCGGGACGACGAGGCGGAGATCGTACGGCTCCTGAACGACGGGGCCGACGACTACCTCACCAAGCCGTTCTCCGTGGAACACCTCTCGGCCCGTATGGCGGCCGTCCTGCGCCGCTCGCGCGCCACCGCGACGGGCGCCGAGCCGCCGTCCCGGGTGATCCGCGTCGGCGGGCTCTCCATAGACCCGCTGCGCCGCCAGGCCGAGTTGGACGGGCTGCCGCTGGACCTGACCCGCCGCGAGTTCGACCTGCTGGCCTTCCTGGCGGGGCGCCCCGGCGTCGTGGTGGCCCGCAAGGAACTGCTGGCCGAGGTCTGGCAGCAGTCCTACGGTGACGACCAGACCATCGACGTGCATCTGTCCTGGCTGCGCCGGAAACTGGGCGAGACCGCGGCCAGCCCGCGCTACCTGCACACCCTGCGCGGCGTGGGCGTGAAGCTGGAGCCGCCGCGGTGAGGTGGGCGCTGGTCAAGGTGTGCCTGGCCGTCACGGTGATGGTCGTGGTCGCCTTCGCGGTACCCCTGGGGCTGGTGGTCAAGGAGATGGCACGCGACCGGGCGTTCTCCAACGCCGAACGGCAGGCCGCCGCCATCGGGCCCGTACTGGCCATCACCACCGACCGCACCCAACTGGAGCGCGCCGTCGCCAGCGCCGAGACCGGCTCGGGCGGGCATATCGGCGTTCATGTGCCGGTGGGGGACGAGGACGGCAAAGGGGGCGCGGAGGAGCAGAACCACCAAGACGGTGACCAGGACACCCGAAGCGTCAAAGGCGGCAAGTCGCTTGAGATCGGGGCACACCGGATCGGCCCGCGGGCCGTCGCCGAGGCGATCAAGTTCGGCCGGGCCTCGATCTCGCCGGTCACCGGCGGTTCCGTACTGCTCCAGCCCACCGCCGTCGCCTCGGGCATCGCGGTCGTCGAGGTGTACGTGCCCGACGACGCGCTCACCAACGGCGTCACCACCTCATGGGTGGTGCTGGCCGGCGTAGGACTCGGGCTCGTCGTCGGTTCGGTCGCCGTCGCGGACCGCCTCGGCACCCGCATGGTGCGGCCCGCGAAGCGGCTGGCGGGGGCCGCGCACGACCTGGGCAAGGGCAAGCTGGGCGTACGGGTCCCCGAGGACGGCCCCAAGGAGCTGCGGTCCGCCGCCGTCGCGTTCAACTCCATGGCCGACCAGGTCGTCCAACTGCTGGCCAACGAACGTGAACTGGCCGCCGACCTCTCCCACCGGCTACGCACCCCGCTGACCGTGCTGCGGCTGAACGCCGCCTCGCTCGGCGACGGGCCCGCCGCCGAGCAGACCCGGGCCGCCGTCGCCCAACTGGAGCGCGAGGTCGACCAGATCATCCGTACCGCGCGCGAGCAGAAGGCGCACACCCGGCAGGCCGCCACCGCGGCCGGCTGCGACGCCGCCGAGGTGATCCGTGAGCGGATGGACTTCTGGTCGGCGCTCGCGGAGGACGAGGGGCGCACGGTGAGGCTCGCAGGCGTGCGGCAGCCCGTACGCGTCCCCGTCGCACGCCCCGACCTGGCCGCCGCGCTGGACGCGATGCTCGGCAACGTCTTCCGGCACACCCCTGAGGGCACGGCGTTCGCGGTGGACGTCCACAACGCCGAGGACGCGGTGATCGTGCTGGTCTCGGACGCCGGACCGGGCATCGAGGACCCGGACGCGGCACTGCGGCGCGGCCACGGGCACGGCGGGGAGGGGTCCACCGGGCTCGGGCTGGACATCGTGCGGCGGCTCGCGGAGTCGACCGGCGGTGATGTGCGCATCGGACGGTCCGTGCTCGGAGGCACCGAGGTACGGGTCTGGCTGGCGCTGGACGGCGGCCGGGCGGCGCGCGGCGGCCGGCGGCGCCGTGGCCACCGGCTGCGCCGCAAGCTCGGCGCCCGCGGCAGACGCGCCGCCGGGCGTGCGGTCGGGCGCGCGGTCCGCCGGGCTGCCCGGCGCACTGCCGGACGTGAGGAGAACCGGGCGGCCGGGAGCCGTTGAGACGCGCGCGAACCGCTCCCTCAGCCGTCCCTTCCCCCGTTCCCTTAAATGCTCCCTTCCGCCTCCTTAAGCGCACCATAATTCCGCGGCCGTCCGCGTCTGAACTGCCTATTGTCCGTTTCGTGACCGCTAGCGTGCGGGACGTACGGAACTCCCGAGCCCCCCACGGCTTCCCCCCACGGGTTCCGTACCCCACCCCCCACACCTCTCGTACGCCCGCGCTCCCCCCCACGACGACAGACGACAGACAGGCTTCAGATGACTTCCTCGGCACAGACACACCGTCGGCGCTTGAGCGGCAAGGTCAAGCTGATCGGCGCGGCCTCGGCAGCCGTGATCGCGGCGGGCGGCACGCTCGTCCTCGTCGGCCCCGCCCAGGCCACCAGGGCCGGGCACGGCACCGCGGCCGGAGCGGACGCCGCCGCACCGGCCGCCCGGACGAAGGCGGCGGCCTTCGCGCCGTACCTCGACACCTCGCTCACGCCCGCCTACGACATGGTGGACACCGCGAAGAAGACACCGGTGCGCAACTTCACCCTCGCCTTCCTGACCGCCGGCAGCGGCGGCTGCGACCCCAAGTGGGGCGGCTCCGGTGACCTGCGCGGCGACGCGGTGGCCAGGCAGATACCCGAGCTGCGCAAGGCCGGCGGCGACGTACGGGTCTCCTTCGGCGGCGCGAGCGGCAGCGAACTGGGCGTGGTCTGCCGGTCCGTGGACGCGCTCGCCGGCGCGTACGGAAAGGCCGTGGACGCCTTCAAGCTCACCAAGGTCGACTTCGACATCGAGGGCGGCGCACTGCCGGACACCGCCTCCAACACCCGCCGTGCCAAGGCCATCGCCGCGCTCCAGAAGAAGCACCCGGAGCTCGACGTCACCTTCACGCTGCCCGTCATGCCCGAGGGCCTGACCCAGGACGGCGTGAACCTCGTGGCCGACGCCAAGAAGAACGGCGTGAAGATCTCGGCCGTCAACATCATGGCGATGGATTACGGCGCGTCCTACAAGGGCGACATGGGCGCGTACGCCATCCAGGCCGCCACCGCCACGCAGCGCCAGCTCAAGAAGGCTCTCGGGCTCGGTGACGCGGCGGCCTGGAAGGCCGTCGCCGTGACGCCGATGATCGGGGTCAACGACGTCCAGAGCGAGATCTTCAAGGTGGCGGACGCCCATGAGCTGGTGCGCTTCGCCCGTACCAAGCACCTGGGCGGGCTGTCGATGTGGTCCTCGACCCGCGACAAGCCGTGCCCGGGCGGGCCGCGGAACTCGGCGCAGCCGACCTGTAGCTCGATCGCGCAGAAGCCCCTGGACTTCACCAAGGCGTTCGGCGCCTATCAGGGCTGACCGCCGACTCGCGTACTCATTCTTTCGGCCACCCCCAAGGCGGGGTGCGGCAGGCTTCCCCCCACCTGCCGCACCCCGCCACCTTTATGGTGCGGCGCGCTCACGGCGGCGGGGGCAGTTCGTTGGTGCGGGCGAGACGTGCGTACCAGTGGGCGCTGGACTTCGGCGTACGTGCCTGAGTGGCGAAGTCCACGTACACCGCCCCGAACCGTTTGCTGTAGCCGTACGCCCACTCGAAGTTGTCCAGGAGGGACCACAGGAAGTACCCGCGCAGATCGGCGCCCCTGGCCAGGGCGCGGTGCGCTGCGGTGAGATGGGAGTGCAGGTAGGCGATGCGGCCGGGGTCGTGCACGGTTCCTGCGGCGTCGGGTTTGTCCTCGTAGGCGGCGCCGTTCTCGGTGATGTACAGGGGCAGTCCGGGCGCCTCGCGGTGGAAGCGCATCAGCAGGTCGTACAGGCCGGAGGGGTCGGCGGCCCAGCCCATCGCGGTGCATTCGCCCGGGGGCCGGTGGAAGGCGATGTGCTCGGCCCCGGCCCACGGTGAGCGGGCCGAGGCGCCGTGGCCGTCGTGGCGGGGCGGGGCGTTGTCAGTGCCGGCTGATACCACTGTGGGTGTGTAGTAGTTGATGCCCAGCGCGTCGAGGGGGTGCTTGATGACGGCCAGATCGCTGTCGTGGACGAAGGACCAGTCGGTGATCCGCGCGGTGTCCGCGAGGAGATCGTCGGGGTACGCGCCGTGCAGCAGGGGCCCGGTGAAGATACGCGTGGCCAGCGCGTCCACCCGCCGCTGAGCGTCCAGGTCCGCCGGTGCCCGCGTACGGGCCCGGACGGCCGCCGGGTTGAGGCTGATCATGATGCGGCCGTGGGCGGGCAGGGCCGCGCGCAGTGCCTGTGCGGCGAGTCCGTGCGCGAGGCTGAGGTGGTGGGCCGCGCGCAGCGCCGCCACGGGATCGCTGCGCCCCGGGGCGTGCACGCCCGATCCGTAACCGAGGAAGGCGCTGCACCACGGCTCGTTGAGCGTGGTCCACCACTGGACGCGGTCACCGAGCGCCTCGGCGACGATCCCCGCGTAGTCGGCGAAGCGATGGGCCGTCTCGCGGTGCGGCCAGCCGCCTCCCGCGGCGGTCCCACCGTGGACGTCGGCTTCCAGTTCCTGAGGGAGGTCCCAGTGATAGAGGGTGAGCAGCGGGCGGATGCCGTGGTCGAGGAGGTCGTCGACCAGCCGGCGGTAGAAGTCCAGCCCGCGCTGTACGGCGGGCCCGCGGCCGGTGGGCTGCACCCGCGGCCAGGAGACGGAGAAGCGGTACGCCGTCAGCCCGAGGGAGGCCATCAGCGCCACGTCCTGGGGGCGGCGGTGGAAATGGTCCGCGGCGATGTCACCGGTGTCGCCACCGAGGACCTTGCCGGGGGTGTGACTGAAGGTGTCCCAGATGGAAGGGGTGCGCCCGCCCTCCCGGGCGGCGCCCTCCACCTGGTACGCGGCGGTCGCCGCGCCCCATAGGAAACCGGGCGGAAAACGAAGGGGGCAGGACATGGCGGTACTCCCGTTCACGAAGGCGCGGCGCACGGCGCGGGCCGTACGGGGCGCATGGCGCGAGTGGCTCAGATGGCACAAGTGGTGCGAGTGGTGCGAGCGGTTCGCGGGGGCGGCCCGGCCCGTACGGCGGCTGCTCGTACGGCGGTTGCCCGTACGACGCCGGCCGGCACGGCAGCTCCCACGCTGGCTCGTACGGTGGCTCGTACGGACCCGGGGGAGTGGTGCGGTGGCGGCCCGCCGGTCAGCCCTTGACCGCGCCCTGCATGATCCCCCCGACGATCTGCTTGCCGAACAGGACGAACGCGGCGAGCAGCGGCAGCGTGCCGAGCAGCGCGCCCGCCATGATCACGGACTGGTCGGGGATGTAGCCGCGCCCCAGACCGGTGAGCGCGACCTGCACGGTCGGACTGCCGTTCTGGGTGAGTGCGATGACCGGCCAGAAGAAGTCGTTCCACGCCTGGACGAAGGTGAGCAGCCCCAGGACGGCCATCGCCGGACGGGCCGCCGGGAAGACGACGTGCCACACGACGCGCAGGCTGTTCGCGCCGTCCGTGCGCGCCGCCTCGATCAGCTCGGTGGGCAGCGCCTGGAGCAGGTACTGCCGCATGAAGAAGACCCCGAAGGCGCTGACGAGCGTGGGCAGGATGACCGCTTGCAGATGGTCGGTCCACTCCAGCTCGGCGATGGTCATGAACAGCGGTACGACCCCGAGCTGCGGCGGCACCATCATCGTGCCGATCACGAGCAGGAGCAGCAGCCGCTTCGCCCGGAAGCGCAGCTTGGCGAAGGCGAACCCGGCGACGGTCGAGAAGACCACCGTGCCCGCCGCGACCGTCGTGGCGACGACCGTGGTGTTCAGCAGGGCGGTGCCCATGTTGGCGTCGGTCCAGGCCGTGGCGAGGTTCTTCGGAAGGTTCGAGCCGAACCACAAGGGCGGGGGTGTCTGAGCCAGCCGGGTGTTGTTGCGGGAGGCGGCGACGGCGGTCCACAGCAGCGGGAAGAGCGAGCCCGCGGTGAACAGGATCAGCACCGCACACGTCATCTTGCCGCCGTGCGACTGCCGGCCGGCGCGTCGGACCGTCATGGATCTCCCCCCTCACTCGCCCGACCGCAGCCGGCGGGCGACCAGCGCGTTGACGGCGGCCACCACCAGCAGGATCAGGAACATCGTCCAGGCGATGGCCGAGGCCCGGCCGAGATGGAGGTTCACCCACCCCTGCTCGTACAGATAGAGCCCCAGCGTCTGGTACTGGTGACCGGCGCCGCCCGTGGCCCCGGCACTGCCGCTGAACAGCAGCGGTTCGCCGAAGAGCTGCGTGGCGCCGATCGTCGAGACGACGCAGGTGAACAGGATCGTCGGCCGCAGCGAGGGGACGGTGACGTACCGGAACTGCTGCCACCGGGAGGCCCCGTCCAGCGCCGCCGACTCGTACAGCTCGTGCGGAATCGCCTGCATGGCGGCGAGGTAGATCAGCGCGTTGTAGCCCGTCCACCGCCAGATGACGATCGTGGAGACCGCCAGCTTGGCGCTCCACGAGCCGTTCTCCCAGTCCACGCCGTCGATGCCGACCGCGCTCAGCAGCCAGTTGACCAGCCCGTAGTCCCGCCCGAAGAGCAGTACGAACACCAGCGTGGCGGCGGCCACCGACGTGGCGTAGGGGGTGAGCACCGCGACGCGGAAGAACATCGAGCCGCGCAGCCGGTAGTTGAGCAGATGCGCCAGGCCCAGCGCCATCAGCAGTTGCGGGACGGTGGAGAGCACCCCGATGACGAAGGTGTTGCCCAGCGCGTTCCAGAAGAAGTCGTCGCCGAGCAGCCGGGTGAAGTTGCGCAGCCCGGCCCACTCCATGTCGGTGGGCGCGGTCAGTTCCACGCGGTGCAGCGCGGCCCATCCCGTGTAGAGCAGGGGGAAGAGCCCGAAGGCGGCGAAGAAGAGGAAGAAGGGGGCGATGCAGACGTACGGGCTCCAGCGCAGGTCCCGCCGGTAACGGCGGCTGCGCCGCTCCCGGGCCCGGTCGGCGGCGGCCCGGCCGGCACCGTCCGCACGGCCGTGACCGCGACCGGGGCCGGGAGCGGTGGCGGTACCGGCCCTCCCGGAGGAGGAGCCGGGGGTTTCCATGGCCGCTGCCGCGGCCGGGGGCCCGGAGCGAGGGGTGCGGCCGGCCACGGCTCACCGGTCCAGCGCGTTGTCGATCGACTCGACCGCCGCCCGCCAGCCCTGCTCGGGCGTCCTGCCCTGCTGTTCGACCTGGAGCACCCCCACATCGGTGATGTTCTGGGAGACGGTCAGGTCCTTCGGGCCGAGAACCTGGTGGGGGATGCCCTCGGCCGCCGCGGCGAAGATCTTGCCGATCGGCGCGTCCCCGAAGTACGGGTGCTTGGCGCCCGCCACCGCCGGCAGCCCGTACGCCGCCCGGGCGCTGGGGAAACTGCCCTGCTGTGTGAAGAGCTTCGCCTGCTGTTCGGGCGCGGTCAGCCAGGCCGCCAGTTCGACCGCCTCGCTCTTGTGCCGCCCCGCTTCCGGTACGGCCAGGAAGGAGCCGCCCCAGTTTCCCGGCTTCGGCGCGGCGGCCACGTCCCAGACACCGCGGCCCTTGTCCCCGGCCTTCTCCTTGATGTAACCGAGCATCCACGGCGGGCAGGAGACGGTCGCGAAGCGGCCGTTGGCGTACGCCTGGTCCCAGGACTTCTGGAACTGCTGGAGGCGGGCGGTCAGTTTGCCCGTCGCCGCCCGCATCGCCGCGTCCCACGCCTGCCGCACCGACGGGCTGTCCTTGTAGACCAGCTTGCCGCCACGGTCGTAATAGCGTTCGGCGCTGCTGGAGATCACCGCGTTGTAGACACCGGCGGCGGAGTCCACGAACGCCGTGCCCGCCGGGGCCTTGGCCATGTAGCGCTCGCCCACGTCGAGGTACTTGCCCCAGTCGCCCGCCCAGAGCGCGGCCACCGCGTTCCGGTCGGTGGGCAGCCCGGCCTTGGCGAAGAGGTCCTTGCGGTAGCAGACCGCCATCGGCCCGATGTCCGTCCCCAGGCCCACGGTCCGGCCGCTCCGGTCCGTCGCCTGCGCCCACTTCCAGGGGATGAAGTCGGCCTTCCGCACACCCGGCGCCTTCGAGAGGTCGAGGAGCCTGCCCGCCTGCGTCGCGGTGATCTCGGCGATGTTGTTGACCTCGACCGCCTGGATGTCGGCGAGCCCGCTGCCCGTACCGAGATGGGTGAGCAACTGCGGGTAGTAGTTCTCGTTCCGTTCGATCGAGGTCTCTTTGATCGTGATGTCCGGGTGCAGCTTGGTGTACGCGTCGTAGAGTCCGGCCTGCTTGTAGCCGAAGACGCCGAAGACACCGACCGTCAAAGTGGTCTTCCCGGCGCCCGCGCCCCCAGCCGTACCCGCCGCCGCGCCCGCGCCTGCTCCCGACGACCCGGCCGTGCCGCCGGGCCGGTCGCTGTCCTGGGCGCAGCCGCCGAGCAGTGCGGCCCCGAGCGCGGCGGCGGCCAGGAGGGCCACCGCCCGCTGCCGGGGACCGCGGATCGTCGTTCGCATGGCGTCTCCTCCTGGTGCCCTGCCGACCGTGCGTGCGGAATGTGGGGTGTCCAGTACTGTGGGAGCGCTCCCAGCCGTGATGAGGTGAAGGGTCGCCGTTGCGCGGGGGGCGTGTCAAGGCGTCGCACGCCAACTCCCGCGTCGCGCCTCGTCGTTGAAGGTATGGTCAGGACGGCAGGGGGAGGCGGTCATGACACCAGGCGGACGGCGCGGGGGCGGCCGGCCCACGCTCGAAGAGGTCGCCGCACGCGCGGGCGTCGGCCGCGGCACGGTCTCCCGCGTGATCAACGGCTCGCCCCGGGTCAGCGAGCGGACCCGCACCCTGGTACGGCAGGCCGTCGCCGACCTCGGCTACGTCCCCAACCGCGCCGCCCGCGCCTTGGCGGCCAACCGCGCCGACACGGTCGCCCTGGTCGTCCCGGAAACCGAGACCCGCCTCTTCGCCGAACCGTACTTCTCCGGCATCATCCGCGGCGTCAGCGCCGGACTGGCCGACCACGACATGCAGTTGCTGCTGACCTTGATCCGTACGTCCAAGGAGCGGCGCCGCTTCGCCGACTACCTCGCCGCCCACCGCGTGGACGGCGTGCTCGTGGTCTCGCTGCACGGCGACGACCCGCTGCCCGACCTGCTGGAACGGATGGCGATACCGACCGTGCTCAACGGCCGCCGCACGGCCGGAGAAACGGTTCCGTTCGTGGACTGCGACAACACCGGTGGCGCCCTGAGCGCGCTGGAACACCTCATCGGCCGCGGCCGGCGCCAGGTCGCCACCATCGCCGGTCCGCCGGACATGTACGTGGCCCACTGCCGCCTCGACGGCTACCGCCAGGCCGTACGCGCGGCGGGCCACCCGCCGGACGCCGCGCTCGTGGCGCACGGCGACTTCACCGAGGAGGGCGGGCGGCGCGCCATGCGCGAACTCCTCGCCCGCCGCCCCGCCCTGGACGCCGTCTTCTGCGCCTCGGACGTGATGGCCGCGGGTGCCCGGCAGGAGCTGCGCGAAGCGGGCCGCCGCATCCCGGACGACGTGGCCCTGGTCGGCTTCGACGACTCCGCCATAGCCCGCCACATGGACCCGGCGCTCACCAGCGTCCGCCAGCCGATCGAGGAGATGGGACGGGCGATGGCGCGGCTGCTGATGGAGCAGATCGTCGGGGGTCCGGGCAGCGGGAGCACGGACGGCGGGGACCGGGGCGGCGGCAGCACGAGCGGCGTCGTGCCGGGCCCGCGCGCTGCGGCGCCCTCGCCCGGCGGCCACCTCGTACTTCCGACGGAGCTGGTGCGCCGGGCATCGTCATGAAGACGCCGAGGACGGCGTGAACGGCGCGAACGGCGAGGACAGCGAAGACGGCTCAGGGCGGCAGGCACGGCGGAAGACGTACGCGCACCACGCCACGCCACGCGTCCGCCGTACCGCCGCCCCCGCACCGCCGCCCCAGCGCCCGACGCACGCCGCCGCCGCGTGCCGCCTCACGCCGCCGCCCTACAGCGCCGGATACGCGTTCTTCAGCAGCTCACGGAACTGGGCCGGGAACCAGTGCCCGGACAGCGGAGCGCCGGGCAGCGCCCCCGACCGGTGGTATTTGTTGCGAGGATTGCCCTCGTACGACGGGTCGCACATCCGGTCGAACCCCTTGCCCTCGTCGTTCGGGACCGCCGTGCTCGAACCGTCCGACTCACCCGGCGGCTTCATCCACACGTACGCGTCGATCCCCGCCGCCGGCGCCGCCTTCGGTCGCTCGCCCAGCCCCGCCCCGGCCTGGTTGCACCAGTTGCCGACGTGGATCCGGCGGTCGTACCGGCCCCCGTCCACGTACGCGTCCACACTCGTACGCGGCCCGGGACCGGCGGGCCGCGCGCTGCCGCCCCACCCGTTGCGCGAGGTGTCGATCAGCATCCCGACGTCCGGCCGGAACCCGGCCCGTACCGCCTCCTGCCGGAACGCCTGGGCGAAGGACAGCTCGTCGGTGTAGCGGTTCCAGTCCACCCACTTCGACTCCCGTACGGACCGGCCCGCCACGCTGTCCCCGATCGCGACGTTCTCCTCCTTCAGCGCGCTGTAGTTGGCGGTGTTGGTGATGAACCCGTGCACCTTGTCGACCGTACTGCCCTCGGCCGTGGCCGCCTGGTGCAGCAGCCGCGCGGTGGCGCCGAAGTTGTCGTCCCAGCCGATCCAGCCGTGGTGCCCGGCGTCGATGTAGTTGTAGACGTTGGGGACCGCGCCCAGCTTGTCGAGCGCGTACCCGACGCCTTTGACGTAGTTGCCGTTGGCGAGCATGGCATCGCACTGCGGGGTGGCGGTGGGACGCCCGCCGGTGTTGGTGACGAGGTTGGGCAGCGAGTCGATCTCGATGGCCGTCACGATCCGCAGCGAGGCGTACTTCGGGTCGGCCAGGACGGCCGCGATCGGGTCGATGTAACGGGTCTTGTACGAGTCGATCTCCGTCGGGCCCAGCTCGCCGTTGGAGGCCAGCGCCGCGCAGTCCCGGCCGGGCAGGTTGTAGATCACGAGCTGGACGACCAGCGGCCGGCCCGCCGCCTGCCGTAAGGCGGTGTCCAGATGGCCGCGCAGCCCCATCGTGCCGCCGGTTCCGCCGGTTCCGCCGGTTCCGCCCGTTCCGTTGATCGCCGCGATCCGGTCGAGCCAGACGCCGGTCGGCTGCCCGGCGACCTTGCCGCCGCCCGGCTCGGCCGCCGCCTTCGCCGACCACTCCGGGTTCACATAGACCCCGGCGCCCGCGTACGGGTTGTCGACGCGGGCGGCCGGTGCCGCATGGGCGGGGCCGGGCACGGTGCCGGACGCTCCGGCGGCGGCCAGCACCGCGCAGGCCGCGAGCGCGGCAGCGCGGACACGGGGGCGTACGGCCCGGGAGCGGTCGTGCTGTCGTACGGGAAGCTGTGCGGCAGTGCGTCTCATGTGCGGATCGTCCTTTCTCGGCGGGGAGGTTCGGTGGGGGTGCCGTGCCGTCTGCTGGCGAGGTGCCGTTTAGTGGCGAGGTGCCGTTATGCCGTTCCGTACCGGTTCAGGAAGCCGCGGTCCGGCCCAGCGCCCGCAGGTGATCCCGCAGCCCCACGCCGTACGCGGTGGGCGTCCCCGCGTAGTCGCGGATCAGCGCCGGGCCCGCGGCACAGTCCCAGGTGTTCCAGGTCCAGCCCAGGTACGACGCCCCGCGCCCGTCCAGCCACCGCATGACGCGGTCGGTGAAGGCGTGCGCGCAGGTGTTCTCGCCGATCTCGCCCACGACCAGCGGTACGCGGTCGGCGACCGGCCCCGGCGCCCGGGACCAGCAGCCCTCGTCGGCGCAGGCGTTGAAGTTGTACACGTGCCAGGCGGCGGCGAGGTTGCCCGCCGGGTCCTTGGGTGCGTACGCGGTCCACCGGCTGAGGTCGTTGGCGTACGCCAGGCCGCCCACCAGGACCGGGTTGCGGGCGCCGGCGGCGCGTACCGCGTCCACCAGCGTCTGCATGCCGGCGACCTCGTAACCGATACCGGGGCAGGTCCCGCCGTCCCGCCAGCAGGCCCACGCCCGCTCGGTGTCCGCCGTCGCCCGGTCCGGGTACGGCTCGTTGAACAGGTCGAAGACGACCTCGGGCGCGTCCTTGAAGGTGGTGGCGACCGAGGACCAGAAGGCGGGGGAGTGGCGCCGGTCCGGCATGGGCTTCTGGCAGCTCGCGTGCTCGTCGGCGCAGCCGGCCGAGGGACCGGTGTAGCGGCCGTGGCTCCAGTGCAGTTCGAGGACGGGTGTCAGGCCGTGGGCGATGAGCCGCCGGACGTACTCACGGATCGCCGAGACATAGGCGGCGCCCCCGTACCGGCGGTCGATGTTCGGTGTGCCGAGCCAGCACTCCTCGTTGAGCGGTACGCGGACGGCGTTGGCCCGCCAGCCCGCGATGGCCGCGACGGAGGCGTCGTCCGCCGGCCCGTCGAAGATGCCCCGTCCCTGTACACACGCGAACTCGGCACCGGAACGGTTCACCCCGAGCAGGCGGCGCGTGACGCCCTCACGGTCTACGAGGTGGTTGCCCGCGACATGCAGTTGCGGCGGCGCCGCGACGGAAGCGGCGGCCGGGGCGGGGTCGGGCGAGGGCGGTGACGCGCCCGCCAGAGCGAATACGGCGGCCACCGCCAAGGCGTACAGCCGTAACGGCCTGCGCGATCTGCGCATGAGCGACTCCTCAGATGCGTACGCGGATACCGCTGCCGCGGCCCGCGACGAATGGAAGCGCTCCCACTGGTTCACCCGAGGCTAGTGTCAACCACCCATCTCCACAACGCGGTTGCGTAGTATCGGCCGCTAACTGGCCGGTCCACCCGCCTCCCTCCCCTCTTGACGAAGCACCCGTCCGCCCCAATCCTTGGGAGCGCTCCCACCGGTATCCCGATAAACCTCTCACGCCGCACCACGTACCTCCGTACGGAAGGAGATCGGCGTACTGCCCGTGCGGTGCTGGAAGAACTTGGCGAAGTTGGCGGCGTCGGCGAAGCCGAGGCGTACGGCGATCCGGGCGGCGGTCTGGTCGCCGTGCGCCAGCAGCCGCTTGGCCTCCAGCACCACGCGGCGGTCGATGAACTCCTTCGCGCCCACGCCGGTGGCGGCGGCCGTCGCACGCGAGAGGGTGCGCGGCGAGTAGCCGAGCTGCCGGGCGTAGTCCTCGACGCGCCGGCTGCGGGTGAAGCCGCGCTCCACCGCGTCCCGGAAGCGCAGAAACGTCTCACTAGCCTCACAGACATCCGCACCGTCCGACACCCGCCCGCCGCCCGCGCCCCGCGACCGCACGTCCGCACCTCGCCCCCGCGCACCCCCATCCCCACCCCCATCCCGTACGGACATCCGGGCAGCCCGCAGCACCAGTACGGCCAGCAGGTGCCGCAACACCTCGATGTGCGTCTCCCAAGGCAGCCCCCGCAGCGCCCCGAATTCCTCATGAAGGTGGCGCAGCGCACCGTCCACCGCCCGGGCCTGTTCACCCTCCGGATGGTGGACCGCGGGCCCGAACCAGTCCTCCAGCCGGGCCGCGCCCGCCGTCGCCGCATCGAGGAAGCCGGACTCGAACAGCACCAGCCGCCCCTGCGCCCCGGACAGGTCGCCGAAGTGGTGGACCTGCCCGGGACGTACCCATATCCAGTCGTTCACCGACAGCTCGTACGTCCGGAAATCCACCGTGTGCCAAAGTCGCCCCTCGTCCACCACGAGCAGGTGGTGAAAATCCGGACGGTGCGGTACGGCCAGCGCGCAGGCGTCGGCGCGCCCGCGCAGCTCGGCGAGGGTGAGCACCTCCACACCGGCAGGCCGACCGGCCGGCGCGGTGAACGTGACCGCCGGAACGCTCTCCCCGGCACCCCGCACAGCAGCGTGTCCTTTTTTCACCATCACCAGTCCCGCGCCTACCCGAAAATTACCTACCAGTCGCCCTAGCGTAGAAGGCGTCATCACACCCGATGACCGAAAAAGAAAACCCACAACCAACCCACAACCAACCCACAGCGCGCCCCGGCAAGGGGCCCAGGGAGTACCGACATGTCCAAGATCGCCCTCTTCGGAGCCAACGGCACCATCGGCAGCCGCATCCTCGACGAGGCCCTGCGCCGCGGCCACCAGGTCACCGCCGTCGTCCGCGACCCCGCGAAGATCACCAAGACCGACCCGAACCTGACCGTCACCACCGGCGACGTCCTGGACCCCGCCTCGGTCACCGCCGTCGCCGAAGGCCAGGACGCGGTGATCAGCGCGGTCGGCGGCGGCGACGGCCCGGGCCATGTCGCCACCATCAAGCCCGCCGCCGAGTCCCTGGTCGCCGGCCTGCGCGCCCTCGGCGCCTCCGCACCCCGCCTGATCGCGGTCGGAGGCGCCGGCTCACTGCGTACCCCGGACGGCAAGCAGGTCTGGGACGCCGAGGGACTGCCGGAGTTCCTGCTCCAGATCATGCACGCCCACGGCGACGCACTGGACTTCTACCGCACCGTCACCGACGTACGGTGGACCAACCTCAGCCCGGCCGCGGTCATCGAGCCCGGCGAGCGCACCGGCACCTACCGCACCGCCCAGGACGACCTGATCACCGCCCCCGACGGCACCAGCCGCATCTCCGCCGAGGACTACGCCGTAGCCCTCCTCGACGAACTCGAAACCCCCACCACCTCAACGAACGCTTCACCGTCGCCTACTGACCCCCACAGGGCGCACCACCCACCCCGCCGCCGTCCCCGGGCCCTACTCCCCCTCCCCCTCCCTTCTCCTTGGCAGGCCGTACGCGTGGTGCGCGCGGCGCGGGGTCGGGCTAGGTGTGACCACACCCGAGACTGATACCGATCGCGAGGGTGACCATCAGCCCAGCCGGCACGATGACGTACACCACCACGAGCCGACGATCACTCATCGCCAGGGCCGACGAGCACGGCGTGTGCGCGCTCGTCGGACTCGTCGAACGTCGTCGCGCAGTACCCGCCGGCCTGCGCGACGCGCTGCTGGAGGGCGATGCGCTGCTCCGGATCGCAGGCAAGCCGATCCCACGTGTGTACGAGACAGATCACGGGTCGCCGACGGGCCTGCGTCTTCATGATCTCCAAAAGAGCGGAGAACTCCGGGCGGCGGGCCGGGTCCAGAGCATCTTGCCCGCGATCAATCCACACGCCCGCGACCTGCCATCCGTGCCGCGAGTGGGCGTAGTGGTCACAGCCGTTCAAACGCAAGGCCAGGTAGAAGCTGGACGCCGCGAAATTGCGGTCGTAGATGAACGCGAGGGGTGGCGGGGTGGTCATCGGAATGCCTCCGCGGAGAGTGTGCTGCCGGGGCCGAATGCGGCGCCGAGCGCGATCGGTTCGGTGAGCTTGCCGGTACCGTCCGGTGCCTCCAGCCACGCGCGGCCGTACGCGCTGTGCCCCACCTCGGGGCACAGCAGCGGCCATCGAGCCGGCCGGACGGTGAGCGCGGGTATGTCGTCGAGGTGGTCCTCGGCATCGAGGGCAGTGAGCCACCACGCGCGCCGGCGCTCAGTGGAGACGAGGACGGGGCCCAGTGCTCCGGCGCGGCCGAGCGGGCGCATGGCGTCGACAGAGCGCAGAAGATCGGCCTCGACGACGCGCCATACGTCCGATCGAAGAGGGGCCAGCGTGCTGGTTTTCCACAGGGCGCGTACGGTCGCTGGCTGGACGCTGCACTGTACGAGCCAGGCCGTTCCGGCCTCGGCCGAAGTCGGCGTGGTCGTCATGTGCCGACCGTAGAGCGGTCGATTGCGCGGCTGCTCGGCGATTGCGCGCGATTGCGAATCCAGTAGCCGGGTTGCTGAGATTGCTCAGTAGAGGCCGAGGGATGCTCTCGCGCGGGCGATAAGACGGTGGGCCTGGTGTCCGTATACCGCTGATTCGTTCAACCAGTTCCAAGCGCGCTCGTACAGATCGACGCTGTCCTTGTCGTCAAGCCACATCTCGGCGTTGATCGTCTCGACCGTGACCAGATGATCGTCGTAGATCCAGAACCCGTGGGAGGGAGTACGCCGCAGCTCGGCCGAGAAGGGGATGATCCCCAACTCCACAGAGTCAAGGCCGACGATGCTCATAAGCCGGTCTAGCTGCGCAGCCATGACACCGCGCGGGCACACCAGCACTTGCAAGGCGCCTTCCCACACGAGGAACCGGAACCGCCGACCGGGCTCGTACAAAGCCTCTTGCCGTTGCAGGCGCTTGCGGACCGCGTCCTCGGTATCCCGAGGCGTCTGACGGAACTCCGCAAGCGCAGTGAAGACGTGCCGCGCGTACTCGGCGGTCTGAAAGAGCCCGGGAATGCGGGACACCTCCAGTCCGCGAATGGTCCGCGTATTGGCTGTCACAGTGATGGCAAGCTCCTGCCGGGCACTATGCCCGCCGGCCAGTTGGCGGCGCCAGGTGCGGTAACGCGTCTGCACCGCGTTGAGACGGGCGACCAACTCGTCCGCCACCTCCGGCCGCCCCACAGCACCCGCCCACTCCCAGAGATCTTCGGGCGTAGGAGTCTGCTTTCCCAGTTCCAGGCGCGAGACCTTCGACGCCTGCCAGCCGAGTCGGGCAGCAAGGTCCTTGCCGTTCATGCCAGCCTCGGTGCGCAGCTCACGTAGCCGGGCGCCGAGGGTGGCACGGATCGTCTGGTAGTCGGTGCTCACATAGTGGAACGTACCCGCTGGTGAACCTCAGCTGTAGGCGTGGCGTGGTGCCATGCCGCGTCACGCGCCTGGCAGGCGGCCAGTACCTCGGCGGGGTCCTCGGACACGATGACGCCGAGGGTGGTGTCCTGCTCGTCGAAGACGAACCGTACGAGGACGCGGGAGTCGAACAGCCAGAAATCCCAGTCCGGCAAGCCGAGCTGGGCAGCCTCGGCGCGCGGCATGTTGCGGATGTCCTCGCCGGCCGCGACGTTCCCGAGACCGCTGTCCAACAGGTACAGCTGTCCCTCGGTGATCGGGGAATCGAGCAGCCGTACGCGCTCGAAGCGCTTACCGCCAGCAGTCTGCTTGCGCACGTTGGCACGCCACTCGTTGTCGGGGTCCGCGCTGATGTCCTCGCCGCGCTGCCAGCGCTCCCACTTGGGCGTACCCCGGTCGGCCGCATAGCCGCGGCGAGTCTCCAGCCGCCACGCGGTGTGCTTGAACTCGCGGAAGAGGTGAGCCACGTCAGCGAAGGGAACCATGTCGCGCGGTGCCGATCGCGGAGCGAAGCGGATGAGAAGGTCACGGGGAACGATGACGAAAGTTTCCGAATCGGCGACGTCCCGGAGTTCGGCGAGCTGGGACGGGTTGGTGACGCGGTCGCCTTGGACGAGGATGTTGTCTGTTCCTTCGACCTCGTACAGCGTCGGGCATTCGCCGTCCTCACTGCTGGTGCCGATGAAGCGGAGCGTCATGTGGTTCCTCCCGCGCATAGGGTCCGCCCCTCAGAATGAGCGGAATGCTGCCGTCCTGCTCGGCGATTGCGGGAGATTGCGTGACCTCATGACCAGCATGCGGATTGCGCGCATGTGCCCCTGCCGTAGTCGTAGCCGCAGCGGGGGCAGGGGCACAAATACGTAGCGGCCGGTCGCGGTCGGTCCGGTCAGAGCGCTGCACCAGTAGAGCGGGACTGCCGTCGACGCGGGCGAACCCCACGTCGACGGATGACCTCAGCCCCTCCGGCTCGACGGCCACGGCGACCGGGTCCGACGGCGAAGGAATGCTCGCCACGCCAGGGATGTACGGATGTCCGGGGCGCCTGTGTTCCCGCCGTGCTCCCGCGCATACGAGAAAGATCGAGGCCCGGCCTGCTTGCGCAGGCCGGGCCTCGATCGATCAGGGTGAGTAACGGGACTCGAACCCGCGACATCCTGGACCACAACCAGGTGCTCTACCAGCTGAGCTATACCCACCACGACCGGCTTCGTTGTGGTGCTTTCCGTACCGGCCGAGAAAAAGTGTACAGGGTCCGGAGGGGTGCTCGCTCCCGGCTTTCGCCGAGCCGGGAGCGAGCTGCGTCACTATGGCTGTGCAGGCAGGACGTGCTTGGCCGCGATCGACTTGGCGGTGTCGGAGTCCGGGCCGGGCTGCGGCACGAAGACGGCCTCCCGGTAGTAGCGCAGTTCCGCGATGGATTCGCGGATGTCGGCCAGGGCGCGGTGGTTGCCGCTCTTCTCCGGGCTGTTGAAATACGCGCGCGGGAACCAGCGCCGGGCCAGCTCCTTGATCGAGGAGACGTCCACGATCCGGTAGTGGAGGTAGCCCTCCAGGTCCGGCATGTCACGGGAGAGGAAGCCGCGGTCGGTACCGACGGAGTTTCCGCACAGCGGTGCCCGGCCGGGCTCGGGCACGTGCTGCTTGATGTACTCCATGACCTGCCGCTCCGCTTCCGCGAGCGTCGTGCCGTTGTCCAGCTCGTCCAGCAGCCCGGAGGAGGTGTGCATCTGGCGCACGACCTCGGGCATGGTGGTCAGGGCCTCGGCCGGGGGGCGGATCACGATGTCCACCCCGTCGCCGAGGATGTTCAGCTCCGAGTCGGTGACCAGTGCGGCCACCTCGATGAGCGCGTCGTTCGCCAGCGAGAGCCCGGTCATCTCGCAGTCGATCCACACCATGCGATCGTTCATACGCCTCACCCTACGGGGCGTTCCCGCTGGCCGGGCAGCAGAGGCCGGGCGCCCGACCGGCCGGCGGACTGTTCCGGAACCCGATGGCTATAGGCATCGGATTCCGGTTTGTCCGGGTCCGGCGGGGTGAGCATGGCGGCATTGGCCGCACTGGTCACGTTCGCCATGGTGGTGGCGTGGCCATGTCCTCCTCCCTGGGTGCCATGAACGCCATGACTTCCCTGGCCGCTGTGAGTGCCATGGGGGTGGCCGCCACCCTGTATGTGGTGACCGCCGGGTACGCCCGGTGCGTGCCCGCCCTGCCCGGCGCTCGCCGTCGCCGCCGCGAAACGGTCCGCGGCGGCGCCGATCGGGCCTGTGCGCTCCCCGCGGTCCGGCCGGTTCTCCCGTACCGCCTGCTCCGGCACCCCGTTCTGCGGCCGGCGCGCGCGGTACGCCGCGCGGTAGGCCGCGGGCGAGGCGCCGAGCTGCCGCCGGAAGTGCCCGCGCAGCGCGACCGGCGAACGGAAGCCGCAGCGTCCGGCGACCTCGTCGACCGAATAGTCGGAGGTCTCCAGCAGTCGCTGGGCCTGGAGAACACGCTGAGTGATCAGCCACTGGAGCGGAGCGCTTCCGGTCAGGGAGCGGAAACGGCGGTCGAAGGTGCGGCGGCTCATATAGGCGCGCGCGGCCAGGGTCTCCACGTCGAACTGTTCGTGGAGGTGCTCCAGGGCCCACGCCACGACCTCGGCGAGCGGGTCCGCACCGATCTCCTCCGGTAATGACCTGTCCAGGTAGCGCTGGTGCCCCAGGTCCGAGGCGGTCCGCCGGGGCGGCACGACCAGGCGCCTGGCCAGCGCGTTCGCGGCGTCCGCACCATGATCCGTACGGACGATGTGCAGGCACAGGTCGATGCCGGCGGCCGTCCCCGCCGAGGTCAGCACGTCTCCGTCGTCGACGAAGAGCTCGCGCGGGTCCACATGGACGGACGGATAGCGTTTGGCGAGCGTCGGTGCGTACATCCAGTGTGTCGTCGCGGGACGGCCGTCCAGCAGTCCCGCGGCGGCGAGCACGAATGCCCCCGTGCACAGCCCGACGATCCGGGCCCCCTCTTCATGCGCCCGGCGCAGCGCGTCGAGCGCGGCCGGTGGCGGGGCCTGGGTGATGGACCGCCAGGCCGGTACGACGACCGTGCCCGCCCGGGCGATCGCCTCCAGCCCATAGGGGGCCGACAGCTCAAGGCCCCCCGTGGTGCGCAAAGGTGCATCTTCGCCCGCGCACACAAGTAGTCGGTAGCGGGGAACACCCGCGTCCTGGCGGTCGATGCCGAAGACCGAGAGCGGAATGGAGCTCTCGAAAATAGGGCCGCCACTGAAGAGAAGCACCGCGACTATTTCGCGGCGTCGTCGGGCGGCGAGCTTGCGTGCGGCATCTGGTACGGCAGCGGAGTCCTGGCTCATGGCGCTTAAGCCCCCCTCGGTCGTCTCGCCCTCTCGGTCCTGCACTGTTCCCCCGCCGTGATTGCCAAGATCGAATCTACTGCGTCCCGTGAGGATGGAGTGCCAAGTTCACCACCCACTGCTATGTCGATATGGCAACTTGGCGCGAAGCATTCGATCACGAAGCGTTCCACTCGTAGGGCCTGCTGGGAAGTGCGCCTCACGCCTCTGCCCATGAGTCGTAGGGCACAACCGTGCCGCGCGGTCCTTTCCTCGCAGGTCACACCGGGGTCGGGGGTCGCTTTCGCCAAGGAAGGCAGTCGAACCCGAAGTTGGCTGAAAACGGCCCCGGAGAGGCTTGCGGAGGGGTCATTCCCCCGGCGTACGCCCGTCGAGGTGCCGTCCGCCCCGGTGTGCTCCGGTGCCCGTCCGGCCGTGCCGGCCGCGGTGCGGGGCGACCTCGTCGGCCAGAAGGCGCTGTGCGGTCCGCTCGGACTGGCGCAGCACCGCGCGGCAGGTGCACGTGACCGCCACGAGCCCGGCGGCGGTGCCCGCGGCCCCGCCGAGGGAGGAGCCGCACACGAGGAGGACGAGCGGCACCAGGGCGCAGCAGAAGGCCCCCCAGCGCACGACGTCACTCACCGGATCGGCTGACGTGTTCGACGGTCCGGGCACGGGGGCTCCCTCCAGGCAGGCAGGTACTACAACGCCGCCGGGGACCATGAGTCACCGCGATGGGTACGTACGGGGGCAGGGCGGGGCATTGCCATACGCGCCACGCTCCGGCATGCTCCGGGGAACGTTCGAGGGGCACCGCCTCCCGCACGGACGGTCACCGTCCGCGATGGCCCCTGTGCACCGGGGAGGCGGCGCCGTACTCTTAGGGGTAAGGGATTGGGAAGATGATTCCCGGTCGCATCGTTCCCCTTTGAACTACGGGCACCACCCACTCGATCAAGCCAGCTCAGCCAGCTCAGTCAACTGCCGGATCAAGTCAATCGCCGCCCGCCCGCCCCTCCGCAAGAGGACGTCCCTCGCCGAGACACCAATGGCCGGTCACGAAATCCCCGAACCCGCGGACCGCAAGCAGGTCGCCGATCCGATGGCTGACCTCGAAGCGGCGGAACAGACACGCCACTCCTGCGACCCAGCCTTCCAGCACGGCGTGGTCGTCGGCTTCGACGGCTCGGTCTCCAGCGAGCGGGCGTTGGCGTATGCAATCGGTATGGCCAGGCGCTCGGGCTCCGGTCTGATCATCGTCCATGTGGCCAACCGGCTCCCGACGACCGTATGGGCGGGCTGTGAACCGCCGGTCTTCGTGGACGTGCCGGACCACCGCACCGAAGTCCTCGGGCTGGAGCTCGCCTGCGCCGACCACCTCGCCGAGATCCCCTGGATCCTGGTCGAGCGGGGCGGTGACATCTGCCACGAGCTGGAGGAGGTCGGCCAGGAGTACGCGGCCGACGCCATCGTGGTGGGCTCGACGCACGGCATCGTGGGCCGGATCTTCGGCTCGGTCGCGGGACGGCTGGCGCGGCGCGCCCAGCGGCCCGTCATCGTCATCCCCTGACGCCGACGATACGTCTACGCGCTCGTACGGGTCCACGCCCATGCATTCGTACGGGTTCCCGGCCACCCTTCGGCGTAGCCGGACCCCGGCATCCGTCCCCGGGCGTCTCCCTCGCACCCGCCAAAAGTTGACGGAGCGTTACGCGCAAGAGGGTGGACGGCGGCGGCGCGCATACCTACCGATGCGTAGAGGTGAATTGTGCGGGTGCAAGGGGTAGAACCCGATCAACGGCGCTCGGGCCGTGTGGGCCGTACGAGCCGTGCAGTCTCAGGCCGTGCCGCCGACCGGGAGGTGACGGTTCCCGGAGAAGCGGCATCACCGCCGGCGTAAGGGCGACGCCGGCACAGGGGAGGCGGGTCCCCGCGCGTATGGTGGCACGCGCGGGGAACCTGCCTTTCCCCTTCTCCCTGTTCCGGGCCGGCTACTCGACCGTCACGGACTTCGCGAGGTTGCGCGGCTTGTCGATGTCCCGGCCCATCGCCAACGCCACGTGGTACGCCAGCAGTTGCAGCGGGATACCCATCAGGATCGGGTCCAGCTCGTGCTCGTTCTTCGGCACGACGATCGTGTGGTCGGCCTTCTCCTGCTCCTGGTGCGCGACGGCCAGGATCCGGCCGCTGCGGGCCTTGATCTCCTCCATCGCGGCCCGGTTCTTCTCCAGCAGGTCGTCGTCCGGCACGATCGCCACGGTCGGCATGGCGGGCTCGATCAGCGCCAGCGGGCCGTGCTTGAGCTCGGAGGCCGGGTACGCCTCGGCGTGGATGTAGGAGATCTCCTTGAGCTTGAGGGACGCCTCGCGGGCGACGGGGTAGCCGCGCACCCGGCCGATGAACATCATCGACCTGGCGTCGGCGTACTCGGCGGCCAGCTTCTTGACCTCGTCCTCCATCTCCAGGATCTCCTGGATCTGGGTGGGCAGCTTGCGCAGGCCCTCGATGATCCGCTTGCCGTCGGCGACGGACAGGTCGCGGATGCGGCCCAGGTGCAGCGCCAGCAGCGCGAAGGCGACCACCGTGTTGGTGAAGCACTTGGTGGAGACCACACAGACCTCGGGGCCGGCGTGCACGTACACGCCGCCGTCGGTCTCACGGGCGATCGCCGAGCCGACCACGTTGACCACGCCCAGGACCCGCGCGCCCTTGCGCTTGAGCTCCTGCACGGCGGCCAGTACGTCGTAGGTCTCACCGGACTGCGAGACCGCCACGTACAGGGTCTCGGGGTCCACGACCGGGTTGCGGTAGCGGAACTCGGACGCGGGCTCGGCGTCCGAGGGGATACGGGCCAGCTCCTCGATCATCTGGGCGCCGATCTGCCCCGCGTGGTACGAGGTGCCGCAGCCCAGGATCTTGACCCGGCGCACGCTGCGTGCCTCACGGGCGTCCAGGTTCAGCCCGCCCAGGTGGACGGTGGAGAAGCGGTCGTCGATCCGGCCGCGCAGCACCCGGTCCACCGCGTCTGCCTGCTCGCAGATCTCCTTGTGCATGTACGTGTCGTGGCCGCCCATGTCGTACGACTCGGCCTCCCACTCCACGGTGGTCGGCGTGGCCGAGGTGCGCGAGCCCTCGGTGGTGTACGTGCGGTAGTCGTCCGCCTTGAGGGTGGCCATCTCGCCGTCGTCCAGGGTGATGATCTGGCGGGTGTGCGAGACCAGCGCGGCGACGTCGGAAGAGACGAACATCTCCTTCTCGCCGATGCCGAGCACGACGGGGGAGCCGTTGCGGGCGACGACGATGCGGTCGGCGAAGTCGGCGTGCAGCACCGCGATGCCGTACGTGCCCTCGATGACCCGCAGTGCGTCGCGGACCTTCTCCTCCAGCGTCGGGGCCTGGGAGCGGGCGATGAGGTGGGCCAGGACCTCGGTGTCGGTCTCGGAGGCGAAGGCGATGCCGTCGGCGGTGAGCTTGGCGCGCAGCTCCGAGGCGTTGTCGATGATGCCGTTGTGGACGACCGCGACCTTGCCCTCGGCGTCGGTGTGCGGGTGGGCGTTCTCGTCGGTGGGGGCGCCGTGGGTGGCCCAGCGGGTGTGCGCGATGCCGGTGGTGCCCGCGAAGCGCTTGGGCAGCCGGGACTCCAGCTCCCGGACCCGGCCCTTGGCCTTGGCGGTCTTCAGGCCGCCCGGGGTCTTGCCGGAGCCCTTGGCGTGGATGGCGATGCCGGCCGAGTCGTAACCGCGGTACTCCAGACGCTGAAGTCCCTCAAGCAGCAGCGGGGCGACGTCCCGCTTGCCGATGTATCCGACGATCCCGCACATGCAGTGGCCTCCGAGGTGGATGGTCGGGCAGCCCGTTGGCTGCCGAGGTTTTGGACAGTTGAGCGAATTTGGTGCTGACCGTGGGCCGGCGGCGCTGTCCGCGGGCCGGCGGCACGGGACCGCGGACCGGCGGTGATTTCCGCAGGCCGCCGGTGCTCTTCGCGGGTCGGCGGCGCTATCCGTAGATCATGCGGCGGAGCTGGCGCGTGGAGAGCTCCGGCGGCGCCACGGCCCGGTGCGGCAGCTCACCGGCGATCCGGTCGAAGATCTCCTCGTTGCGCAGTCCCTTGGACTGGAGCTCACGATGGCGTCTGCGGACGAATTCCTCGGTGCTCTCGTCGAAGTACGCGAGGACGTCGAGCACCACCCGGGCGGCCTCGCCGCGCTGTAGCGGCGTGCTGCGCACCAGGTGGTCGACGAGGTCCTCGTGGGACGCGTGGCCTGCGCCATCACTGCGTATACGACGATCGAGCACCCGTTGATACTGAGGTTTCACCGAGACTTTCGCAAGAATCCTGCCCGATATCGGGCAAGCGACACCGAGCCGATGGTAAACAGGCGACAACGGGCGACACGGCAGGCGATATGTCGATGTGTTCAACGTCTTGACCGCTTCGAGAGCGCAGGGTAGTCAAGTGTGAACGTTCGGTTGCTCCACGGCATGTAACGACGTCACAGCACGGCCATGCACGAAGCTCGCCGAAGGGAATTCTCTGTGAGACGACGCAGACTGTTCTGCTCGCTGCTGTTGATCGCCACCGCCGGCCTGGGAACGGCCGGAGCGCTTCCCGCCGCCGGACACGCCGGCCCCCCACCCACCGCCCTGGACCAGGTCGTCCCCGCACCCGCGTCCGTACAGCCGGGCAAGAGCCCGTACACCATCGACCGGCGGACCCATATCCGCGTCCCCGAAGGAGCGGACCAGGCCGAGCGGGTCGGCCGCTACCTGGCGGGCATACTGCGCCCGTCCACCGGCTACAAGCTGCCGGTCACCGACGGAGAGGGCCGGGACGGGATCGTCCTGCGGCTCGGCGGCAACGACACCAAGAAGCTCGGTGCCGAGGGCTACCGGCTGACCTCCGGCCCGCGCGCGGTCACCATCAGCGCCGCCCGCCCGGCGGGCCTCTTCCACGGCGTGCAGACGCTGCGGCAACTGCTGCCCCCGGCCGTGGAGCGGCGCACCGAACAGCCCGGCCCCTGGCGGGTCACCGGCGGCACGATCACCGACACCCCGCGCTACGCCTACCGCGGCGCGATGCTCGACGTCTCCCGCCACTTCTTCACGGTCGGCCAGGTCAAGCGCTACATGGACCAGCTCGCCCTCTACAAGATCAACACCCTGCATCTGCACCTCTCGGACGACCAGGGCTGGCGGATCGCCATCAAGTCCTGGCCCAAGCTGGCCACGTACGGCGGCAGCACCCAGGTCGGCGGCGGCCCCGGCGGCTACTACACCAAGGACGACTACCGGGAGATCCTGCGCTACGCGGCCAGCCGCTATCTGACGGTGGTCCCCGAGATCGACATGCCGGGCCACACCAACGCGGCACTGGCCTCCTACGCCCCGCTGAACTGCAACGGCGTCGCGCCGCCGCTCTACACCGGAACCAAGGTCGGCTTCAGCTCGCTGTGCGTGCCCAAGAAGATCACGTACGACTTCGTGGACGACGTCATCCGCGAGGTGGCCGCGATGACGCCCGGCCGCTACCTCCACATCGGCGGCGACGAGGCGAACTCCACCAGCCACGAGGACTACGTGACCTTCATGGACAAGGTGCAGCCGGTGGTCACCAAGTACGGCAAGAAGGTGATCGGCTGGCACCAGCTCACCGGCGCGCACCCGGTCAAGGACGCGGTGGTGCAGTACTGGGGCTACGACAAGACCAGCGCCAAGGAACGCGCCCAGGTCGTGGCGGCGGCCCGCAACGGCACCGGTCTGATCATCTCGCCCGCCGACCGGTCCTACCTGGACATGAAGTACACCAAGGACACCCGCTGGGCCTGTCCTGGGCGGGCTACGTAGAGGTGCGGCGCTCCTACGACTGGGACCCGGGCAGCTACCTCCAGGGCGCCCCGCAGGAGTCGATCCGGGGAGTGGAGGCTCCCTTGTGGACGGAGACCCTCTCGACCTCCAAGCACCTCGAATACATGGCCTTCCCGCGTCTGCCGGGCATCGCGGAGCTGGGCTGGTCACCGGCGTCCACGCACGACTGGGACGGCTACCGGACCCGGCTGGCCGCCCAGGCGCCCCGCTGGGACGCCCTGGGCATCGTCTACTACCGCTCTCCGCAGGTCCCCTGGCCGACGGCATGACATCTGCCGGCGGCGGGGTGACGATCGTCTGAATCACCTGTCGCCTGACATGCGTCACAGGGCTGCTGTCACAGGACTCCGGCCGGCTCCGCATCCGCGGGGCCGGCCGGAGCAGTGCCGGCCGGCCCCCGGCCCGTTCCCAGCTCGTGCCGGCCGGCTCTCAGCCCGTTCCCAGCTCGTGCCGGCCGGCTCTCAGCCCGTTCTCAGCCCGTGACCCCCAGCTCCCGGGCGATCAGCATGCGCTGGACCTCGCTGGTCCCCTCGCCGATCTCCAGGATCTTGGAGTCGCGCCACATACGGGCGACCGGGTACTCGTTCATGAACCCGTACCCGCCGTGTATCTGCGTGGCCTCCCGGGCATTGGTGACCGCGATCTCGGAGGAGTACAGCTTGGCGAGCGCGGCCTCCTTCTTGAAGGACTCGCCGTGCAGCATCCGGGAAGCGGCGTCGCGCCACGCCAGGCGCGCGGTGTGGGCGCGCATCTCCATGTCCGCGAGCTTGAACTGGATGGCCTGGTTGGAGCCGATCGGCTTGCCGAAGGCGTGGCGGGTGCGCGCGTAGGTGACCGACTCGTCCACACAGCCCTGCGCCAGGCCGGTGGCCAGGGCCGAGATGGCGATCCGCCCCTCGTCGAGGATGCGCAGGAACTGGGCGTACCCGCGGCCCTGCTTCCCCAGGAGGTTGGCGGCCGGGACGCGTACGTCGGAGAAGGAGAGCTCACGGGTGTCCGAGGCGTTCCAGCCGACCTTGGAGTACGGCGCGGCGACGGTGAAGCCCGGGGTGCCGGACGGCACGATGATCGCGGAGATCTCCGGCCGTCCGTCCTCGCCCCGGCCGGTGACGGCGGTGACCGTGACCAGCCCGGTGATGTCCGTACCGGAGTTGGTGATGAAGCACTTGCTGCCGTTGATCACCCAGGAGTCGCCGTCGCGTACGGCCGTGGTGCGGGTGCCGCCCGCGTCCGACCCGCCGTCCGGCTCGGTCAGGCCGAAGGCGCCCAGCATCTCGCCGGCGCACATCCGCGGCAGCCACTCGCGCTTCTGCTCCTCCGTACCGAAGTGGTAGATCGGCATGGCGCCGAGCGAGACCCCGGCCTCCAGCGTGATCGCCACGGAGGAGTCGACCCGGGCCAGTTCCTCCAGGGCGACGCCCAGCGCCAGGTAGTCACCGCCCATGCCGCCGTACTCCTCGGGGAAGGGCAGGCCGAACAGGCCCATACGGCCCATTTCGCGCACGATCTCGTACGGGAAGGCGTGCTGCTCGTAGAACTCGCCGATCTTCGGCGCCACGACGTCGTGCGCGAACGCCTCGACCGTACGGCGCAGTTCTTCGAGTTCGGGGGAGAGCCGGTGGTCCAGGGGCATCGGGATCACTCCTTGTGGGAGAGGGCGCGGACGGTGCGGGAGGGGCTCGGCCGGCCCAGACGTTCGGCCATCCACACGCTTGTGGCGATCAGACGGCCCAGGTCGACCCCGGTCTCGATGCCGAGGCCGTGCAGCATCCAGACGAGGTCTTCGGTGGCGAGGTTGCCGGTGGCGCTCTTGGCGTACGGGCAGCCGCCCAGACCGCCCGCCGAGGCGTCGACGGTGGTGACGCCGTGCTGGAGGGCGGCCAGGGTGTTGGACAGCGCCTGTCCGTACGTGTCGTGGAAGTGCACGCCGATGCGCGGGGTGGCCACCCCCGCCTCGTTCAGCGCGGACAGCAGGGACCGGACGTGGCCGGGCGTGGCGACGCCGATGGTGTCGCCCAGGCTCAGCTCGTCACAGCCCAGGTCGAGCAGGGCACGGCAGACCCGTACGACCCGGTCGACGGGAACCGGGCCTTCCCAGGGGTCGCCGAAGCACATGGACAGATAGCCGCGGACGTGGACCCCGGCGTCCTTGGCGCGGGCCACGACGGGCTCGAACATGGCCAGCGACTCGTCCACCGTACGGTTGAGGTTCGCCTTGGCGAAGGACTCCGTGGCGCTGCCGAAGACGGCGATCCGGCGGGCACCGAGCGACAGTGCGCGGTCCAGACCCCGCTCGTTGGGGACGAGGACGGGGAGGTGGACGCCACCGGAGGCGCGGTGGGCGCCGGGCGCGTGTACGTCGGGCGCGGCGCGTTCGGCGAGGTCGGCGAGCTGGGGGAACAGTGCCTCGGCGTCCGCCAGTTGGGGCACCCACTTGGGGTGGACGAAGCTGGTGGCCTCGATGGTCGTCAGGCCCGCGTCGGCCAGCCGGCGGATGAACTCCGCCTTGACCTCGGTGGGGACGACGCCCTTCTCGTTCTGCAGACCATCGCGGGCGCCGACCTCATGGATGCGGACCCGGGGCGGCAGGCCCTCGGCCGGTACGGCCATCGGAAGTCCGGGCGCGGTCATGAGTCCCCCTTTCCGGCTCCGCCGGCAGCCGGGCCTTCGGGACGGTCTTGGTGACCGCCTTCAGGACTGCCGCCGGGACCGCCTTCAGGACTGCCGTCGGAACCGCCTTCGAGACCGCTCTCGTACGGCGTGACGACCGCCAGCACCTGGTCCATGGCGACCGTGCTGCCGGGTGTCACGTCCAGTTCGGTCACCACGCCCGCGTGCGGCGCGCAGACCACGTGTTCCATCTTCATCGCCTCCACGACCAGCAGCCCCTGACCGGCCGCCACCTCGTCCCCCACGGCCGCCTTGACGACGGTGACCGTGCCGGGCATCGGCGCGGTGAGCGCGTCCACGCCGTGCCCGCCGGCCGCGCCGCGCAGCGTCGCCGCCACCGGATCGTGGTCCTGGACGCACCAGGTCCCGCCGTCCCGGCCGAGCCAGGTGTCCGTCGCGGACGCCGGCCCGGAGCGGGCGACGGCGGTGAAGGCGTGGGTCATGCCGTCCCAGGTGAGGACCGTCCGGTCCGTGTCCGGGCGGTCGCCGCCGGCCACCAGGGCGGCGCGGACGGGCTCACCGTCGCCGACCCGGACCTCGTAGGCGCTGCCGGCCCCGGCCCCCGGCCGGCTTCCGCCGGCCGCGTCCCGTACGCGGACGGTCACCGGATCGTGGCCGGGTACCCGCAGGTGGTGCACCGTCCACGCGGTCTCGCCGCCCAGCCGCCACCCGCTCCGCACGGAGAACGGGTCGGTCCAGCCCTCCTCCGCTGCCGCCGCACCACGGCCCGGTTCCAGGGCCGCCTGCCGCAGCAGCGCGGCGGCCCCGTACACCTCGTCGGGCACCCCCGCCCGTACGAGCGTGTGCGCGTCGCGGTCGATCAGACCGGTGTCCAGATCACCCGATACGACGTCCGGATGGGCCAGCAGCGCGCGCAGGAAGCCGGTGTTGGTGTCCACACCCAGGACGGTCGTGGCGCCCAGGGCGGCCCGCAGCCGGCGCAGAGCGGCCGGCCGGTCCGGTCCGTACGCGATGACCTTGGCGAGCATCGGGTCGTAGGAGGTGCCGACCTCGGTGCCTTCGAGCAGGCCGGAGTCGACCCGTATGCCGTCGCCGGCCGGTTCGCGCAGGGCCAGGACGGTGCCGGCGGAGGGCAGGAAGTCCACGTGCCCGTCCGCCGCCCGTGCGGTCTCCGCGCAGATCCGGGCCTCGATCGCATGGCCGGTGAGGGTGATGTCCTGCTGCGTGTGGGCCAGCGGCTCGCCCGCGGCGACGCGCAACTGCCACTCGACCAGGTCCAGGCCGGTGACCAGTTCCGTGACCGGGTGTTCGACCTGGAGGCGGGTGTTCATCTCCATGAAGTAGAAGGGCAGACAGCCTTCTTGGGCTTCTTGGGCTTCTTGCGCTTCTCGGCTTCCTGCGGTCCTCGGGCCGCTGCCCGGGAGACCGCTGCCCGGGAGACCGCCGCCCGGCACGATGAACTCCACCGTTCCGGCGCCCCGGTAGCCGCAGGAGCGGGCCGCCTGGACGGCCGCCGCCCCCATGGCGGCGCGGGTGGCCTCGTCCAGGAGGACCGACGGTGCCTCCTCGATGACCTTCTGGTGGCGCCGCTGGAGGGAGCACTCGCGCTCCCCGAGGTGGAGGACGTTGCCGTGGCCGTCGGCCAGGATCTGGATCTCGATGTGCCGTGGCCGGTCGATCCAGCGCTCCACCAGGAGGGTGTCGTCGCCGAAGGAGCCGCGAGCCTCACGGCGGGCGGCGGCGATCTCCTCGCCGAGCCGCGCTGCCTCCCGTACGAGCCGCATGCCCTTGCCGCCACCGCCCGCGGACGGCTTGAGCAGCACCGGCATACCGATCTCGCGTGCCGCGTCGGCCAGTTGGTCATCGCTCAGCCCGCTCCCCGAGGAGCCGGGCACGACCGGTACGCCCGCCGCCTGCACCGTCTCCTTGGCGCGGATCTTGTCGCCCATGAGGTCGATGGCGTCGGACGGGGGACCTATGAAGACGAGCCCCGCGTCCGTACAGGCCCGCGCGAAGACGGCGTTCTCGGCGAGGAAGCCGTACCCGGGGTGGACGGCCTGGGCGCCGGTGCGGGCGGCGGCCTCCAGGAGGCGGTCGACGGACAGATAGCTCTCGGCGGCGGGTGCCGGACCGATCCGTACGGCCGTGTCCGCCTCGCGGACGTGCCGGGCGTCGGCGTCCGCGTCGCTGAAGACGGCGACGGAGCGGATGCCCAGCGCGCGCAGCGTACGGATGACGCGGACGGCGATCTCGCCCCGGTTGGCGACCAGAACGGTGTCGAACATGGTGGACATCGTGGGCATCCCTCTCACATCCGGAAGACGCCGTAGCCGGGCGCGGTGGCGTCCCGTTGGGGAAGCGGCGCGTTGGCGCAGGCCGTCAGGGCCAGACCGAGCACCTGACGGGTCTCCAGCGGGTCGATGACCCCGTCGTCCCACAGCCGCGCGGTCGCGTAATAGGCGTTGCCCTGGGTCTCGTACTGCTCGCGGATCGGGGCCTTGAAGGCGTCCTCCTCCTCGACGCTCCACTCCTCGCCGCGCGCCTGGAGCTGGTCGCGCTTGACGGTCGCAAGGACGGAGGCGGCCTGCTCGCCGCCCATGACCGAGATCTTGGCGTTGGGCCACATCCACAGGAAGCGGGGGGAGTAGGCCCGGCCGCACATCGAGTAGTTGCCGGCGCCGTACGAGCCACCGATGACGACCGTCAGCTTGGGAACCCTCGTACAGGCCACGGCCGTGACCATCTTCGCGCCGTGCTTGGCGATGCCGCCCGCCTCGTAGTCGCGCCCGACCATGAAGCCGGAGATGTTCTGGAGGAAGAGCAGCGGGATGCCGCGCTGGTCGCACAGCTCGATGAAGTGAGCGCCCTTCTGGGCGGACTCGGAGAACAGGATGCCGTTGTTGGCGACGATGCCGACCGGATGGCCGTGCAGATGCGCGAAGCCGGTCACCAGCGTCGTGCCGTACTCGGCCTTGAACTCCGCGAAGCGCGAGCCGTCCACGATCCGGGCGATGACCTCGCGGACGTCGTAGGGGGTGCGGGAGTCGGCGGGCACCGCTCCGTACAGACCCGCCGGGTCGGCCTTCGGCTCCTCCACGGGCCGTACGGACCAGGGGAGCGGGGCGCGGTCGCCGAGCGTCCCGACGATGGTGCGCACGATCCGCAGCGCGTGGGCGTCGTCCTCGGCGAGGTGGTCGGTGACGCCGGAGGTACGGGAGTGGACCTCGCCGCCGCCCAGCTCCTCGGCCGTGACGACCTCGCCGGTGGCGGCCTTCACCAGCGGCGGGCCGCCCAGGAAGATCGTGCCCTGCTCGCGGACGATCACCGCCTCGTCGCTCATGGCCGGTACGTACGCGCCGCCGGCCGTACAGGACCCGAGCACCGCCGCTATCTGGGGGATGCCGGCCCCCGACATACGGGCCTGGTTGTAGAAGATCCGCCCGAAGTGCTCCCGGTCGGGGAAGACCTCGTCCTGCATGGGCAGGAAGGCGCCGCCGGAGTCGACGAGATACAGGCACGGGAGGCGGTTCTCCAGTGCGATCTCCTGGGCCCGCAGATGCTTCTTGACCGTCATCGGGTAGTACGTGCCGCCCTTGACCGTGGCGTCGTTGGCCACGATCACCACCTCGCGACCGCTGACCCGCCCGATGCCCGCGATCACCCCGGCGGCGGGCGCGGCCCCTCCGTACATGCCGTCCGCCGCCAGCGGTGCCAGCTCCAGGAAGGGCGAGCCCGGGTCCAGCAGGGCGTCCACCCGGTCGCGCGGCAGCAGCTTGCCGCGCGCGGTGTGCCGGGCCCTGGCCTTCTCGCCGCCGCCCAGCCGCGCCGTCGCCAGCTTCTCGCGCAGGCGCGCCGCCAGTTCGCGGTGCGCGGCCTCGTTGGCGCGCCAGGAGTCGGACGCCGGATCGGCGGAGCTCTCCAGCACCGGTGCCTGCTCCATCGCAGGGAACCCCCTCGCTCGGTCCCGGGTCCGGTTGTGGGCCCGGTCCTGGTTCCGGCCCCGGTGCCGTTCTCGTCCCCGGTCAACGTTGTTAATAGTCGTTAACCCCATTTCCCACAGGTTAACGACCACTAACGCGGCTGTCTACAATTGTTCCCATGAGTACCCAGGCCCCCGCCTCCACCAGCCGCCGTGAGCAGATCCTCAAGGAGGCCGCCCGTCTCTTCGCCGAGCGGGGCTTCCACGGGGTCGGCGTGGACGAGATAGGCGCGGCCGTCGGCATCTCCGGGCCCGGCCTCTACCGCCATTTCGCGGGCAAGGACGCCATGCTCGCCGAACTGCTCGTGGGGATCAGCGAGCGCCTGCTGGAGGGCGGCCGGATCCGGGTGGCGGCCGGCGGCGAGAACCCCGAGGACCCCGAGGCCGTACTGGACGCCCTGATCGAGGGGCACATCGACTTCGCGCTGGACGACCGCCCGCTGATCACCGTCCACGACCGCGAGCTGGACCGGCTGCGCGAGGCCGACCGCAAGCGGGTGCGGCGCCTCCAGCGGGAGTACGTGGAGCTGTGGGTCACCGTCGTCCGCCAGGTCCACCCCGAGTGTGCCGAAGCCCAGGTCCGCGCCTGTGTGCACGCCGTCTTCGGGCTGCTGAACTCCACCCCGCACCTCAGCCGTCCGGGCGCGCTTCCGGGGCGTACGGAGATGGCGCAGTTGCTGCACCGGCTGGCGCGGGGGGCGTTCGGGGCGGTGTCGGCGGTCTGAGGGGCCGGGGCGGCTTGAGCGGTATCTTCCGTGGCCTGTTCCGTGGCTTGTTCCGCGGCCTGTTCCGTCTCCCGGTTCTTCTTCGCATTCGAACAGTTCTGGACAGCGCCCATGACCGGCCGGTAGCTTCGCGCTGAGCAAGCGCTTAGTCGGGCTTTCGGCTGGAGTCGAACACGGAGGGCGGCACATGCGACGTACGGTGTTCAACGAGGACCACGAGGCGTTCCGGGCGGCCATCCGCGACTTCATCGCCGCCGAGGTCGTCCCGTACTACGACGAGTGGATGGCGGCCGGCCAGGCGCCCCGCGACTTCTACAAGAAGCTCGGCGAGCTGGGCGTCTTCGGCATCGAGGTCCCCGAGGAATACGGCGGCGCGGGTCAGCACAGCTTCAAGTTCAACGCAGTGATCACCGAAGAGTGCGCCCGGGCCGGTGTCAGCTTCGGCGGCTCCAGCGTGCACACCGCGCTCTGCCTCCCGTACTTCCTGAAGTACGCCGACGAGGAGCAGAAGCGGCGCTGGCTGCCCCCCTTCGTCTCCGGCGACATGATGACGGCCATCGCGATGACCGAGCCCGGCACCGGCTCGGACCTGGCCGGCATGAAGACCACCGCCAGGCTCTCCGAGGACGGCACGCACTACGTCCTCAACGGCGCCAAGACCTTCATCACCGGCGGCGTCCTGGCCGACCGCGTCATCGTCTGCGCCCGTACCGCCCCTCCCACCCCCGAGGATCGCCGGGCCGGCATCACCCTCCTGGTCGTGGACACCGCCTCCGAGGGGTACGCGGTCGGCCGCAAGCTGGAAAAACTCGGCCTGAAGACCTCCGACACCGCCGAACTCTCCTTCACCGACGTCAAGGTGCCGGTCCGGGACCGCCTGGGCGAGGAGGGCAAGGCGTTCTCCTACCTGGGACAGAACCTCCCGCAGGAGCGCCTGGGCATCGCCTTCGGCGCGTACGCGCAGGCCGCCGCGGCCGTGGAGTTCGCCAAGAAGTACGTCCAGGAGCGCGAGGTCTTCGGCAAGGCGGTCGCCTCCTTCCAGAACACCAAGTTCGTGCTCGCGGACTGCAAGTCCGAGGTGGACGCCATGCAGGCGGTCGTGGACCGGGCGCTGGAGGCGCACGACGCGGGCGAACTGACCGCCGCCGACGCCGCGTCCGCCAAACTCTTCACCACCGAACGGGCCGCCGTCGTCATTGACAAGTGCCTCCAGTTGCACGGAGGTTACGGCTACATGCAGGAGTACCCGATCTCGCGCCTGTACGCGGACACCCGCGTCACCCGTATCTACGGCGGTACGAGTGAGGTCATGCGCTCCATCGTCGCCAAGTCGATGGGGCTGTGAACGGGGGCCAGGGGGGCGGGGGCGGGGGCGGCGCGGTGGGCGGCGCCGGGAGTCACGGGAGGCCGGCCGGTGCGGCTAACAGCCTCCAGGATCACGAGAATTCGGCAGGCATCCTCGGCCACGGGGACGGGGACGGGGCCGGGGCCGGGGCCGAGGACGGGGCCATGGAAGGCGCGTCCGACGGCCTTGGCGCGTCCGACGCCCTCGACGCCGCCGATGCCCCTGTTGCCTCTGTCACCTCTGTTGCCCCTGTTGCTCTCGGCGCCCCGGATGCCCTCGGCGATCTGCTCGCGCTCCTGGACCTCGAACGCGTCGAAGAGAACATCTTCCGCGGCGAAAGCCGGGCCTCGATCGTCCCCCGTGTCTTCGGCGGACAGGTCGCCGCCCAGGCCCTGGTCGCGGCCGGGCGTACGGTCCCCGAGGACCGCCCGCCGCACTCGCTCCACGCCTACTTCCTGCGCCCCGGCGACCCCGGCGCGCCCCTCGTCTACACCGTCGACCGGGTCCGCGACGGCCGCTCCTTCACCACCCGCCGGGTTGTCGCCGTCCAGCACGGCCGGCCGGTCTTCCACCTCTCCGCCTCGTTCCACAGGTACGAGGAGGGAACGGCCGAGACAACGGAGGCAACCGGGACAGGAGGTATGAACGAGACAGGAGAGGCGACCGGGACAGGAGGCGCGACCGGGACGGCGGGGAGGGCGGGCCCAGAACACCAGCAGCCCATGCCGTACGCCCCGGACCCCCTGACCCTGCCCACCGCCGCGGAATCGCTGCCCCGGTACGCGGACCGCTTCCGCGAGCCGGGCGTGGCCGCGCGCCTGCTGGAGGCACGCGCCGCCGTGGACCTGCGCTACGTGGACGAGCCGCCCTTCGGCAGCGTGGGCCGGCCGCGCGAACCCCGCTCCCAGGTCTGGTTCCGTACGAACGGCAAACTCGACGGCGACGCCGACCACCCGCTGCTGCACATCTGCCTGGTCACCTACGTCTCGGACATGACGCTGCTGGACTCGGTGCTGCTGGCGCACGGGCGCGGCGGCTGGGTGACCGGCGACGTGGTCGGGGCGAGCTTGGACCACGCGATGTGGTTCCACCGCCCGCTGCGCGCGGACGAGTGGCTGCTGTACGACCAGGAGTCCCCGATCGCCCGGGGCGGCCGGGGACTGGGCTCGGGTCGCATTTTCACAGCCGACGGACGGCTGGTCGTCTCCGTCGTACAGGAAGGCGTGATCCGTACGCCGCGAGACTGACCAGGCACTCCCCACCGTGCCCCAGGCTCCGAGAGCACCGCTCACGCCCCGGAGCACCGCTCTCCTCCCGGAGCGGCGCTCTTAATTCGGATCGCCGCTCTCAACCCGAAGCGGCGCTCACACTCCAGATCACCGCTCGCGAACTGGAGCACTGCTCCCCATCAGAAGCAGCGCTCTCCGCCCAGAGCACTGCTCACAACAGGAAGCGCTGCTCTCGCTCCGGAGCGGGCTCCTCAGCCCAGCAGCCCCGCGGCGTTCAACAGGTACGCGGTCAGCGGGTCGTAATAGCGCGGGCTCAGCACATGATCGTCCAGCGGGATCGTCACCTGGAGCGTCCCCTCGGCCTCGCCCAGGAACAGCGCCGGGTCGTTGCAGTCCGCGAAGCCCACCGTGTCGATACCGCGCTGACCCGCGCACCCGGCCCACCCATGGTCCGCCATGACCAGGTCCGGCAGCGGGCGGCCCGCCCGCTCCAGGCCGTCCAGGATCGCCGCCATCGGCTCGGGGGAGTGGGTGTGCCACAGCGTCGCACCGCGCTCCAGCACCGCCACGTCACCGAACTGGAACACCAGCCCGTCGTCCGCCCGCAGCCCGTCCGGTACGACGACGATCTCGCAGCCCCGGGCGCGCAGCGCCTCGGCCGTGGCCCGGTGGACGTCCATCAGCCCGCCCGGGTGCCCGGTCGCGAACAGCACCCGCTGCCGGCCCGCGGCGGCCTTGCGCAGCACCGCGGCCGTACGGTCCAGCGCGTCCACCGTCAGCTCGGGGTCGATGGTGTCCTGCCCCTGCCGGTGGTTCGGGTCGTCGCTGACCCCGCACCGTTCGGCCATCACCGCGAGCACGTCCTGCTCGTCCGCCCAGCGGTCGCCGAGCTCCAGGCCGAGCCAGTAGTGACGGTCGCCGTTGGCGAGCTTGCGGTAGTGGTCGAGGTTGTTCTCGCGGGGGGTCGCGACCTGTCCGGCGATACGGGTCCGTACGAGGTGATCGACGAGCTCGGCGCGGCTGGGGGCGGGAGGCAGTATCGGCATGGGGTCATTGTCCCCTGAACCATCGCCTGATGGACGGGATGTCCAGATGCCGGGGTCCTGTCACCAAAAATGTCCATGGTTCAGGCGGCCCCGTACTCCTTAGCCTCCCCCCATGACCACTTCCCCCGCCTCCCCTGCTCCCACCGGTTCCAGCGCCCCCGTCGGCCCCGTCGACTCCTCCCGCATCCCGCGCTACGCCGGCCCGGCGACCTTCGCCCGGCTGCCCCGCCTGGACCAGGTGGCCAAGACGGACGTCGCGGTGGTCGGCATCCCCTTCGACAGCGGCGTCTCCTACCGCCCCGGCGCCCGCTTCGGCGGCAACGCCATCCGCGAGGCGTCCCGCCTGCTGCGCCCGTACAACCCGGCCCAGGACGCCTCCCCCTTCGCCCTCGCCCAGGTCGCGGACGCCGGTGACATCGCCGCCAACCCCTTCAACATCAACGAGGCCGTCGAGACCATCGAGGCCGCCGCGGACGACCTGCTGGAGACCGGCGCCCGCCTGATGACGCTGGGCGGCGACCACACCATCGCGCTGCCCCTGCTGCGTTCCATGGCCAAGAAGCACGGCCCGGTCGCGCTCCTCCACTTCGACGCCCACCTGGACACCTGGGACACCTACTTCGGCGCCGAGTACACCCACGGCACCCCCTTCCGCCGCGCCGTCGAAGAAGGCATCCTCGACACCTCCGCCCTCTCCCACGTCGGCACCCGCGGCCCCCTGTACGGCAAGCAGGACCTGACCGACGACGAGAAGATGGGCTTCGGCATCGTCACCTCCGCCGACGTCATGCGCCGCGGCGTCGACGAGATCTCCCAGCAGCTCCGCGAGCGCGTCGGCGACCGCCCCCTGTACATCTCCATCGACATCGACGTCCTGGACCCGGCCCACGCCCCCGGCACCGGCACCCCCGAGGCCGGCGGCCTCACCTCCCGCGAACTCCTGGCGATCCTCCGCGGCCTGTCCACCTGCAACCTGATCTCCGCCGACCTGGTCGAGGTCGCCCCCGCCTACGACCACGCCGAAATCACCTCGGTCGCCGCCTCCCACACCGCCTACGAACTCACAACGATCATGACCCGCCAGATAGCGGCCTCCCGCACCTGACAAAACCGACGGCGGTCACCCGGAACGGTCGCACAGCTCCACATCCCATACGGGAACATCCGGAACATGCGACCGTCCGGGGGCGCACGGGGACGCGCCTCCAGGGCCGACAGGGCTTGTCCTCACCGGCTATAAGCCCTGCGGCCCGTCCTTGCCCCGCCCCTCCTCAGAACATCTCGGGGTCATTCCAGTGCTCGTCGAAGATGGCGAGCCAGTGAGGATGACCGATGGTGGCGCGATCGATTGCCTCGCCCCATGCCGCCAGGCTTCTTCGGGCATCCGTATGTTCCTGGGATGTGATCAGGGCGCTGCACCGCAAGTGCCAGTAGAGGCCCAGAAGCGTGAAGAACTGTCCGAGGCTGTGGGCGAGGAGAAGGTGCGAGGCGTTTTCTTCGTCGCCCGAATCATGGAAGACCCGGCCGGTCGTGCCGTCAAGCAGCAAGTTGTACCGCACCCAGCGGCCGAGGCGGTGGAAGCGTCCGTCGGCGGGAAGGCGGTCGGTATGGAGTGATGAGCCGGGGAGTTCCGGCAAGCGACCGGCATTGCCCGGCCTGTTCACGTCCTGGACGTAGGCGAAGGGGAGCAGACTGCCAAGCGTTGGGACGCCGATGTCCGTAAGGAATCGGCGTGCCTCGCTGTGCGTAATACCTTCGGGGATTTGTGATGAGGCGAGCGTGGCGCACATGCCGCTGCCGAATGCACCTTCAAGCCATTCCTTGGTAGGCGCACCCGCCCGGCTCGTGGCTTCGGGGAGCGGCCACAGTGCGGAGCGGCAATGCGTACGGAGCAGGGGTTTGCGCCGCCACTCAAGTGCTTCGACCACTCGGTTCGGTTCGGTGATCCGTACGGCGAACAGGCCGCCCTCTCCGCCGTACACGCAAAGGTCCGGACCGGCGTCCGTAGCCCAATTCACGGACTGCGGGTGCCGGGGAATGGGAATGCCGTCCTGGCCGGGGATATCGGCGACCGCCTCGAATGTGCGGCCTTCGACGCTCTCGACATGGCCTCGCAGGTCGCAGTACTCCCAGACGATGGTCGATGCCCCGAGAGCGGCACCGTCATGCAGACGCCAAGTCCGCTCCGCGAACCATCCATCGGCGTCACGATCGATTTCCGTACCGTCCGGATTCTCGTCCGGCAGTTCGTCCTCATCGATTTCGACACGGCTGGCCACGACGGGCGTTCCCGCCACACTCCCCACGACCAACTCGTCCGCACACGCCGCATCACTCGGCGCCGGCCCGAAGATTCCGTACGGCCGCCAGCGCGACCACACCGTTTTCCAGGGCACCGGGCCGCCGCAGCGCAGGAGCTGCTCGGCGAAATCCACCTCACCGCGATTGAGTTCACTCCAGTGCAGCCACGAAACCCACTCGTCGTGCCCGGAAGGCTCGATCCCGTCCGCCTCCATGTAATGGATGGCCGAGGCCCGGCTGCCATGCGGCACACCGTCCGGATATGCCAGTGCCAAGCCGGTGAGCAAAGAGTTCCGGTCCACATTGGCGACGAACGACGCACTGTTCATCAGGTCCCCGAACCGTCCGGCCTGCGCCGCGTGCAACGGCAGCGCGAACGCGGCGTACTCCTCCACCGCACCACGATCCCGCCACTGCTCCTGCGGATACCTGCCGACCGTCCGTTCCCACAGGAACTCGGTGATACGCGCCTGGCTGTCCGGTGCCGCCGGGCGACGCGCCCGTACGAGATCGCGCAGGCCGTCCCGACGGAACCCGACGCGCTCGATGCCCTGCTCATCCCTCCGGATACGGATGAGATCAGGGAATCCGGCGGCCAGCGCCACAAGCTCTTCGTCGCGGGCCGGCACCCCGACGGCATCGCACAAGGCTGCCCAGGCGGCAGGGGAGATCGAGCGCTTCTCGGCCAAAGCCAGTACAGACAACTGCTGATGCTCATCAACGAGCATGTCCGCAGCCGATTCCGACTCCCGCGGCGCTTCCAGCAGCAACTCGTTCTCATGCCGGAGCGGCACCCTGACTCTTTCCCGCCCGACGTCACCCTCGACCACGACACGAATCGACTGCCTGCCGTACATTGCCAACGCAGGGACAAGAACGGTCGCGATCCGCTCCGGCTCCGTCGAGGTCACCGAAGCACCGGCCCAGTGGACATTGCCGAGCAGCACCAGCAGTTCAGCCCCTTGCCGCGCCTGCTGACCGATCGCGTCGCTCAGTGGGTTCTCCCGCATACGGCGGAATTTCCCGTCGTAACCCCATTCGGTGAGCAACGCGGTCGCCACCGCATCCGCGTCCAATCCGCGGCAGTCGACGTACACCGCCTCGGGACGATACCGGCGTACGTCCCGGAGCAGCCGGGTCTTTCCCACCCCCACCGCCCCGGTCACCGGCAGAACCCGTCCCGGATCCGACGGCTCTTCCAACCACCGCGTGAGGTGATCGAGGGCGTCACGGTAAAGCATGGCGGGTGGCTCCGATCAATGATGCTGGTCTGCGACGAGCGGTAAGCGGCAAGTGGCAAGTGGCCGACAGAAACCGATAGCAGAGAATGCCATGTGCAACAGCTCGTCGGTGGAGTAGGTGTCGGCGACGGCCGCCACCCCCTGGCCCAGGTCGGCTACCTGGCACTAGGGGGTGGGGAGCGTCACCGCCGTTACCGGGAAGCGTCGGCCCCTATGGACGGCAGATAGCGCGGTGCTCGCCAGGCGTCGAGCCGGTGCTCCACGGCGGCCCCCAGCGACAAAAGCTTGGCGTCCTGCTGGTCACCGGCCATCAGAAGCAGCCCCACAGGTAGCTCGTTCACGAATCCGGCAGGCACCGACAACGACGGATACCCGGCTACGGCCGCCGGGGTGGAGGACGGAATCACGTCGCTGTCGCCCCGCGCGCAGTCGGTCGTCCAGGCGGGCGGATTCGTCGGCGAGGCGATGGCGTCGAGCCGATGGGCGGCCATGGTCTCATCGATGGACCGCCGGGAGAGATCCTTCAACTCGGCGCGCTTCGCCCGGTACGCCGGATCGGTGGTGGGTGGCGCGGCGAGGGCCTGCTCGAAAAGCTCCTGACCGGCGAAGCACGTCCGCTCCGCCGGATGGGCGCGATTGAACTCGATCAGCTCGGCGAGATTCCGGGGCCCGCTACGGGTGGCGAGATAGGCGTCGATGTCCCGGTGAAACTCACTCAGCAGAGCCGGGAATTCCAGCTCGGCGAGCCGGTCCTGATAGGGAGGCGTCACCTCCACGACCTCGGCACCCGCCGCGCGCAGCTTTTTCGCCGTACGCATCATCAACGCATCGACCTCCGGCCCGAGCGCGGGCAGCCGCCACAGGCCGATCCGCCGGCCGTGCAGACCGCCGGTGCGCGCCGGTTCGTCCGGGCGGGCGACGGCGCCGCCGCTGAGCACCGAGAGGGTGAGGGCGGCATCGGTCACATTGCGCGCCATGGGCCCGGCGGTGTCCTGCTCGGCGGAGATCGGCACCACGCCGGCCCGGCTGACCAGCCCAAGACTCGGTTTGTGACCAACCACCCCGTTCATCCCGGCCGGGCACACGATCGAACCGTCCGTTTCGGTCCCGATCGCCACCTGGGCCAGCGACGCAGCGAGCGCTGCGGCCGAACCGGAGGACGACCCGCACGGGTTCCGGTCCAGTACGTACGGATTGTTGGTCTGCCCGCCCACCGCCGACCACCCCGACGTCGGCTTCGCCGCCCGGAAGTTGGCCCACTCGGACAGATTGGTCTTGCCGAGAATCACCGCCCCCGCGTCCCGCAGACGGGTCACCAGAGCGGCATCGGTCTCCGGCGGCCTCCCGGCCAACGCCAGCGACCCGGCCGTGGTCGGCATGCTCCAGGTGTTCACGTTGTCCTTCAGCAGGACGGGTATGCCGTCGAGCGGACCACGGACGTCACCGCGCCGATGCCTGGCATCGCTGGCAGCAGCCTGACGCAGAGCCGTCGGATCGGTACGCAGCACCGCATGGACCTTGGGATCAACGCTCTTGATCCGCCCCAAATACGCAGCGGTCAACGCCCGCGACGTCAGCGACCCGTCCGCCATCCGAGCCTGCAGCTCAGGGATCGTCACCCTGTCGAGATCAACTCCCAACACCGATGGCGAATCGACCGTCGGTGAACCGCCTGGTAACGAACCGGCCGGTGACGACGCACCGCCGAAGGCCGGCTCGGCGGCTTTCGCATGCGGCAGCGGCGTTCCCGTCCCCAAAGCCGCCGAAACCAGGGCGACGACCAGTACGGCAACCTGTCTTCTTCCCGTTTTCCCCATGACCGGTAGCCGACTACAGCCCGACTTCCGGCGCAAGAGCGCCGCAATCCGCTCCGCGCGGCTCCCGGCCCAGCCTCCGCAGGCCGGCCGAGGCTTCACCCGCACCGGTTCGCACCGGTCGGCCGGCTTCCGACCGGTGACCGACAGGGCGTGACCTCACTGAGGATAAGACCTGTCCACAGTAAGATCGCCGTCCTTGCTC